>NZ_CP114903.1:5740176-6053568 GCF_027497255.1 Micromonospora sp. WMMD882
CGGCCCGGTTCAGCGGGGAGACCCCGGGGGCCACCCTGGCCGGTTTCCTGGCCTATCTGGCCGCCGCCGAGGACGAGGAACGCGGCCTGGCCCCGGGTGAGGTCGAGGTGGTGGAGGGCGCGGTGCAGATCCTCACCGCGCACGCCGCCAAGGGGCTGGAGTGGGACGTGGTGGCGGTCGCCGGGCTGACCCGGGGCGGCTGGCCGGGACAGGTCCGTAGCTCCGACCACTACCTGGGCGGCCTGGGCGTGCTGCCGTTCCCGCTGCGCGGCGACGCCGACGGATTGCCCGCCCTGGCCCTGGCCGACGCGGAGGACCAGCGCGGGGTGGCCCGGGCGCTGGCCGACTTCGCCACCGACTGGCGGGCCCACGACGAACGGGAGGAACGCCGGCTGGCGTACGTGGCGGTGACCCGGCCACGGCGGCTGCTGCTCTGCTCCGGCCACTGGTGGGGGGAGGGGACGAGACGTCCCCGGGGCCCGTCGGTGTTCCTGCGGGAGATGCACGACGTCTGCCTGGCCGGCGGGGACGGGCACGTGGTGGACGTGTGGGCGCCGGAGCCGGCCGGGGACGCGGTCAACCCGACCACGGAGGTGGTGCTGCGGGCCGAGTGGCCGGCCGACCCGCTGGGCGCCCGCCGGCCGGTGCTGGCCGAGGCGGCGGCCCTGGTCCGGCAGCTCCTGCTCGCCGACCCGCCGCCCGGCGACGCCGTTCCGCCGCCCGGCGGAGCCGAGCCGTCCGCCGCCGGCGCCGAGCCGTCCGCCGGCGGCGCCGCCCTCCCGGCCGACGCCGCCGACGACCCGGCGGAGACCGACCCGGAGATCGTCAGGTGGCGGCGGGAGACCGACCTGCTCCTCGCCGAGCGGGCCGAGGCCCTGCGCAACGCCGGCACGGTGCAGGTGACCCTCCCCGAACACCTGTCGGTCTCCCAGCTCGTGGCGTTGCGCCGCGACCCGGAGCAGCTCGCCCGTACGCTGCGCCGTCCGCTGCCGGCCCCGCCCAGCCCGTACGCCCGCCGGGGCACCGCCTTCCACACCTGGCTGGAGCAGCGGTTCGGGGCCGACCGGCTGCTCGACGTGGACGAGCTGCCCGGGGCGGCCGACGCCGACGCCGCCCCGGACACCGAGCTGACCGCCCTCCAGGAGCGGTTCCTGGCCGGCGAGTGGGCCGACCGGGTGCCGGTGGAGGTCGAGGTGCCGTTCGCCACAGTGGTCGCCGGGGTGGTGGTGCGGGGCCGGATGGACGCGGTCTTCGCCCGCCCCGGCGGCCGGTACGACGTGGTCGACTGGAAGACCGGGCGCCAGCCGACCGGGCCGGAGGCCGACGCGGCGGCGGTGCAGTTGGCCGTCTACCGGCTGGCCTGGGCGGAGCTGGCGGGCGTGCCGGTCGAGCACGTCGGGGCGGCGTTCCACTACGTCCGGGACGACGTGACCGTCCGGCCGGCGGACCTGCTGGACGCCGAGGGGCTGGCCGCCCTGGTGACCGCCGCCACCGAGCCGGTGGACCCGGAGCCGACGAATCCGGTGTAGCGGATGTGGGCGGCCGGGATCCGTGATAGCTTGACACCGTTGTTGCAGTTTATGGTTACCAGAGACTCTGTGTGCGCCTGGTGGATTGTGACCCCAGGCGCGCTTTGTTGTGTCCGGAGTTCTCCGGGCGGGGCGACCAGCAGCGACAGGTGTGCCGCGTACGTGGCGCGCTCCTCATCGCCGTCCGCAACGGGTGCGGGCGCGAAGTTCCGTCAAGGAGACGAAACAGATGGCAATTGGCACCGTCAAGTGGTTCAACGCTGACAAGGGCTTCGGCTTCATCACCCCGGACGGCGGCGGCGCTGACGTCTTCGCCCACTTCTCGGCGATCCAGACCTCCGGCTACCGGAGCCTGGACGAGAACCAGCGGGTCGAGTTCGAGGTGACCCAGGGTCAGAAGGGCCCGCAGGCGGAGAACATCCGTCCGCTCTGATCCCGCCCGGGATCCCGTACCACCCGCCACGCCCTTCGGGCGCGGTGACGCGGCCGGTCCGCAGCGCATCCGCGCGGGCCGGCCGCGTACCCCCTTCGGTTCGTGCTTGTGACCACCGCCACGTTCCTGTCTCGACAGGCGTGGGCCGGTGAAGCGCCGCGCGTCGGCGCTCCTCCTCGACACGTGCCGCGTCGAGGAAGGCCGCACCATGACCACAGTCGTTCCGTCGTTCACCGAGTTCGGGCTGCGGCCCGAACTCGTCGCCGAGTTGACCACGCAGGGCATCGCCCAACCGTTCCCGATCCAGGCGGCGACCCTGCCCGACTCGCTCGCCGGTCGGGACGTGCTCGGCCGGGGCCGCACCGGCTCCGGCAAGACGCTCGCCTTCGGCCTGCCCCTGCTGCACCGCACCGCCGGCCGTCGGGCCCGCGCGGGGCGTCCGCTGGCCCTGGTGCTGGTGCCCACCCGGGAACTGGCCCAGCAGGTCACCGCCGCGCTCACCCCGTACGCCCGGGCGCTCGGCCTGCGCTGCGCGACAGTGGTCGGCGGCCTGTCCCTGCAACGCCAGGCGGAGGCCCTGCGCGCCGGGGCCGAGGTGCTGGTGGCCACCCCGGGCCGGCTGCACGACCTGATCGACCGGGGCGACGCCCGGCTGGACCAGGTCACGGCCACCGTGCTGGACGAGGCCGACCAGATGGCCGACATGGGTTTCCTGCCGCAGGTCACCAAGTTGCTGGAGCAGGTCGCCCCGAACGGGCAGCGGATGCTCTTCTCGGCCACCCTGGACGGCGGCGTGGACCGGCTGGTCCGCCGCTTCCTGACCGACCCGGTCTCCCACTCGGTCGACCCGGGCACCGCCACGGTCACCGCGATGACCCACCACGTGCTGCACGTCGACGCGGCCGACAAGCCCGCCGCGCTCGCCCAGATCGCGGCCCGCGAGGGCCGCACCATCCTGTTCACCGGTACGAAGCACCGCGCCGACCGGCTCGCCCGGCAACTGCTCGCCAAGGGGGTACGCGCGGCGGCCCTGCACGGCGGCAAGTCGCAGCCCCAGCGGACCCGGATCCTGGAGCAGTTCCGCACCGGACTGGTGACCACCCTGGTCGCCACGGACGTGGCGGCGCGGGGCATCCACGTCGACGGCCTGGACCTGGTGGTGAACGCGGACCCGCCGACCGAGGCGAAGGACTACCTGCACCGGGGTGGCCGGACGGCCCGCGCGGGGGAGTCCGGCACCGTGGTCACCCTGGTCCTGCCGGAGCAGCGGCGGGACGTGGCCAAACTGATGAGCGTGGCCGGCATCCGGCCGCACTCGGCGCAGGTGCGCCCCGGTGACGAGGCCCTGGTCCGGGCGACCGGCGCCCGCGAGCCGTCCGGCGTGCCGGTCACCATCGCCCCGCCCCCGGCGTCCGCCCCCGCCAAGTCGCCGGCCCGACGCGCGGGTGGCCGAGGCAGGGCCACTGCCGCCACTGCCGCCGCGACTGCCGCCGCCGCGACTGCCGCCACCGGCGGTGCCACCGGCGGCGTGTTCGGGACGGCGGCCGGCGCCGACCGGGCCCCGCACCGCTCCTCGGCCCGCTCCCGCCGCCCGCGCCGCCCCCGCACCCCCTGACCGCTCCTCCGGCCTCCCGCCGGGTGGTCGCGACGCACGAGACAGGCCGGCTCCGGGTCGACGTCACGCTGTCCTCCCGCTTCCGGCCTTGCGTCACGACGCGTTCCCGGGTCGGTGGTCGGGTCGCGGCGCGTGTGCGGCTCCGGCACACCCTGCTCGTTCGGGCGTGGACCCGTGTGCAACGCCCGGGACCAGGCTCCGTCCACCCGGGCCGGGTTCCGTCCACCCGGGCCGGGTTTCGTCCACCCGGGCCGGGTTTCGTCCACCCGGGCCGGGTTTCGTCCACCCGGGCCGGGTTTCGTCCACCCGGGCCGGGTTTCGTCCACCCGGGCCGGGTTTCGTCGTCCCGGGCGTGTTCGTCCACCCCGGGGTAAGGGTTCTGCACGCTGTCGAGCTGCCCCGAATATGGGGCAGCCGGTCAATCAGCCAGCCGGTCAGTCAGTCGGCTCGGTCGGTCGGCTCGGCCGTCAGTCGGTCGGCTCGGTCAGTCGGTCGGCCTGGCCGGCAGCCCCCGCTCCGGGCGCCCAACCCGGTGACTCCCCAGCACCTCCGCGATCTCCGCGTCCGGTCAGGCGGTCGGCCCGCTCCGGAGGATCCGACCGACCGCCTCCGGCGTACGTCGCTCCGGCCGGTGTCCCGGCCGGTGGGCCCGGCAGGCGGCCGTCAGCCGACCGGTCGGCAGTTCGGGCAGCCGGGGCGGCATGCGGGGCGGTGGCCCTGCGGACAGTGGCGTCGGTGGATCATTCGGGGCGGCGTCGACATCGACCGGATGCCATCGTGCGGTATGAAGGCAGATCTGCACAGTTACCTGCAGGGCGGCCGCGACGCCCTGCTGTGGAAGCTCGACGGGCTCAGCGAGTACGACGTCCGACGGCCGTTGACCCGGACCGCGACCAACCTGCTCGGTCTGGTGAAGCACTCGGCGGCCATGGAGATCCTCTACTTCGGCGTCGTGAAAGGCCCACCTGACCGCCCCGTATCCGGGGCAGCTCGACAGTGTCGGCGACGGTACTGTCCCGCCGCCCGCCGCCCGCCGCCCGCCGCCCGCCGCCCGCCGCCCGCCGCCCGCCGCCCGCCGCCCGCCGCCCGCCGGGTTCCGGGCGGCGCGATTTCGGTGAACTGGTGGCGTCCTGTTGTCCGGACCGCGCTATTTCCGTGATCTGGTGCCGCTCCGTTCGACCGTTCGGTCAGCGGGGACCGGGCCGCACGGACCCGGCTCGGCGTCGGCCGTCGTGCCGGCGGGCCGATGTCGGCCGGGGGCGGTACCTTCCTCCCGTCGTCGTCGGACGTCGACGCTGAGTGGGGGATCAGCGCGGTTCGATGGTGGGCGTCGCGCGGCCGGGGGGCTGGCGGCGAGCGTAGGGGGGGCGCGGGTCGGTGGGGGCTGACCCGCCTGGTGATCCGGGGCGATGGGGATCGGCCCGTGTCAGGAGGGGTGACGATGGGGGTCCATGCTGGGGCGGTACGGGAGCTGCTGGTAGTGCTCGTGGTGGCCGGGGCCGGTCTGCTGTTGGCGCTGTTGGCGGCGTTCGGTCCCTGGCACCCGGGCGCGGGTGACCGCCGCCCGCCGGCCGTGGTGGTCGAGCTGCACAGCCCGGTCCGGCCGGCGGGCGCGGACGCCAACCCGGTCAGTTGACCGGGGTCTCGCGGCCGGGGGAGCTCGGCCGGCGGTCGGGGGCGAGCAGGTCGGCCAGGCTGGTCTGGTCGACCACCTGGGTGATCGCACCGTGTACGGCGAACCAGACGTCCCGTAGGCCGGTGGCGACGCCCTGGTAGCCGGCGGCGTCGGCGGGCAGGCCACGGACGCTGGTCAGGGTTCCGCCGACGGCGCGCAGCACGTCGCCGACGGTGATCTGGTCGGCTGGGCGGCTCAGCGTGTAGCCGCCCTCCGTGCCGCGGTGACTGACCAGGACGTCGGCCCGGCGCAGGTCGAGCAGGATCCCGTGCAGGACGCTGAGCGGGATCTGCTGGACCTGCGCCAGGGCGGCGGCCTTGACCGGCTCCCCGGAGGCGGTGTCGGCGATGGCCAGCACGGCACGGAGGGCGTAGTCGGCGCGGGCGGAGACGTGCACGGGTCAGAGGCTCCCCTGGTCGAGAACGCCCCAGCGGCGGCGGATCGCCTTGTCGGCCGCGCCGAACACCGCGTCGACGACCAGACCGACCACCAGGATGACGATCATGGTGGCGAGCAGCCAGGGCGCGTCGGACAACTCCCGTGAGTAGGTGAGCTGCGCGCCCAGCGAGGTCTGCGAGATGCCGACCACGATCAGCTCGCCGGCCATCAGGCTCCGCCAGGAGAAGGCCCAGCCCTGCTTGAGCCCGGCCACGATGGCGGGCAGCGCGGCGGGCGCGATCACGTACCGGTAGAGGTTCAGTCCGCGTGCGCCGAGGTTGCGGCCGGCGCGCAGCAGCAACGGCGGCACGTAGTCGACCCCGGCGATCACCCCGTTGGCGATGGACGGCGCCGCGCCGAGCACCACCACGAAGAAGATGGCCTGTTCGCTCAGCTCGAACAGCAGGATCGCCAGCGGGAACCAGGCGATCGACGGCATCGTCTGCAACGCCGTGATCATCGAGCCGATCGCGGCGCGCAGCACCCGGAAGCGGGCCACCGCGAGACCGACCAGCAGACCCACCGCGACGGAGAAGACGTACCCGACGGCGGCCCGGCGCAGGGTGGTCGCCATGCCGTCCCAGAGCTGCGCGGTGCCGGCCTGCCGGAACAGCTCCTCGCCGACGGCGACCGGGCCGGGCAGCGAGTACTCCGGTTTCCAGCCCGTCCAGACCACGACCTGCCACAGTGCCAGGGCGAGGCCGAACGCGGCCAGCTTGGGCCAGGTGGCCGACCAGAGCCGGGTGGCACGCGACGGCGGTCTCTCCTGGCCGGCGATCTCCAGCGCGTCCAGGCCGGAGAGTTCGGCGTCGGTCCGCGTCCCGCTGGTGAGGGTGTCACCGGCCATGGCGGCCCACCTCCGTACGGAGTCGGTCGGTGACCTCGGCGGCGATCGAGGCGACCTCGGGAGCGTCGATGCGTCGGGGGCGGGGCACGTCGACCCGGGTGGACCAGATGATCCGGCCGGGCCGGCTGGAGAGCAGGATGATCCGGTCGGCGAGCCGGGCCGCCTCGCGGACGTTGTGCGTCACGAACAGCACGGTCAGCTTCTGCTCGGACCAGATCCGTTCCAGCTCGTCGTGGAGGAGGTCCCGGGTCATCGCGTCGAGCGCGCCGAACGGCTCGTCCATCAGCAGGACCGGGGTGTCGAGGGCGAGGGTACGGGCCAGCGCGACCCGCTGCCGCATGCCGCCGGAGAGCTCGTGCGGACGTTTCCGGTCGAAGTCGGCCAGCCGGACGGCGCCCAGCAGCTCGGCGACCCGTTCCCGGCGGGCGGCGCGGGACAGGCCGCGCAGTTTCAGCGGAACCTCGACGTTGCCGGCCACGGTCAGCCAGGGGAAGAGGGCGGACTCCTGGAACATCAGCCCCGGGTCGACCCCGGTCCCGAGGTCGATCTCGCCGCTGGAGACCCGGTCCAGGCCGGCGACCAGGTTGAGCAGGGTGCTCTTGCCGCAGCCGGACGCGCCGACGAGGCAGACGAACTCGCCCGGCGCCACGTCGAGGGTGACGCCGTCCAGCGCGAGGACGGCGCCCTCGCCGCGTCCGTACACCTTGGTCACGCCGCGTAGCGCGATCGCACCTGTCGCGCTACGCGGCGTCGTCGTGGTCGACGTCACGGCTGGACGACCTCGGGTTTGCCCTGGGCCTTGAGCACCTCGTTGAGGTACTTCAGGTCGTACAGGCCGTCGAGGTCGACCGGCTGGGTGAGGCCGACGGCGACGGCGTGGTCCAGCCCCGTCTTGAGCGACGAGGGGATCGGGTCGTTGGTGAACTCCAACGTGGGCCAGGCCTGCTTGATCAGCTTGAGGTCCAGCGGCTTGCCGGTGATCTTGCCGAGGTGGTCGGAGATCGCCTGCTGCGCCTCGTCGGGGTTGGTGTTGACGAACTCGTTCGCGGCCACCTGGGCCTCGACCAGCTTCTGCACCACGTCCGGATGGTCCTTGAGGAACTTCGCGCTGACGATGAGGTTGGTGATGACGAACTTGCGGTCCGGCCAGAGGTCCCGCTCGTCGACGAGCACCTTGCCGCCGGCGTTGACCAGTCGGGAGACGAACGGCTCGGGCACCCAGGCCCCGTCGATCGCGCCGCTGCCGAAGGTCTCGACGGTCTGCGCGTTCTCCTGCGGGACGATCTTGACGTCGCCGCCGCCCTCCTTGGTGGTCTCGATGCCCTTCTCCTTGAGCCAGAAGCGCAGCGCGACGTCCTGGGTGTTGCCGAGCTGCGGGGTGGCGATCTTCTTGCCCTTGAGCTGCTCGACCGAGGTGATCCCGGGCTTGACGACCAGCGCCACCCCGCCGGAGGCCGCGCCGGAGATCACCCGGACCGCCTCGCCGTTGCTCTTGGAGTGGGCGTTGACCGTCGGGTTCGGGCCGATGTAGGTGGCGTCCAGCGCGCCGGAGAAGATCGCCTCGATGGCGGCCGGGCCGGCGTTGAAGGTCTTGGGCTCCAGCTTGACGTCCGCGCCGAGCTTCTCGGCGAAGATGCCCTTCTCGACGCCGACGACCGCCGGCGCGTGGGTGATGTTGGGGAAGTAGCCCAGGCGCAGGGTCGTCGACCCGGAGGAGCCGCCGGCCGCGCCCGCGTCGTCCTCGCCGCCGCAGGCGGTCAGGGCCGCCAGCCCGACCAGCGCCACGGCCGCCAGGGACCACGTCCGACGATGGGGGTGCCGTCTCATCCCGCTGATTCCAATCTGCAGTATTCCTACTTGGTAGGTAGGAAGAGTGGACCAGGGGGCGGGTGGCGTCAAGCGCCGACCGGATCGCGGGAAAACGACATCGGGGCTATCCCGGTTTTCCTATCTCTTTGGTAGGTTAACCGGACGGCGTCTCCGGTCGGGCGCACCTGGAGGAGGCCGAGCGGGTCGGCGCGGAGGCGCTGTCCCTGGTGTCCGCCCGGCCGACGCCGGCCGCCACCGGGGGCGGCTCCGGGCGCGTGGAGGTCCCGACACGTTAGGGTCGACGGGTGGCGGCGCGGAGATCCAGAATTCCAGCGACGAAGTACCCGGTGGAACGCTTCACCCTCGACAACGGCCTGCGGGTGGTGCTCACCCCGGACCGCAGCGCCCCGGTGATCGGGGTGGCGGTGGTCTACGACGTGGGCATCCGGTCCGAGCCGCAGGGCCGGACCGGCTTCGCCCACCTCTTCGAGCACCTGATGTTCCAGGGCTCCGAGAACCTGGAGAAGCTGGCCCACTTCCGGCACGTGCAGGGCGCGGGCGGCACCTTCAACGGCTCCACCCACCTGGACTACACCGACTACTACGAGACCCTGCCGGGCAACGCGCTGGAACGGGCCCTCTTCCTGGAGGCCGACCGGATGCGCGGCCCCCGGCTGACCGAGGAGAACCTGCGCAACCAGGTCGACGTGGTCAAGGAGGAGATCCGGGTCAACGTGCTCAACCGCCCGTACGGCGGGTTCCCCTGGCTGACCCTGTCGCCGGTGGCGTTCGACACCTACCCCAACGCGCACGACGGCTACGGCTCGTTCGAGGACCTGGAGTCGGCCACCGTCGACGAGGCGGTCGACTTCTTCCGCCGCTACTACGCCTGCGGCAACGCGGTGCTGGCGGTCAGCGGGGACGTCGACGTCGCCGAGGCCACCGCGCTGGTCGAGCGGCACTTCGGGGACGTCGAGGCGCGTCCCGCCCCGACCCGGCCGGATTTCGCCGAGCCCGACCTGACCGTGGAACGGCGTTCGTCGTACACCGACCGGCTGGCCCCCATGCCGGCGGTGGCGAGCGCCTGGCGGGTGCCGGACCCGCTCACCGACTTCACCGGCTACCTCGCGTACGTGGTGCTCGCCGAGGTGCTCACCGACGGCGACGCGTCCCGGCTGGTGGAGCGGCTGGTCCAGCGGGAGCGGCGGGTCACCAGCACCGGCGGCTACCTCGGTTTCATGGGTGACCCGTTCGACGTGCGGGACCCGACGGTGCTGATCCTCCAGCACCACCTGCCGCCCGGCGGGGACGTGGACAAGGTCCTCGCCATCGTCGACGAGGAGCTCGACCGGCTCGCCACCGACGGCCTGACCGACGGCGAGCTGGCCCGGACCCAGGCCCGGATGGCCACCCACCTGCTGCGGGACACCGACGCGGTGCTCGGCCGGGCGCTGCGGATGGCCGTGCTCGAACAGCAGCGCGGCGAGCCCGGCCTGCTCAACGAGCTGCCCCGGCTGGTCGGCGAGGTCACCGGGGAGCAGGTCCGCGCCGCCGCCGCCACCCTGCGGCCCGAGCGTCGGGCGTCCATCGAGGTCGTTCCCGGAGGTGCCCGGTGACCCCACCGACCCTGACCAACCCGACCCCGACCGCCCGGCGGGAGCTGCCGCCGCTCGGCCCGGTGGGCCGGCTGAAGCTGCCCCGGCAGGCCGAGCGGACGTTCGCCAACGGCCTCACGGTGATCGTGGTGCGGCGTCCGGCGGTGCCCCTGGTCGAGCTGCGGCTGTGGATGCCGTTCGGCCGGGCCCACGCCGCCCGGGGCACGCTGCTCGCGCAGACCCTGCTCGCCGGCACCGAACGGATGTCCAGCGTGCAGATCGCCGCCGAGTTGCAGGCGGTGGGCGGCGGGCTGTCCGCCGGGGTCGACCCGGACCGGCTGATGCTCTCCGGGGTGGGCCTGGTCACCGGGCTGGACCGGATGCTGGACATCCTCGCCGACGTGCTGACCGGCGCGACGTACCCGGCCGACGAGGTGGCCACCGAGCGGGCGCACACCGTCGACCGGATCGAGATGGCGCAGAGCCAGCCGGCGCACCTGGCCCGGGTGGCGCTGCTGCGGCGGATCTACGGCCGGCACCCGTACGCGGAGCAGACCCCGGAGCCGGAGCAGGTCCGGGCGGTACGGCCGGCGGCGCTGCGCCGGCTGCACGCCGAGCGGGTCCACCCGCAGGGCGCGGTGCTGGTGCTGGTCGGCGACGTGCAGCCGGACCGGGCGCTGGACGCGGCGGAACGCGCGCTCGGCGGCTGGCAGGGCGCCGGCCGGGAGGTGGCGCTGCCGCCCGTCCCGCCGCTGGCGCCGGGGCCGATCCGGCTGGTGGACCGGCCCGGCTCGGTGCAGTCGTCGGTGCGGATCGCCCTGCCGGCGGTCGGCCGCACCCATCCCGACCACGCCGCCCTGCAACTGGCGAACCTCCTCTTCGGCGGCTACTTCTCCTCCCGCTGGGTGGAGAACATCCGGGAGGACAAGGGCTACACGTACGGCCCGTACTCGGTGGTGGAGCACTCGGTGGCCGGTTCGGTGCTGGTCGCCGCGGCGGACGTGGCGACCGAGGTGACCGGGCCGGCGCTGCTGGAGACGGTCTACGAGCTGGGCAGGCTGGCCTCGCTGCCACCCGCCGCCGACGAGCTGGAGCAGGCCCGCCGGTACGCCCTGGGCAGTCTCCAGCTCGGCATGTCCACCCAGTCCGGTCTGGCCTCGCTGACCAGCGCGTACGCCGGCAGCGGGCTGCGCCTGGACTTCCTCGCCGAGCACGCCGCCCGGCTGGCGAAGGCCACCGTGGACGACGTCGCCGAGGCGGCGGCCCGGTACCTCGCGCCCGCGCGGGCGGTCACCGTGGTGCTCGGGGACGCCGAGCGGATCGCCCCCGGCGTGGCGGTGCTCGGCCCGGTGGAGTCGGAACCGGCGTCCACATGACCCGGGCCGGCAGCGTCCCCGGGTCGGCGGTCGACGCCGGGGCGCCCCCGCTGGCCCGGGTGGTCCTCGACCGGGCGGCGCAGCACCGTACCGACCCGGAGTGGCTGGCCGCGGCCTGGCGGCGGGGCCGGGTGCTGGTGGTGGACGCCGCGGCCGGGGGCCGGACCCTGGTCGTGGCCGACCGTGACCCGCCGGCGCTGCGGCTGGTGGACCCGTCGGACGCGCCGGACGCGCCCCCGATGTTCCTCGGCGTCCAGCCCGACGGGGCGCCGGTCTTCGCGGTGGACGCCGCCCTGCCCACGGTGCCGGGCGCCCGGGCGGCCGGGATCCGGGAGGTCGGGCATCTGCTCGGCGACCGGGACGCGGCCCTGCTCATCACGGCGTTGGCGTTGGCGAACTGGCATGTGCGGCACGGCTTCTCGGCGGCCACCGGTGATCCGACCACCCCGGACGAGGGTGGCTGGTCGCGGGTGGACGCGCACGGCAGCCGGGTGTGGCCGCGTACCGATCCGGCGATGATCGTGCTGGTGCACGACGGGGCGGTCGGTCCGGCGGGGCGTTGCCTGCTGGCCAACAACGCGACCTGGCCGGTGTCTCCGGGCGGTCGCCGGTTCTCCTGCCTGGCCGGCTACGTGGAGCCGGGTGAGTCGGCGGAGGCCACGGTCGTCCGTGAGGTGGCCGAGGAGGTCGGCGTCGCGGTCACCGGGATCACGTACGTCGGCAGCCAGCCCTGGCCGTTCCCCGGCTCGTTGATGCTCGGGTTCCTGGCCCGGGCCGATCCGGCGCAGCCGTTGCGGCTGGAACCGGCGGAGATCGCGCAGGCCCGGTGGTTCTCCCGGCGGGAGGTCGCCGACGCGATCGCCGGTGGGGCGGTGGACGTGGGGGACGGCGACCGGCTGCTGCTGCCGCCACCGTTGTCGATCGCGCGTTTCCTGCTCGACCGCTGGCTGGGCCTGACCGGCTGACCCCGACCGGCTGACCCTGGCCGCTCGGTCGGCGGTGGGACGGTCGGGCCGCCGCGTCCGGTCGGCGGACGTGGCGGCCCCCGGTCGGAGATGGTCAGCGGAGGTCGAACTCCCCGTTGCGCGCGCCGGTGAGGAAGCCGGCCCACGGCGCCCGGTCGAAGAACAGCACCGGCCCGCTGCGGTCCTTGCTGTCCCGCAACGCCACCGCCGCCGGACCGGTGCGCAGCGGCGCGACCTCGACGCAGTTGGACGTCTGGCTGCGCGAGCTGGTGCGCCAGGGGGCGCCCGCCAGCTGGGCGACGGTGCCGGACGCGGTCTCGTGGATCTGGTTCATGGCCTGCTCCTGGTCGTGAGCTCCGATGGGGCGAGTGGCCCGCCAGCTCCGGCAGGCGGCCCCGGTCAGCGCTCCGTCAGCCGAGCGGATCGGCTGCGGCGTTGGGCCGGCGTCGTTGGCGGCCCGTACGCCACCGTGGACGGTGCCGCCGTCTCGGTCACCCGTTCCGAGGCGTTGCTCAGCCAGGAGAGGGAGTCCGATGGGGAGCGTGCCGCCGCGCGCAGCCACTCGAAGACCATTTTATAGCGATTAAGGGCTTTTGCCTCGTGTGACACGACGTCGGTGAAACCTCCTTCGATGGCCAGCGTCTCCGGGTCGGCCGGGTCGGGAAAGCGGTAGAGCGAGAACGCCGTCGGGGGGAGGTACCACTCGCCGATGGTGGCGTCCCGGGGCAGCACCAGGATCGTCACGTTGGGCAGCGCCGCCAGCTCGCACAACTTGGCCAACTGCTCCCGGATCACCTCCGGCGGCCCGGCCCGCCGACTGAGCGCGCCCTCCTCCAGCACCGCCGTGTAGCGGGGCGCGTCGACCGGCTGCAACAACGCCTGCCGGGCCAGCCGCGCGTCGACCTCCGTCTCGACCGTCTGCGGGTCGGCGTCCTCGTCGGCGAACTGGGCCGAGACGATCCGGACCCGGGCGTACGTGGCGGTCTGGAGCAGGCCCGGCACCAGGACGGGGTTGTACTCGCGGATCTCCGCGCAACCCGCCTCCAGTTCGGCGTAGCTGCGCTGGTGCTCGGTCATCGCCCCGTACGATCTGAGCCAGGCTCGCATGTCGCCGGCCTCAAGGGTGATCGCGGTCAGCTCGGCGCGGATCGCGTCGGCCGCGCCGTAGAGATCCAACAGGCTGGAGACGTCCTGCGGGTCCGGGCGACTGCGGCCGTTCTCCAGTCGGGACAGCTTGGAAGCCGAGGCCCAACCGACCCGTTCGATGACCTGTTCGCCGGTGAGGCCGGACGCCTCACGCAGACTGCGTAGTTCGTGGCCGAGCCGGCGTCGCCGCAGGATCGGGCTGGGTACGGCAGGAGGCACGGCGTCCTCTTCTCCGTCGGGCCGTCGCAGACGCGACGGTAACTGAATGGCACTGGCCCCCCACGGCCAGTATGGACGGCGCGGCCGGCCCTCGACGTCCCACGCCGGGCGTGTCTCGAAAAAGGAGGACCGGAACCGGTGCCGCCCAGCCTGCCGAACCACCTCGAGTCCCCTGAGCGATACTTCCATTCCTCGTCGGAAGGACCCTGATGCACACCGTCCTGCGCCGTCCCGACTTCCGGCTGCTCTTCGGCGCGTTGGTGGCGAGCATGACCGCCGAGTCGATCCTCGTGCTCGCCCTGGCGATCTGGGTCAAGGACCTGACCGGGTCCGACGGGATGGCCGGCGCGGTGATCTTCGCGGTGGTCGCGCCGAAGACCCTCGCCCCCCTGGTCGGCTGGGTGGTCGACAGGCACCGCCGCAAGCCCTTCTTCGTGGTCGCGAACGTCGTGGCGGCGGCCCTGCTCATCCCGCTGCTGACCGTCCGGACCAGCGCCGACGTGTGGATCGTCTACCTGGTCGGGGCGTGCTACGGGCTGTCCTCGATCGCCCTCAACGCCGCGATCAGCGGGCTGATCCGCACCCTCGTGCCGATCGCGCTGCTGGCCGAGGCGAACGCCGCCCGGCAGACCGTGCGGCAGGGGCTACGGCTGGGCGGCCCGCTGGCCGGCGCGGCCCTCTACGCCGCCGCCGGTGGCTGGGCGCTCACCGTCATCGGCATCACCGGGTTCGTCGTCGCCGCCGCCGTGGCGGCCCTGCTGCGGGCGGCCGAGCCGGGCGCCCCGTCCCGGCTGGGCCGGACCCCGGCCGAGCTGAGCGCCGGCCTGCGGCACCTCACCACCGAGCCGGCGCTGCGCCGGGCCCTGCTCGGGTACGGGCTGGCCTCGCTGGTGATCGGCTTCACCGAGGCGTTGCTGTTCGCGTACGTGGAGCGGGGGCTGGACCGCCCGTCCGCCTTCGTCGGGGTGCTGTTCAGCGTGCAGGGCGTGGGCGGGCTGGTCGGCGCGCTGGTCTCCCCGGTCGCCGTCCGGCGGGTCGGCGAGGTGGGCGCGCTCGCCGCCGGGGTGGGGCTGTTCGGGGCGGCGGCGCTGACCCTGACGTACCCGAGTCTCTGGCTCGCCGTCACGGCGCTGCTGCTGGCCGGTCTCTCCCTGCCGCTGACCACCGTCGGATTGCACACGCTGGTGCAGCGGCGGACCGCGCCGGCGCTGATCGGCCGGGCCACGGCGGCCTCGGACGCGCTGGTCAGCGCGCCACAGGCGGTGTCCATCGGCACCGGGGCGCTGCTGGTCGCGGTGCTCGACTACCGGGTGCTGTTCCTGTTCGTCGGGGTGGTGACCCTGGCCGCCGCCGGCTACCTGTGGCGGGGCCGCCGCTTCTCGCCGCCGCTGGCCCGACCCGGCATCCCCACCCAACGGCGACCCCCGACCGGCGACCACGCCGACCACGAGGTCGTCGCCTCGACCCGCCGGGACCGGTGACGACCTCGTGGGACGCGGCTGATCAGGCGCCGGGCAGGCTGGCGAGGTGCTGCTTGACCTGGACGACGGAGGGGTTGGTGAGCGCGGAGCCGTCGGCGAACCGCACGGTCGGGACGGTCTGGTTGCCGCCGTTGACCTTCATCACGAACTCGGCCGCCGCCCGGTCCTGCTCGATGTCGACCACCTGGTAGGCGATGCCCTCCCGGTCGAGCTGGGACTTCAGCCGGTGGCAGTAGCCGCACCACGAGGTCGAGTACATCGTCAACATGAGTGAGATCCTCCATGGGTCCGCGGTCCGGCGGCCTGTGTTCCGCCGGGCTAACCGCTGCAACGTCGGCGGAAGCTGGGATGATTCCTCGCTGTGGCGTACTCAGCGGCGGAGCAGGTGCTGGCCGGGCTCGACGCCGAGCAACGGGCGGCGGTGACCGCGCCGGCCGGCGCGGTCTGCGTGCTGGCCGGCGCGGGCACCGGGAAGACCCGGGCGATCACCTCCCGGATCGCCTACCGGGCGCACCGGGGCGAGATCTCCCCCCGGCACGTGCTCGCGGTGACCTTCACCGCCCGCGCCGCCGCCGAGCTGCGCAGCCGGCTCACCACGCTGGGGGTGCCCGGCGTGCAGGCCCGCACGTTCCACGCCGCCGCGCTGCGCCAGGTGCGCTACTTCGCGCCCCGGCTGCTGCACGGGCGGGCCATGCCGGAGCTGCTGGACAGCAAGATCCGGCTGGTCACCCTGGCCGCCGCCCGGGCCGGCCTGCGGACCACCGACCGGGCCGCCGCCCGCGACCTGGCCGGCGAGCTGGAGTGGGCCAAGTCGTCACTGGTCGAGCCGGGGGAGTACGCGGTGGCCGCGGCGAAGGCGAACCGCGACACGCCGTACGAGCCGGCGAAGGTGGCCGAGGTCTTCGCCGCGTACGAGACGGTCAAACGGTCCGCCGGGGTGATCGACTTCGAGGACGTGCTCCGCGCGGCGGTCTGGGGGATCGAGGAGCACCCGGACGTCGCCGAGCAGGTCCGGGCCCAGTACCGGCACTTCGTGGTGGACGAGTACCAGGACGTCAACCCGTTGCAGCAGCGGCTGCTGGAGGCGTGGCTCGGCGGCCGGGACGACCTGACCGTGGTCGGCGACGCCAGCCAGACGATCTACTCGTTCACCGGGGCCACCTCGGCGTACCTGGTCGACTTCCCGCGTCGGCGCCGGGGCGCGACGGTGGTCCGGCTGGTCCGCGACTACCGCTCCACCCCGCAGGTGGTCGGGCTGGCCAACGCGGTGATCGCCCAGGCCCGGGGGACCGAGGCCCGGCTGCGGCTGGCCCTGGTCGGGCAGCGCCCACCCGGCCCCGAGCCGGAGCTGCGGATCTTCACCGACGAGCCGGCCGAGGCGAACGCGGTCGCCGTCCGCTGCCGGCAGCTCGTCGCCGCCGGCACCCCGCCCCGGGAGATCGCCGTGCTGTTCCGCGCCAACGCCCAGTCCGAGGCGTACGAGAAGGCGCTGGCCGAGGCCGGGGTGCCGTACGTGGTGCAGGGGGCGGAGCGCTTCTTCGAGCGCGCCGAGGTGCGGCAGGCGGTGGTGGCGCTGCGCGCGGCGGTGCGCTCGATCCCGGGGGAGACCCCGCTGCCGGCCGCCGTGGTCGAGGCGCTCGCCGCGGTCGGCTGGTCCCCGGACGCGCCCCCGCCCGGCGGCGCGGCCCGGGAACGCTGGGAGGCCCTGGCCGCGCTGGTCGGCCTCGCCGAGGAGTACGCGGCCACGCCCACCGTCCTGCCGATCGGCGAGGCGGCGGCGGTCGAACGGCCGGCGACCCTTGCCGACTTCACCGACGAGCTGCGCCGACGGGCCGCGCAGCAGCACGTGCCCACGGTCGACGGGGTGACCCTGGCCTCCCTGCACTCGGCCAAGGGGCTGGAGTGGGACGCGGTCTTCCTGGTCGGGCTCGCCGAGGGCACCCTGCCCACCGGGTTCGCGAAGACCGTCGAGCAGGTGGAGGAGGAGCGGCGGCTGCTCTACGTGGGCGTCACCCGGGCTCGCGAGCAGCTCTGGCTGTCGTACGCCTCGGCCCGGTCCCCGGGTGGGCGTCCGCGCCGGCCGTCGCGGTTCCTGCCGCAGCTCGACCGATCCGGCGGGACGGAGCGCGCCTCGGCCGGCGGTCCGGGTCAGCGGGCCCCGGCCGGCCCGGCCCGACGGGGCGAGCGGCGGCGCGCCGTGGTGGTGTCCTGCCGGATCTGCGGGGCGACCCTGCTCGCCGGGCCGGACCGCAAGCTCGGCCGCTGCCCGACCTGTCCGTCCGACATCGACGACGAGCTGCTGGCCCGGTTGCAGGACTGGCGGCAGCGGGTGGCCGGGGCACAGCGGGTCCCGCCGTACGTGGTGTTCACCGACGCGACCCTGACCGCGCTGGCCGAGCGGCGACCTGGCCGGCCCGAGGAGTTGATAGCCATCGCTGGCATCGGCCCCCGCAAGCTGGGGCTTTACGGCGATTCCGTGCTGGCCCTGGTGGATGGCGCGCCGGTCGACGCCGTCTGCTCAGAGAAAACTTTGGAAAACCCGTCGTAATTCGTTTGCCCTCGCCTGGTAGGGCGGAATAGCCTCAGGACGCACCTCGCGAGCGGCACCATCTTCGCTGCTCACGAGGGGCGAGACCCCAGTCGATCACGAGGGCACGTCAGGGAGGAGGTGGCACCGATGGAGAGCTACGTCTACGAGCGTCCGACGGCGCTGCCGGCTGCCGTCGTCGCTCCGTTGTCGGCCGTCCGGGCCGCCCTGACCGTCGGGCTCCCGGTTCCGCAGGCGCACCCGATTCAGGATCAGGCCGAGCTGATGCTGAATGCCGTCGTGCCGACCGGAATCGAGGGGACCAGTGGCTTCACGGGCAAGGGCTTCGCCACCACCGCCATGAAGCGGCGGCTGGACGCCCGCGGTGTTCCACCTCGAGGGAGACCGGTCTGATCTGATCAGACCACCGGCTCACCTCGAGGCCGCGGAACCCGCTACCGGGATCCGCGGCCTCAGTTTTTTGTTCCGCCGAAGCAAGTACGTCGGTAACACGATCCACGAGATCGAAGTGAGAGAGAGGTGACCGGGCGATGAGTCTGGCCTTGGCTCCGCTCGACGCGAACGTCGAGCTGGAGGCGAACCTGCCCTGCCGGAAGTTCGACCCCGACCTGTGGTTCTCCGACTCGCCCACCGAGCTGGAACTGGCCAAGTCGCTCTGCGGGGACTGCCCGCTGCGCGTCGAGTGCCTGGCCGGCGCGGTGGAGCGGGCCGAGCCCTGGGGCGTCTGGGGTGGCGAGATCTTCGAGCGTGGCGCGGTGGTCCCGCGCAAGCGGCCCCGGGGCCGCCCGCGCAAGGAGGACGTCGCCCGTGACGCCGCCCTGCGGGTCGAGGCCGAGGCGCGACTGGCCGCCAGTGGGCTGGCCACGTCCCGCAACGCGGTCCGGCTGGCGGCCTGACATGAACCCGATCCGCGTCCACGCCGGCGTCGCGCCGGTCGTACGTGAGCTGACCACGGGCGTTCCCGCCCTGACCCCGAACCTGCCCGTCCTGAACGGAGCCATCGAGATGCAACTACTCCACGAAGCGTTGTCCCGGGTGCGAATGCCCCGGCCTCAGGCCGGTCGCAGCACCACGAGCACTGAGGCAACCCGATCCGCCCGTACCGTCGCCATGGCCAGCCGTCAGCGCGCGGCCCGCGAACTGGGCGCCCTGTAAGCAGGGGCACTCCTCCTGACCCGACCGGGCCCGGGAGGGACCCCTTTCGACGATCACCAGCGCCACGGGCGCGCCCGGACTCCCCGGGCGCGCCCGTCGGCTTATCCCCGGCCCGGCCGGTTCGCCCAGCCCGGCCGGTCGGCTCAGCGCGGCCGGTTCCGCTCAGCGCGGTGGGCTGGCTCGGTGCGGTCGGCTGGCCGGCTGGCTCAGCCCACCGGGGCGAAGCCGGGCAGCCAGCGCTCCAGGATCGCCCGGTACGGGGCCTTCGCCTCCAACTGGCAGAGCACCCCGATCGACCCCAGCGTCACCCGGTGGATGAGCAGGTACGACGGCGGCAGGTTGAGCTGCCGGCTCAACTGGTAGGCCGGTGACCGGGGGCTGGCCAGCCGGGTCGCCTCGGCCCGCAGCCAGGCGCGGCTGAACTGGAACTCCTCGGTGGCCACCGGGTCCAGCATCGGCCGGACGAAGTCCAGCACGGCCTGCGCGTCGATCGGCTCGTCGGCCGGGACGAATCCCTCCGTCCGCAGCCCGTCCACCACGGCTTCCGCCTCGCCCCGCAGGGCCAGCCCGGCCAGCCGGCCGATCGGCTCGGGGGTGCCCTCGGGCAGCCGGGCCACCGCGCCGAAGTCGATCACGCCGAGCCGGCCGTCGGGCAGGATCCGGAAGTTTCCCGGGTGCGGGTCGGCGTGCAGCAGCCCGGCCCGGGCCGGCGCGGAGAGGTGCAGGGTGGCCATCAGCCGGCCGGCCTCGTCGCGCTGCTCCGGCGTGCCCGCCCGGATGATCTCGGCCAGCGGGGTGCCGTCCACCCAGTCGGTCACCAGCACCCGGGGCGCGGCGGCGACCACCGCCGGAATGAAGATCTCCGGGTCGTCGGCGTACGCGGCGGCGAAGGCGCGCTGCGACTCCGCCTCCAGCTCGTAGTCGAGCTCCTCGGTGATCCGCTCCCGCAACTCGGCGAGCAGCGGCTTGACGTCCAGGCCGGGCTGGATCGCCCGGAACATGGCGCTCAGCCGGGAGAGCTGCTTCAGGTCGGCGAGCAGGGCGTCACCCGCGCCCGGGTACTGGATCTTGACGGCCACCGGGCGGCCGGTCGGAGCGGCCGTCTTCCGGCGGCCGGCCGGACGTTCCCGCCACACCGCCCGGTGCACCTGGCCGATGCTCGCGGCGGCGGCGGGGGTGTCGTCGAACTCCAGGAACCGGTCCCGCCACTGCGGGCCGAGCTGCTCGGCGAGCACCTTGTGCACCGAGGCGGCGGGCAGCGGCGGGGCCGCCTCCTGCAACTTCGTCAACGCCTGCCGGTACGGGGCGGCGACCTCCTCGGGGAGGGCGGCCTCGAACACCGACAGCGCCTGCCCGAACTTCATCGCCCCGCCCTTGAGCTGACCCAGCACGCTGAAGAGCTGTTCGGCGGTGCGCTGCTGGATCTCGGCGGAGATCACCTCGGAGGCGAGCCCGGTGACGCGCTTACCCATGCCGAGGACGGTGCGTCCGGCGAAGCCGAGCGGCAGTGCGGCGAGCTTGGCGGTCCGGGACACGGCCCGGCGCGGGATATCGGTCACCCGGCCATTGTTACCGACTCGACCGTGCCCTTGCTGCGGTGCGGCCCGGCCGGGACCCGGTGCGGGGGCCATCGTCCCGTTCGACCGCAGTCACAGCCGTGATGTGGTGGCCAGGCGCGTCGGCGGAACCGCCCGGCCCCGACGATCTCGACGGCCGTCCCGACCGTCTCCACCGGGCCGCCCGACAGGTGGGCGAGCGCCTCGGCGGTGGCGACGGCCACGGCGGCGAGCAGGGTGGTCACGCCACAGGCGGACGGCGGGTCGGTGGCGGCGAGCTGGGCGGCCAGCCCGGCCCAACCCGGGTCGCGGTCCGTCCGGTGCAGGTCGAGACAGTTGAGGCAGGGCCCGACGGGCGGACGCACCAGCGGGCCGACCACCGGGACGCCGTCCCGCAGGGCGACCAGCAGGTGCGGCTGGCGGCGGCGGGCGTACCCGGCGGCCAGCAGGGCGGCCGGCCGGTCGGCGCCCACCTGGACCACCAGGTCGGCGCGGCGACGGCGGACCGGGCCGGTCAGCGTGTCCGGGGCGCTGCGGGCTATCGCGTCGACCACCGCGTCGGCGGTGTGCCGGCCGACGTCATCCGGCAGGAGCCCGGAGCCGGCCAGGTCGGCCGGCCGGACCAGGCCGCGCAGGTCCGGGTCGACGTGCCCCACGCCGGCCTGGGCCAACGCGACGGCGATCGGCCCGCCCAGCCGGCCGGCGCCGGTGACCACCACCCGGGAGGCGCGGCGACGACGCAACGCCTGGGCCGGGGTGCCGGTCGCCTCGGTCGCGCCGAGGGCGAGGGCGTCCGCCTCGTCGACGAGGCGGGCCCGCGTCGGCTCGGCGAGGTTGGCGGGCAGCAGCGTGTGCGCGGGGACCACCAGCCCGGCCGCCCGGAGGGCCGCCAGCAGGGTCCGCGCGTCGTCCGGGTCGACCCGGAGCCGGTGGGCCCGGTCGAGGACGTCCCGCTCGCTGTGCGTGCCGTCGAGCAGGTCGAGCAGGAGTACGGCCCGCGGGTTGGCCACCTCGACCAGCACCGCCCGGGTGGAGTCGAGGCCGAGTTGCAGGGTGTGCCGGTCCCGCCAGAGCCGGGTGAGGCCGGGCAGCAGGGTCGGCCGGAGAAGTGTGGCACGGGTCATGGTCACCAATGGTGACCGTGTCCAGACCTTCCGTCGATCGTTGTCCACAGCCCGGCGGGGACCGGGGCAGGGTTATCCACAGGCGATAGCGCGTTATCCACAACCCGGCGGTAGCCGTCTGGGTGACCGGATGGTCACGGCGCGGGAGGGGTGGCCGGTGGCCGTTCCCTCCCGCGCCGTGCCCGGATCAGACCTTCGCCTTGCCGAGAATCCGGTTCACTGTTGTGCCACAGACCGGGCACTTGCCCTTGGCCATGTTCATGCCGGTCTTCGAGACCTCGACCTTGCCCTCGAAGTCACGCTTCTCCTTGCACTTGACGCAGTAACCGTTGTAGGTCTGGGCCTGGTCGGCCACGGTGCCCTCCTCGTCTCGTCCGCCGGTCAGGTGCCCGGCGGTTGCCCGGCGGCGGGCCTCGCGGGCTCCGGCGCTGGGATTCTGCACGGCCACTTCATGACCGCTGGTCCGGCGGACCCTACCCAGGTGCGGGTGGTTCCATGTCAGAGATCCATCGACACTGTGAGCTAGTCGACGTCGAGAGTGTGCCTCCCGAATACGGTCTGAACAGTGAGTTTGGCGAGGACACGCCGAGTGAACCCCCCACCCGGGCAGCCATCGGGCACCCCGGTCGCCAGGGGTGAAAGAAGATCACCTAACGTGTTCGGGGAGGCGACGCCTCCGCTCCGGACCCGCGCCGACGGTCGCCACTGTGGGTGACCAGACCCCCGCCGGTGGTCCGGCAAACATTTTTTCCGGACGGCATGCCATCAATCCGGAGTTTCCGGGCGCGTGTCGGTGGGTTGACCCTTGCGGACTCCTGGTCAGAACGCATTAGCTTTCCCATGTGGCAGGAACCCGAGGGCGCGCGGGCCAGTGATGGCGGGCGCGCGGAAGCCGGTCGTCGAGGTGCGGCGTAGCCAGCGTCGGCGACGTACGGTGTCCGCGTATCGGGACGGCGAGCGGGTGGTCGTCCTGATTCCGGACCAGTTCTCCCGGGCCGAGGAGACCGAGTGGGTCGACCGGATGCTCGCCCGGCTCGCCGCCCGCGAGGGCCGCCTGGCCCGCAGCGACGCCGAGCTGCTCCAACGGGCCGTCCGGCTGATCGACCTCTACCTGCCCGAGTACGGCCGGCAGGCGGTCCCGTCGAGCGTGCGGTGGGTGACCAACCAGAACGGCCGCTGGGGCTCCTGCACCCCCGCCGACCGCACCATCCGGATCTCCCACCGGCTCCAGGACATGCCCGACTGGGTGATCGACTACGTGCTCCTGCACGAGCTGGCCCACCTCATCGTGCCCAGCCACAACGCGTCGTTCTGGGCGCTGGTCTGCCGGTACCCGAAGACGGAGCGGGCCAGGGGCTACCTGGAGGGCGTCGCCTCGGTGGCCGGCGTGCCGCTACCCGACTGACCCGGGGGCGCCGCCCCCGTTTTCGGGGTTGTCGTGCGGTCCGCCCGCCCGGACCCACCCGGATCGGCGAAATCGGCGGCGCTCCTGCTCGGGCGGACCGGACGTTAGGGTCGGTGGGTGACCCGACGAGTGGTGGTGGCGTTGCTCGCGCCGGTGGCCTGGTCGCCGCCGGGGATCGAGACAGCGCGTTGGCGGCACGCGCTGGCCGAGGACGTGGTGGACCTTCTCGCCACCCTCCAGGAGGTGGAGACGGCCGTCGCGGTGACCGCCGCCGACCGGCCGCTGGCCGAGGCGGTGGTCTGGCCCGGAACGCCGATCGTCGAGGTGCCGGCGCCCACGGCCACCGCCGTCCTCGCCGCGGTGGCCGGGTACGACCAGGCGGCCGTGGTCGCCGCCGACGCGCCCGATCTGCCCGGGCTCCCCATCGGCAAGCTGCTGCGCCCGTTGACCAGCCGGCCGGTGGCGGTGGCGCCGGCCGAGGGAGGCGGCCCCGGGCTGCTCGGGCTCGCCGCCCGGCTGCCCGTCCCGGACTGGCTGCCGGAGGTCGACCTGGACACCGCCGTTCCCGGGATCGTCCGCGCCGCCGCGCCCCGTCCGGGTGACGTGGCGGTCACCGCGGCGTGGCGCCGGCTGCGCGGGCCTGCCGACCTCGCCGCCCTGAATCCCGCGCTGGAGGGGTGGGAGGCGACCCGGGCGCTGCTCTCCGGCGGGGTCTGAGGCGGGCACGGCGCCGGCTGGCGGGGTCTGAGGCGGGCACGGCGCCGGCTGGCGGGGGCCTGAGGCGGGCACAGCGCCGGCTGGCGGGGCACGGCGACCGCTGGTGGGCACCCGGCGGTCGGCCGGCTGACCGATTCGTCGCCCGCGCCCGCCGGGACCGGAGGTCAGGAACGGCCGGGGTCGTCGTCCGGACGCCGTTCGCCCGGCGGCTGCTCCTCGGGGCCGCCCGGCGCGGTGAAGTCGAATTCGTCCAGCTCGGCGAAGTCGAGCTGGGACCGGGCGAAAGCGACCGGGTCGGCGAAGTCGTCGCCGGACGGGAGGAGATCCGGGTGACCCCACAGGGCGTCCCGGCCGGCGATCCCGCGGTGCTCGGTGAGCGCCGACCAGAGCGCCGCCGCCTCCCGCAGCCGACGGGGTCGCAGCTCCAGCCCGACCAGCGCGGCGAAGGTCTGCTCGGCCGGACCGCCGGCCGCGCGGCGACGGCGGAACGCCTCGCCCAGGGCGACCACGTTCGGCAGCCGCCCGCCGGCGGCCTCGTCCACCACGTGCCCGACCCACCCCTCGACCAGCGCGAGGGCGGTCTCCAACCGGGCCAGGGACGCCTTCTGCGTCGGAGTGTCCTCCGGCGTGAAGATGCCCTCCAGCGCGATCGCCTGCATGGACTCCGGGTCGGTCGGGTCGACCCGCCCCATCGCCTCCTCGATCGCCTCGCGGTTGACCCGGATGCCGGCGGCGTACGTCTCGACGCTGGTGAGCACGTGCCCGCGCAGCCACGGCACGTGCTGGAAGAGCCGCTGGTGGGCGGCCTCCCGCAGGGCCACGTAGAGGCGTACCTCGTCCTCGGGGAGCTCCAGCCCGTCGCCGTACTGGCGGATGTTGGCCGGGATCAGCGCGGCCGTGCCGGCCGGGCCGAGCGGCAGCCCGATGTCGCCGACGGAGAGGACCTCGGCGGCGAGCGACCCGAGTGCCTGGCCGAGCTGCCCACCGAAGAGCGCCCCACCCAGGGTGGCGACCATCGACTGCATCGGGCCGAGCTGGGCGCGCGCCTCCGGCGGGACCAGGTCGCCCATCGCGCCCACCATCCGGCTGGCGACCGGGTCGCAGAGCTTGCGCCAAACGTCGAGGGTCTTGAAGATCCACTCGTTGCGGTTCCAGGCGACCGGGGTGTGGATGCCCGACGGCCACGACGACACCGGCTCCAGCCACAGGTCGGCCAGGCGCAGCGCCTCCTCCACCGCGTTGCGCTCGTACGGCGTCACGGCCGGGTCGCCGCTGGCGGCGAGCTGGCTGGCCGCCACCTGCCGGGCCAGGTCCCAGTTGACCGGACCGCTGCCCGGCGCGGAGAGCAGGTGCTGAAGCTGGCTCATGAACTGCTGCATCTGCGCGGGGTCGTTGGGGTCTGGTGGTTGCCCACCCGGGAGCGCGAAGCCGAACGGAATATCAGGCACGAGCTCTACGGTACGCGGGCTGCGCCGCTGGTCGCCGCCGCCCGCGTTGCGCTGAGGGCGAATCCGCCGGCGGAGGCGGTTCGTCCGCGCCGGGCGCTCCCACCCCGGTCGGTACGCTCTGCCGCATGAGACGACGCGGTGTCACGGTCCTGCTCGGCGCTCTGCTCACCACCCTGCTCAGCATCGGCGTGCTCGCCGCGCCCATCCCGTACGTGGTGCTCGGCCCCGGCCCGACCGTGGACACCCTCGGCACCGAGAACGGCGAGGAGATCATCAAGATCACCGGCCGGGAGACCTCCTCGTCGGCGGGGCAGCTCCGGTTGACCACGGTCGGCGTGCAACCGTCGGTGAAACTGCGCTCCGCGCTGGCCGGCTGGTTCTCCCCGGACCGGGCGGTGGTCCCCCGGGAGCTGGTCTACCCGCCCGGGCAGAGCCGGGAGCAGGTCGAGGAGCGCAACGCAGAGGAGTTCACCGCGTCGCAGACCAGCGCCGAGACGGCGGCCCTGCGGGAGCTGGGCTTCCCGGTCCAGGTGGTGGTGCGGACGGTCGCCGCGGACGGCCCGTCGGGCGGCGCGTTGCAGCCCGGTGACCTGCTCACCACGATCGACGGGCAGCCGGTGACCAGCGCGTCCGGGCTGACCGGGCTGATCCGGGCCCGGCCGGCGGGCGCCGCGCTGGAGGTCGGGTACACCCGGGCCGGCGCGCCCGGCGTCGCCACGGTGACCAGCCGGGAGTCCGACGGTCGACCACGCATCGGGATCGAGGTCGAGCAGCGTCAGCCGCACCCCTTCACCCTGGAGATCGACCTCGGGGACATCGGTGGTCCGAGCGCCGGGCTGATGTTCGCCCTGGGGATCGTGGACAAGCTCGAACCGGACGACCTCACCGGCGGAAAGATCATCGCGGGCACCGGCACCATCGACGACGAGGGGAACGTCGGCCCGATCGGCGGCATCGCCCAGAAGTTGGTGGGCGCGAAACAGGCCGGGGCGGTGGTCTTCCTGGTGCCGGAGGCGAACTGCGCCGAGGCGGTCCGCAACGCCCAGCCCGACCTTCCGTTGCTGCGGGTGGGCAGCCTGGACGAGGCGCTGACCTCGCTGGCGGCGGTGCGGACCGGGGGAGAAGCCGCGCGCTGCTGAACCGTGACGGCTCCGGAGCGACACCGTGACCGGAAGTGTTCAGGAACACCACGTACTCTTGGTGGCCTGGTCGGAGCCGGTCTAGCGTGCGGAGCCAAAACAGTGGTCATGCGTAGCACCCCCCTGCCGAGGATGAGCCGACGCGGACGCGTCACGATCGGTGTCCTGATCGGGGTGTTCGTGCTGTTCACCCTGCTCGGTTGGGGGGTCCAGGCCTGGACCGACTGGCTCTGGTTCGACGAGGTCGACTACACCCAGGTCTTCACCGGCGTCCTGGTGACCCGGCTGCTGCTCTTCCTGGCCGTCGGGCTGGGCATGGCGGCGCTGGTCGGCGGCAACCTGTGGCTGGCCCACCGGCTGCGCCCCGGGCTGCGTCCGCACTCCGCCGAGCAGGCCACCCTGGAGCGGTACCGGATGGTGCTCGGCCCCCGGATCGGCATGTGGATCCTGCTGGTCGGCGCGGTGGTCGGGCTCTTCGCCGGGCTCTCCGCGCAGAGCCGGTGGAGCCAGTGGCTGCTCTTCCGCAACGGCGGCGACTTCGGGGTGGAGGATCCCGAGTTCGGGGTGGACGTCGGCTTCTACGTCTTCCAGTTGCCGTTCCTGCGGTACGTGCTCGGGGTGGGCTTCACCGCGATCGTGCTGTCGGTGATCGGCGCGCTGGCCGTGCACTACATCTTCGGCGGGGTGCGCCTGCAGGGCGTCGGCGACCGGATGACGAACGCCGCGCGCGCCCACCTGACCTCGCTGGTCGCGGTGTTCGTCCTGCTCAAGGCGGTCGCGTACGTGCTGGACCGGCGCGCGATGCTGCTGGAGTACAACGACAGCGCCAAGCTCTACGGCGCCGGGTACGCCGACGTGAACGCGCTGCTGCCGGCGAAGGAGATCCTCGCCTACATCTCGATCGTGGTGGCCATCGCGATCATCGTCTTCTCCAACGCGGTCATGCGGAACCTCGTCTGGCCGGGCATCTCGCTGGCCCTGCTCGGGGTCTCCGCGGTGGCGATCGGCGGCATCTACCCGTGGGCGGTGCAGACCTTCGAGGTCAAGCCGAGCGCCCGGGACAAGGAGGCCCCGTACATCCAGCGCAGCATCGACGCCACCCGGGCCGCGTTCCAGCTCGCCGACACGAAGACGACGCCGTACGGGGCGAACAACCTCACCCCGCCGGGGACCCTGGCCACCGACAAGGCCGTGGTGCCCAACGCCCGGCTGCTCGACCCGCAGCTCGTCTCCGAGACGTACACCCAGTTGCAGCAGGTCCGGGGCTTCTACGACTTCGGGCCGAAGCTCGACATCGACAGGTACACGGTCGACGGCCAGACCCAGGACTACGTGGTCGGCATGCGTGAGATCAACTACGGCGAGCTGACCGACCAGCAGAACAACTGGATCAACCGGCACACCGTCTACACGCACGGCTTCGGCCTGGTCGGCGCGCCGGCCAACCAGGTCGTCTGCGGCGGTCAGCCGTTGTTCGTCTCCGGCTTCCTCGGCGAGCGCGAGCAGGAGCGCTGCTCGGCCCAGACCGACCAGATCCCCACCGAGCAGCCGCGGATCTACTACGGCGAGCGGATGGGCCCGAACGACTACGCGATCGTCGGGCAGGCCGACCCGGACCGGGACGCCGAGTTCGACCGGCCCACCCCGACCACCGGCGGCGAGCAGTACTACACCTACACCGGCGCGGGCGGCGTGTCGGTCGGCTCGTTCAGCCGGCGGCTGCTCTACGCGATCAAGGAGCAGGAGTCGAACTTCCTCCTCTCCGAGGCGGTCAACGAGAACTCCAAGCTGCTCTACGTCCGTAACCCCCGGGACCGGGTGGAGAAGGTCGCGCCGTTCCTCACCATCGACGGCGACCCGTACCCGGCGATGGTCGACGGGCGGATCCAGTGGATCGTGGACGCCTACACCACGGCGGCCACCTACCCGTACGCCGAGCGGGTCAACCTGCAGACCGAGACCACCGACGAGCTGACCAACCAGGGCACCTTCCAGCTCGCCCGGGAGAACGTCAACTACATCCGCAACTCGGTCAAGGCCACCGTCGACGCGTACGACGGCACCGTCCAGCTCTACGAGTTCGACGAGAACGACCCGGTGCTCAAGGCGTGGAACAAGGCGTTCGGCGGTGACCTGGTGACGCCCCGGGCGGAGATCCCGGCCGAGCTGGCGGCGCACTTCCGCTACCCGGCCGACATGTTCAAGGTGCAGCGCAACCTGCTCACCAAGTTCCACGTGACGAACCCGGGCGACTTCTACTCCGGCCAGGACTTCTGGCAGGTGCCCAACGTGCCGGACAACCCGGACGGCGGGCAGAAGCAGCCGCCGTACTACCTCTACACCCAGTTGCCCGAGCAGGACGCGCCCCGCTTCCAGCTCACCTCGGCGGTCACCCCGAACGGCCGGCAGAACCTCGCCGCGCTGATCTCCGGGTCGTACGTCGACGGGCGACCGCGGCTGGAGGTGCTGGAGCTGCCGGACCAGACCCGGGTCTCCGGCCCGGTCCAGGTGCACCAGCAGATGACCAACAACGCGGCCATCCGGCAGCAGCTCAACCTGCTCTCCTCGAACCAGGCCCAGGTGCAGTACGGCAACCTGCTCTCGCTGCCCTTCGACAACGGCATGCTCTACGTCGAGCCGGTCTACGTGAAGAGCAACCAGCAGGACGCCTACCCGCTGTTGCAGAAGGTGCTGCTCTCGTACGGTGACGGCGGCTCGTACGTGGTGCTGGCCAACACTCTCCAGGAGGGCATCCAGCAGCTCGTCGAGCAGGGCAAGCAGGCCGTCGCCGGCAACCCGCCGCCGCCGTCGCCGCCGGCCGGTGACGGTGACGGCGAGAGCCCGCCACCGTCCCCGTCGCCCACCCAGACGCCGCCGCCGGCCACCGGCGAGCTGGCCGTGGCCGCCCAGCAGGTGCAGGCGGCCATCGCCGAGGTCAAGGCCGCGCAGACCTCCGGCGACTTCGAGCGGTACGGCCGGGCGCTCAAGAGCCTGGACGACGCGATGACCGCGTTCCAGCGGGCGCAGCAGGCGGCCGGGGCGTCGTCCGCTCCCGCCCCTGCCGGCGGAGGGTCGCCCACGCCGTCCGCGCCGTCAGGCGGCTGACCGCAGTGAGCTGACCGGGCCCGGGTGCGGGCGCGGCCCCACGGCCGCCGCGTACCCGGGTCCGCCCGTTTTGCAGGGGCGGACCGGAGTGCGCTAGGGTTGTCGTACCGACGCGGGGTGGAGCAGCTCGGTAGCTCGCTGGGCTCATAACCCAGAGGTCGCAGGTTCAAATCCTGTCCCCGCTACGAGAGGAACAGCGCATCAGGGCGCTCACCCACACGGGTGAGCGCCCTGATCGTCTTGCGCCCGTCATGGTGGGGTCGCGCGTTGGTCACCCTCGGCCGGGCTGGCGGGCGTCGAGCCGTCGCCGGGGGTTCCGCAAAGGGCTGGTTGGCAGCGTTCTGGCTGGCAGCAGGCGGTTTGGTGGTTGTGTCGGCCGGGCCACCGCCGCCGGTGACGGATCGGTAATCTTCCGCTCCACCCGCAATCAGGCGGGTGGTGATTCGGGGGAGGACCCTTGACATCCTCGCGTTTCCGCGTCCTGACGGCCGCGGTCGCGTCTCTCGTCATCTCTGTCGGGCTGGCCGCGACACCGGCGCAGGCCGCGCCGCGAATGGCGATCACCGACCTTTCGTTCTCCAGCGCCACGGTCGACGCCACCGAGTCCGCGCAGGCGGTGCAACTGACCTGGCGGGTCACCAACACCGACCAGCGGGCGATCACCGTCACCGGTCTGATCGAGCTGCGCGAGTTCCAGAACGGCGCCCCGGTCGGCCCGGTACGGTCGCTCAACTTCGCGTTACGGCACGGCGACGCCGACATCGCGGCTGACTGGGGCGGCACCGCGCAGGACTCGACCTACCGCCACGAGGTGTTCGTCCCGCAGTACGCGACGACCGACTCGACGTCCTGGCGGGTCACGAAGGTCACCGCCCAGGACGGGCGCGGCCACACCGCCAAACTCACCGCCGACGAGCTGGTCGCGCTCGGCGCGCAGTTCACCGTCACCAGGCTCACCGACGTGCAGGCGCCGACTCTCGGCACGCTCTCCCTGGACGGGCGGAGCGAGGTCTACCACGACGGGTCGGGTCTGACGCTGAGCTACGCCCTGAGCATCTACGACGTGGGTCTCGGTTTCCGCCGGGGCACCCTGGTGCTGGACGGGCCGGGTGACCGTCAGGTCAGCGGGACGTTCGAGGTGCGCAAGGCCGACGCCTGGTCCGGATGGTGCGGCGAGAACAACTACGTCTCCCTCCCGGCCACCTGGGCGTACTGCGCGGTCACCGTGGCCATCGCGCCCGACACCCCGTCCGGCTCGTGGACGGTCAACCGGGTGCGTCTGGTCGACGAGGCCGGCAACGTCACCGTCGCCCGTGACGTGGACTGGCCCACCGTCCACGTCAGCCGCAACGAGGTCGTCGAGGCCGGTGACTTCTCGGTGACCCCGGACGTGGTCGACAACTGGCGGGCGGCCAGGACCGTCGAGCTGCGGTTCCGGGCACAGAGCTGGGCCGGCCCGATCGTCAAGGTCGAGGTCCGCACCGAGCAGCAGTGCTGGCCGTCGTCGACCACCCCGACCTGGCGGCCGGACGGCACTGCATCGATACCGATCGCCATCCCGCAGAGTCGGGGCGGGTGTCGGGTCACCGGTGTCGCGATCACCGACGAGGCCGGCAACCGGTCGCTCTACGGGGAGCCGTACGGCGCGCCGGCGCTCGCTCTCGTCGTCGCCCAGCTTCCCGACGAGACGCCGCCGAAGGTGCTCTCGGTGGCGCCGCCGAAGAAGGTCTGGACGGTCTCCGAGCTGACGAACTCCTGGGGCGTCAGCTTCACCGTCCAGGTCGACGACACCTCGGGCGCGCCCGTCACCGGTTTCAGCACCACGCTCTTCAACTCGCTCGGCCACTCGGTGGGTGGGCACAGCGGCGGAATCTCCGAAGGGGACGACGGTCGGCTGGGGCTGTCCACCACGGTGCCTCCGGTGGTGGGCGAGTACGTGATCGGCTTCGACCTCACGGACGCGGCCGGCAACAGGTCCGCCTTCGGCTATCCGAACACCTCCACCCCCGAGCCGCCCGGGGGACCGTTGACCATCACGGTCGTGGCGGACTGATCCGGTAGCCGCTCCGGTGGCCCGGTCGACACCCGGGCCACCGGAGCGCGTCGCAGACCGCGTCGGATCCCGCCGGCTCCCACCGCACGCCCACCACCCCCGGCCGGTCGCCCCTGCCAGGGCGCCCGAGATCAGGCTGTTCCCACTTCCAGTCGCCTGAGGGCGCGGTGAGGCCACTCCTGCCCGGACTCAGCACGATCTTGGTGGAGCGTGTGGGGAGCGCGCGGGAGACCCCGCCGGTTTCCGGCCTGGGCGATGGGGTAACGTAGTCGTTGCCGACGCGGGGTGGAGCAGCTCGGTAGCTCGCTGGGCTCATAACCCAGAGGTCGCAGGTTCAAATCCTGTCCCCGCTACCACGTCGAACCGGCCCCCGGGATCTTTCCCGGGGGCCGGTTCGTTTCTCCGCCTGCCCCGGTCAACCGGGCCGCCGCCTCGCGCCTGTCCACCGCCTTCCGCCTGTCCGCCGCCTTCCGCTTGATCGACTCCGTTTCGCCGAGATGGGGGTGTCCTGCGTGGGGATCAGCCCCGTTTCCGTGATGTGGAGTGGGTCACCCGGGCGGCGCGGCGCGGGCGAGCACGGGGGACCGGGTGCCGTTCTTGCCTGTCTCGGCGAGGATGAGAGGTATGTCTTCCTGGAACAGATGGTGGGGACGGCTGAGCGCCGTCCTCGGCGCAGTGATGCTCTCCGTGTTCGTGCCGGTCGCTGCCTGGGCGTCCAGCGGCACGGGTGAGCTGGTCCTGGAGGCCGCCCGACGGCGGTCCCGGGGCGGTGGGTTCGGCCTGATCGGCCTGCTGTGCTGCCTCGTGGTGGTGGCCGTGGTGGTGGTGCTGTTGATCCGGCTGACCCGCGGGCGGCGTGGTCGGCGCTGAGCACCGGGTGGGCCGCGGTGCGCGGCGGCCCACCCGGGCCCGCGGTGCGCGGCGGCCCACCCGGGTGCGCGGCGGCCCACCCGGCCTGCGGTGCGCGGTGGCTCACCCGGGCGGCCCGACGGCCGGTCCGGTCGGTCAGCCGGCGAGGGCGCCGGCGGCCTGGCCCATGAACCGCCAGGTGGCCGCCCGGATCGTCGACTGACCTGACTGGATGCTCTCGGCGGTGCCGACCAGCAGGTCGCGGATCCGGGCGTGGCCGGCCGGCGGAGGTGGGGGCGCCGACCCGAACCGGTCCGCCAGGCTCGACTCGAAGGCGGCCGAGCGCCGGACCGCGACGTCCTGGACCGTCGGTTGCACGAGCTTGCGGATGTTGAGGTGCGGGCTCAGTCCCCGGTCGTAGCCGAGGACCCGGCCGGCCGCCACGTCGGTGGTCAGGAAGTTGACCACGTCGGCCACCACCGCCGGGTGCCTGGTGCCCCGGAACCCGGCCCAGTACATCGACGCCCGGGCCCACTGCGCGCCGGTCGGGCCGGGGCAGCTCACGATGCCCAGCTCGTCCCGGCTGAGCCGTTGCAGCTCGACGAGCTGGTTGGACCAGGCGAACGAGGCGGCGGCGTGGCCGGTCACCACGAGCTGACGGGCCAGCTCCCCGCTGTTGGCCCGCTGGACCAGCGCGGCGCTCGGGGTGGCCCGGGCGCTGCGGGCCCGCTGCCACAGCTCGAACCAGTCCATCAGCTCGGAGAGCTCGAAGCCGAGCTTGCGGCCCTGGTAGAACTCGGCGCCCCGGGACCGCAGCCAGAGCCAGAGCGCCCGGTGGTCCCCGGACGGGTCCATGGTGCCGGCCACCCGGCCGTCGCTGGCCCGGGTCACCCGGGCCGCCCAGGTCAGGTAGTCGGGGTAGGACATCCCGCTGGTCGGGGCCGGCTGGCCCAGCCGGCGCAGCAGGTCCCGGTTGAACACCAGCCCGGCGGAGTTCTGCGCGGCGGCCACCGCCATGGTGCGGCCCTCGACCTGGCCGTAGCGGACCAGCCCGTCGGGCAGGCCGCCGAGGTTCAGCCGGCCGTCGGCGACGTACCGGGTCAGGTCGAGCAGGATGTCCCGGCGGGCGTACTCGGTGAGGAAGGTGTCGTCGATCTGGAACAGGTCGGGGACGTTCCCACCCACCCCCTGCGTGGCGAGCCGCTCGTAGTAGCCGTCGAGCCCCTGCCAGGTGACCCGGAAGGTGACCGTGGGGTTGCGGTCGGAGTAGAGCCGCAGCGCCTGTTCGGTGAGTTCGGCCCGGCGGGCGGTGCCCCACCAGAAGACCGACAGCTCGACGGGCTCCTCCTCGGCCGGGGCGGCCTGCTCGGCGCGGCAACCGGCCAGTCCGCCGGCCGCGACGACCGGCAGACCCAGCAGCCCGGCGAGCACCCGGCGACGTGCCGGGTCGGCGCCGGCGCGGACGGGCAGGTGCGGCACTGCGGACACGGGCGGACTCCTGTGGCGGGGTGGGATCGGAACATTCACGCAGGTCGCGGGGGACAGTGTCAACGTCCGGCGGTACCGGACCGGGGGCCCGGAAGGCCAGTGGGCCGGCTGCCCGACCCGACGGGGGCACGGGCGGTACGCCGCCTCGTGTTCTACTAGGCCGCGTGGAACTACTGCACTCGGGCAAGGTTCGGGACGTGTACGCCGACGGCGACGACCTGATCCTCGTCGCCTCGGACCGCATCTCCGTCTACGACGTGGTGCTGCCGACCCCGATCCCGGACAAGGGCCGTCTGCTCACCGCCCTGTCGCTCTGGTGGTTCGAGCAGCTCGCCGACCTCGTCCCGAACCACGTGGTCTCCGCGGTGGACGTGCCGGCCGAGTTCGCCGGTCGGGCCGTGCGGTGCCGGCGGCTGGAGATGGTCCCGGTCGAGTGCGTGGCGCGCGGCTACCTCACCGGTGGGGGCCTCGCGGAGTACCAGCGCACCGGCGCGGTCTCCGGCGTCGAGCTGCCCCGGGGTCTGGTGGAGGCGTCGATCCTGCCCGAGCCGGTCTTCACCCCGTCGACCAAGGCGCCGCGCGGCGAGCACGACGAGCCGATCACGTACGAGCAGGTGGTGGCGAAGGTCGGCGCGGAGACCGCGGAGCGGCTGCGGCAGATCACCATCGCCGTCTACTGCCGGGGGGCCGAGATCGCCGCCGACCGGGGCATCATCGTCGCGGACACCAAGATCGAGCTGGGCTGGACCCCGGACGGCGCCCTGCTCCTCGCCGACGAGGTGCTGACCTCCGACTCGTCCCGGTTCTGGCCCGCCGAGTCGTACCAGCCGGGCCGGGGGCAGTTCTCCTACGACAAGCAGTACGTCCGGGACTGGGCGGCGGGCAGCGGCTGGGACAAGCAGGCCCCGGCCCCGGAGGTGCCGGCCGAGGTGGTCGAGGCGACCCGGGCCCGCTACGTCGACGTCTACGAGAAGCTCACCGGCGACCGCTGGGGGTGAGGCCGGGTCACTCGACCCAGTCGAGGGTGCGCCGCACCGCCTTGTGCCAGTGCCGCAGCTCCCGCTCGCGGTGCGCCGGGTCCATCGCCGGGGTCCACTGCGCGTCCGAGCGCCACTGGGCCCGCAGGGTGGCCAGGTCCGGCCAGAAGCCGACCGCCAGGCCGGCGGCGTACGCGGCGCCGAGGCAGGTGGTCTCGGTGATCCGGGAGCGCACCACCGGCACCTCCAGCACGTCGGCGAGGAACTGCATCAGCAGTCCGTTCGCGGTCATCCCGCCGTCCACCCGCAGTCGGCGCAGCGCCACGTCCGAGTCGGCGTTCATCGCGTCCACCACGTCCCGGGTCTGCCAGGCCGACGCCTCCAGTACCGCGCGGGCCAGGTGGCCCTTGGTGATGTAGCCGGTCAGCCCGGCGACCACCCCGCGCGCGTCGGTACGCCAGTACGGGGCGAACAGCCCGGAGAAGGCGGGCACCACGTAGCAGCCGCCGTTGTCGTCCACGGTGCGGGCCAGCTCCTCGACCTGGGCGGCGGTGGAGATCAGCCCGAGATTGTCGCGCAGCCACTGCACCAGCGAGCCGGTGACCGCGATCGCCCCCTCCAACGCGTAGGCGGCGGGCTGGTCGCCGATCCGGTAGGCCACGGTGGTGAGCAGGCCGTTCGCCGAGGGCACCGGGCTCGCCCCGGTGTTGAGCAGCAGGAAGCTGCCGGTGCCGTAGGTGCACTTCGCCTCGCCCGGCCGGAAGCAGGTCTGCCCGAACAGGGCGGCCTGCTGGTCGCCGAGGGCGCTGGCCACCGGCACCCCGGCCAGCACGCCGTCGGCGACGCCGTAGACCTCGGCGGAGGAGTGGATCTCCGGCAGCACGGTGGCCGGCACCCCGAGCGCGTCCAGCAGCTCGGCGTCCCACGCCAGGGTGGTCAGCTCCATCAGCAGGGTGCGGCTGGCGTTCGTCACGTCGGTGACGTGCCGGCCGGTGAGCTTCCAGATCAGCCAGGTGTCCATGGTGCCGAAGAGCACCTCGCCGGCCTCGGCGCGGGCCCGCAGACCGTCGACGTGGTCGAGCAGCCAGCGTAGTTTCGGCCCGGCGAAGTAGGTCGCCAGCGGCAGGCCGGCGCGGTCGCGGAACAGCTCCTCGTCGAGGGTCCGCAGGATCGACTCGGTGCGGGTGTCCTGCCAGACGATCGCGTTGGCCACCGGGCGGCCGGTGGCCCGGTCCCAGACGACAGTGGTCTCCCGCTGGTTGGTGATGCCCACCGCGGCGAGCTGCGCCGGCCCGATGCCGGCACTTGCCAGCGCCTCGCCGACCACCTGCTCGACGTTGGCCCAGATCTCCTCGGCGTCGTGCTCGACCCAACCCGGCCGGGGAAAGATCTGCCGGTGCTCCCGCTGGGCGACGGCGACGATCTCGCCGGCCCGGTCGAAGACGATGCAGCGGGAGGAGGTGGTGCCCTGGTCGATGGCGGCGACGTGTTCGGGGCTCACCCGCAGCACCGTACCCGGTCTCAGCTCCCGCTGCCGGTCGGCGGGGCCGCCGGGTCGAGGACAGCGCTGATCCGGACGGTGGTGCCGTCCGGGCCGGTCTCCACCCGCATGGTGTCGCTGAGCTCACGGGCCAGCCAGAGGCCCCAGCCGCCCGCGGTGTCCGGGGCCGGTCGGCTCCGGTCGTTGAGGCGTTGGGCGCTGATGCCCCCGCCGTGGTCGGAGACCTCGCAGAACAGGCCGTCGGCCTGTTGCCACAGCCGCAGCCAGCCCCGGCCGCCGCCGTGCCGGACCGCGTTGGTGATCAGCTCGTTGACGGCGAGCACGAAGTCGTCCAGCCGCTGCCCGGTCAGCCCGACGGCGCGCCCGCAGGAGGTGACGGCGTGTCGCAGCTCCGTCACCTGAGCCTGGTCGAAGGCTTCGGCGATCAACAGGGAAGATTCGATGGGCACAACCGTACGCGGTGTGGGGCGTTCGCCGTTCGTCATGGCCCGCTACCGCCATCGGGTTCCAGAGTTTTTTATGGCTTTTCTACCCTACGTCAGGGTATTCGGCGCTGCTCGTCGCCGACCCGGCGACGGTACCGGGTCGTGTGGCATCCTGCTGCGCATGTCGACACCGCCCGGCGGGCTGGCGGGCCCGCTGTGGCGGGCCATCGTGGTGTACCGGGTCGCCGCGCTGGCGTACGTCTGTCTGCTGACGGCGCGCGACGCCGACCGGTACGCGCATCCGCTCGCCGCCGGCCCGGTGCTGGCCGCGATGGCCGGCTGGACGGCGTACACCGGGTACGCGTACGCCCGGCCGGCCCGGCGGGGCTGGCCGCTGCTCCTGGCCGACCTCGGCGTCGTACTCGGGATCGTGCTGCTCACCCCCTGGGTGGTCGGCCGAGCGGCGCTGGCGGCCGGGGTGCCCGCCCTCGCCGTGGCCTGGCTCGGCGGTCCGGTGCTGGCCTGGGCGGTCTCCGGTGGCCGACGCCGGGGCGCGGTGGCCGCCCTGGCGCTCGGCGCGGCCGACCTGGTGGCGCGCGGCACGATCATCCCGTCCGCGTTGAACGGCGCGGTGCTGATGCTGCTCGCCGGGGTGGTGGTCGGGCACGTCGCCCGGTTGGCGGTGACCGCCGAGGAACGGTTGCACCGCGCGGTCGAGCTGGAGGCGGCGACCCGGGAGCGGGAACGTCTCGCCCGGGACATCCACGACTCGGTGCTCCAGGTGCTGGCGCTGGTGCAGCGGCGCGGCGCGCAGCTCGACGGCGAGGCCGGCGAGCTGGCCCGGCTCGCCGGTGAGCAGGAGTCCGCGCTCCGCGCGTTGATCGCCACCGCCCCGCCGTCGGCCCGGTCGGCACCGCAGGGGCTCGACCCGTCCGGCACGGCCGCCCCCGGCTCCACCGGCGACCCGCCGGTCGGGGACGACGCCACCAGCCTGGACCTGCGGACCCTGCTGCGCCGGCACGCCAGCCCCACGGTGTCGGTGGCGGCCCCGGCCACCCCGGTGCCGCTGCCGGCGCGTGCCGCCCGGGAGCTGGCCGCCGCGGTGGCGGCGGCCCTGGACAACGTCGCACGGCACGCCGACGGCCGGGCCTGGGTGCTGGTCGAGGACGAGACGACAGTGGTACGGGTGACGGTGCGTGACGCCGGCCCCGGCATCCCCGCCGGCCGGTTGGCGGAGGCGGCCGAGCAGGGTCGGCTGGGGGTGGCGCAGTCGATCCGGGGCCGGCTGGCCGACCTGGGCGGCACCGCCACCGTCGTCTCCGTGCCGGGCGAGGGCGCCGAGGTCGAGCTGGCGCTGCCCCGCCCCGACAGCGTCGGCCGTCGTCCGGGCCGGTCGTAGTCCGGGCCGGCTGTCGCGTCCGGGCCGGTCGTAGGCCGACCAGGGACTTCGACACAGGGCCTAGGGTGACCGCATGGGTGACGGCGACACGGGCGGGATCCGGGTGATGGTGGTCGACGACCACCCGATGTGGCGCGACGGGGTGGCCCGCGACCTCACCGAGGCGGGTCACCACGTGGTGGCCACCACCGGTGAGGGCCGGCAGGCGGTACGGATCGCCCCGGCGGCCCGCCCGGACGTCGTCGTGCTCGACCTGCACCTGCCCGACGCGGCCGGCGCCGAGGTGATCCACGGGCTGCGGGCGGCCCTGCCCGGGGTACGGGTGCTGATGCTCTCCGCCAGCGGCGAGGAGGCGGACGTGCTGGCGGCGGTGAAGGCCGGCGCGACCGGCTACCTGCTCAAGTCCGCCGCCGCCGCCGAGTTCCTGGACGCGGTGGCCCGCACCGCGCGTGGGGAGGCGGTGTTCACCCCGGGGCTCGCCGGCCTGGTGCTGGGCGAGTACCGCCGGCTGGCCGCCGAGCCGGCCCGGCCGGTGGGCGAGGGCGCGCCCCGCCTCACCGACCGGGAGACCGAGGTGCTGCGCCTGGTGGCGAAGGGGCTGTCGTACAAGCAGATCGCCACCCGGCTCGGCCTGTCGCACCGTACGGTGCAGAACCACGTGCAGAACACGCTGGGCAAGCTGCACCTGCACAACCGGGTCGAGCTGACCCGCTACGCGATCGCCCGCGGCCTCGACGACTGAGCCGCCCCGGCGACGGCTAGCGCGCCTCGGGCGGGCGGGTCTCGTGGATGGCCAGCTCCTCGGCGCTCGCCCCGCCGCCGGCCGCCCCGGCGTCGTACGCCACGGAATCGGTCTCGGTGTCGCTGCGGGCCCCCTCGTCCGGCTCCACCAGGCGGCCGACCTGGGCGTCCGCCACGGTGCCGAGCTGGCCGTGGTCGTAGATCGAGACCGGGGAGCTCGGGTCGGAGGTGGGGCCTGGATCGATCACGTCGGCGTCGAGCTGGGCCTGCGCGGCGGCCTCCTCGCTGTCCGCCTCGGCCGCGATGTCCGGGTCGACCGGGGCGGCCAGCGGGTCGTCGGCGGGCCGCTCGTACCGTTCGCGGTCGAGCTTGTAGTCCAGCGACTCGCCGTCGAGCTGCTCCTCGGCGGTGGCCCCGAACCGGTCCACCGCCACCGGCGTACGGTCGCCGGGCAGCTCCGCCGGATCCGGGCCGTCCGCCTCGCGCCCGGTCGCCACGTCGTCGTTGGCGGTGGAGTCGTCGTCGGCGGTGTCGGGCAGGCCCTGCGCCTCGGGGTCGGACAGGGGGGTCGGGAACTCGTCGTCGCGCATGGCTGATCACTACCCACTGCCCCCCCGGGGTAACCGCGTCCGACCCTCCCCAAAGCGGATGAACCGGTCAGCGGCTACGCCGGCGCATGGCGCGGCCGGGTGGCTCACGCGCCGGGCCGGGCGTGCCGGCTGCGGGCGTTCACCCGGGTCACCGTCCCGGCCACCGCCCCGGCGGCCAGCCCCACGGCCGCCCCCACCCGGACGAGTCGCCGACGCCGACCGTGCCAGCCGCCCTCCCGCCGCGCCTGGGCGTCGGCCCGGAACAGGCTGCCGCTGCCGTCACGGCGTGGCGCGGCCAGGAACTGGGCCCGGTGGGCGTACCAGCCGAGCGCCCGCTCGGTGAGGGCCGGGGCCAGCCGCCACTGGAGCGCGAGCAGCCGGGCCGCGCCGCCCGCGTACGCCTCCCGGCGGGGCCGGCGCAGCAGCCGGACGATCGTCTCCGCCACCAGCTCCGGCGGGTACACCGGCGGGGGCGGGGCCAGCTCGTGGCCGCTGTGGTTCGCCGCGTGCCGGAAGAACGGGGTGTCCACGCTGGCCGGCAGCACCGTGCAGATCGACACCTGCGACCGGCCGCTGACCCGCAGCTCCTGCCGGACGGTGTCGGCGAAGCCGCGTACCCCGTGCTTGGTGGCGTTGTACGCGGACTGGTAGGGCATCGCCACCTCGGCGAGCACCGAGGCGTTGTTGACCAGCACCCCGCCGCCGGCCGCGAGCAGGCGCGGCAACGCCGCCCTCGTGCCGTGCGCCACGCCGAGCAGGTTGACCTCGACCACCCGGCGGAACTCGTCGACCGGGATCTCCTCGAACAACCCCACCGCGCCGACCGCCGCGTTGTTCACCCAGGCGTCGATCCGGCCCAACTCGGCCACCGCGCGGGCGGCCAGCCGGTCGACCGCCGCCGCGTCGGTGACGTCGGTGGGTACGACCAGCGCCCGGCCGCCCAGCTCGCGGCAGCGCTCGGCGACCTGCTCCAGGGCGGGGACGGTACGGGCGGCGAGCACCACGGCGACGCCCCGCCGGGCCAGCGCGTACCCGGTCGCCGCGCCGATGCCGCTGGAGGCGCCGGTGATCACCACGATGGAGTCGGACAGGTCACGGGTCAGTGGCATCTCCCACACGTACCCCGGGTCGGCCGGCTCATGCCCGCCCGACGCGACCGGACCGCCGTCCGACCGATCCTGATCTGCCAGGTTTTGGCGTCCGGACGGCAGGTTAATGGGACCCTCTACCGGAGGACCGTAGCTCGTGATCGCATGGAGGTGACCATGCGCGTCGGCCTAGTCTGCGCGCACGCCGGCCCATCCCGGCGGGCCGACGGTCCCGCCGTGGGCACGCACCAGCACATCGCCCGGGTCGCGGCCGAGCTGGCCGGCCGGGGCCACGACGTACGCGTCTACGAGCGGCGGGACGACCCCGACGCCCCGACGACCGCGACCCGCGACGGGTACCGGCTGGAGCTGGTGCCGGTCGGCCCGCCCACCTCCCTGCCCACCGCCGAGCTGGTCCGGCACGTGCCCGAGTTCGGTGGCTGGCTCGCCGCCCGCTGGGCCGGCGACTGGCGGCCGGAGGTGGTGCACGGCCACTACTGGGTGGGTGGGCTCGCCGCCGCGCACGCGGTCCGGGAGACGGACATCCCGGTCGTGCAGACCTTCCACTCGCTCGGCATCGAGCAGTTGCGCCACCTCGGGCGGGAGTACGCCGGCCCGGGGGAGCGGATCCCGCTGGAGCGCGCGTTGACCCGGGCGGTCGACATGGCGGTGGCCCAGTGCAACGACGAGGTCGACGAGCTGACCCGGATGGGGCTGAGCCGGGCGTCGGTGGCGATGGTGCCGACCGGCGTGGACACCACACAGTTCCACCCGGACGGCGAGGCCGCCCCCCGGGACCGGCGTGCCCGGATCCTCACCGTCGGCGGCCTGACGCCGTCCAGCGGCCACGAGGACCTGATCCGGGCGATGCGGCTGGTCGGCGACGCGGAGCTGGTCATCGCCGGCGGGCCGCCGGCCGAGCAGCTCGCCGGGCACGCCGAGGCCCGCCGGCTGCGGGACCTCGCCGAACGGGCCGGCGTGGCCGAGCAGGTGCGGCTGGTCGGCGCGGTGCCGCACGACCAGATGGCCACCTGGTACCGCTCGGCCGACGTGGTGGCCTGCACCCCGCACTACGCCTCCGCCGGGCGGGTGTCGCTGGAGGCGATGGCCTGCGGCGTGCCGGTGGTCGGCTACGCCATGGGCGGCATCGCCGACGCGGTCGTCGACGAGGTCACCGGCAAGCTGGTGCCGCCCGGTGACGTCCGCGCGCTCGGGGTGACGCTGCGCCGGCTCCTCGCCGACCACGCCGGACGGTTCGCGTACGGGCACGCCGCCGTGGACCGGGTGCGGTGCAGCTACACCTGGGAACGCACCGCCGGGGCGCTGGAGCGCCTCTACGAACGGGTGGTCGGCCGCCGCAACCCGGTGGAAGCCTGACCCGCCCGGATCGCGGCCGGCCGGGCGTCAGCCGGAGCGCTGGGCGGCGCGGGCGCCGGCGCCGGCGGGCAGCAGTGGACGGGGTGGCGACGTGCGGTCGACCACCGCGTGGTGGTGCTGCGGCTCGGCGTACCGGGTCAGACCGATCACCGCGGCCAGCGTGGCCAGGAACCCGACGGCGGCCAGCCACTCCCGGCCCGGCCAGATCTTGTCGTTCAGCACCAGCAGCCCGACGATCGCGGCGGGCACCGCCCCGGCGGCGTCCATCGCCGCCACCGCCGCCGTGGTGGAGCCGCGCTGCATCGCCAGCCCGAGCAGGAGCTGCCCGACCACCGAGTGGGCGATCAGCAGGTAGAGCAGCGGGTCCCGGAGGAACGCCTCCACCGAGTGCGCCGCCGCCAGCGGACGGGCGGCCACCGCCGCGGCGGAGAACGCCAACCCGGCCAGCGAGCCGAGCGCCACCGAACCCGGCACGCCGCGCAGCCGTACCGCGAAGAAGCCGAGCGCCGCGATGCCCGCCAGGGCGACGGCCAGGGCGACCAGCGCGGCCGGGCCGAGCTGCCGTGACGGCGCCGGGCGGGCGGCCAGCACCAGCGCGGTGATCCCGCCGAACAGCAGCCCGAGCAGCGCCACCTCGGCCATCGGCAGCCGCCACTTCAACACCACCACCCCGAGGATGGCGGTGACCCCGAGCCCGGCCGCCACGCTCGCCTGCACCAGGAACAGCGGCAGGTCCCGGCGGGCCAGGAAGGCCAGCACGAACCCGGCCACCTGGCAGAAGAGCCCCACCAGGTACGTGCGTTGACCGGCCAGTCGCAGCAACAGCCCCGGGTCGAAGGTGTGGTGCACGGTCGTCCGGGCGGCGGCGATCGACTGGAGGAGGTTGGCGAAGCCGTACGCGACGATCATCGCCGCGAGGAAACACCAACCGGAGGAGGACACCCGGCGAGGATAGATGGTGCCCCGGCTCAACGCTCGGCAGGCCGACCCAGCCGGTCGAGGACGTCGGCGTGCAGCGGCCCGTTGGTCGCCACCGAGCTGCCGTCGCCGGGGGCGGACGCCCCGGTCAGGTCGGTGAACGTGCCACCGGCCTCGGTGACGATCGGCACCAGCGCGGCGATGTCCCACAGCGACAGCTCGGGCTCGACCATCACGTCCAGCGCGCCCTCGGCCAGCAGCACGTACCCGTAGAAGTCCCCGTACGCGCGGCTGCGCCAGGTGTCCCGCATGAGCTGGAGCATCGCCGCCAGCCGCCCGGTGGCCTCCCAGCCGTCCAGGGAGGCGTAGCAGAAGCTCGCGTCGGCGAGCCGGGCCACCCCGGACACCCGGATCGGCTCGCCGTGCGCCGCGTCCGGGCCGGCGTACGCGCCCGCGCCCGCCGCCGCCCACCAGCGTCGGCCCAGCGCCGGGGCGGACACCAGCCCGAGCACCGGCCGGTCGGCCTCCAGCAGGGCGATCAGGGTGGCCCAGACGGGCACCCCACGGACGAAGTTCTTGGTGCCGTCGATCGGGTCGACCACCCAGCGCCGGCCACCCGCGACGGTGGGCGGCTGCTCGCCGTACTCCTCGCCGACCAGGCCGTCGGCGGGCCGGTGGGTGGCGAGCAGGGCCCGGATATCCCGCTCCACGGCGGTGTCCGCGTCGGACACCGGCGTCAGGTCGGGTTTCGACTCGACCCGCAGGTCCAGCGCCCGGAACCGGGCGGTGGAGACCGCGTCGGCGGCGTCGGCGAGCAGGTGGGCGAGGGCGAGGTCGTCGGCGTACCCGGTCATGCCCCAGACGCTAGCGAGCCGACTCAGCCCGCGCCGTCCGGGTCGGTCTGCGCCCGTGGGTCGGTCTGCGCCCGTGGGTCGGTCTCGGTCCGTGGGTCGGGCTCCGTCCGGGTGTCGCTCTCGCCGGCCCGGGAGGCCAGCAGGCGACGGTACGACGCCAGCCGGCGCGGATCGGCCTTCCCGGCGGCCACCCAGGCGTCCAGCGCGCAACCGGCCTCGTCGGCGGTGTGCTCGCAGTTGGCCGGGCAGTCCACCGTGGCGTCCACCAGATCGGGGAAACCGTGCAGCAGGCTCTCCGCGGAGACGTGCGCCAGCCCGAAACTGCGCACCCCCGGGGTGTCGACGATCCAGCCCGGGGGTGCGCCGACGCCGGGCAGCGGCGGCAGCCGCAACGCCACCGCGCTGGTCGAGGTGTGCCGGCCCCGGCCGATCGCGCTGACCGTGCCCACCGCCCGGTCGGCCGCCGGGACGAGCCGGTTCACCAGCGTCGACTTGCCCACCCCGGAGTGCCCGACCAGCACCGAGATCCGCCCCGCGAGCAGCCCGCGCAGCGCGGCCAGGTCGGAGTCCGGCCGGACCAGCACGTGCGGGAGGTCGAGCTCGGCGTAGTAGTCCAGGACGTGCCCGGGACCGGCCAGGTCGGCCTTGGTCAGACAGAGCAGCGGCTCGATGCCCGCGTCGTACGCGGCCACCAGGCAGCGGTCGACGAACCCGGTGCGCGGCGGCGGGTCGGCCAGCGAGCCGACGATCACCAACTGGTCGGCGTTGGCGACCACCACCCGCTCCAGCCGTCCCTCGGCGGTGGTCTCGTCGTCGTCGGCGGTGCGCCGCAGCACCGAGCCGCGCTCGGCGATCCGGACGATCCGGGCCAGCGCGCCGGCGTCGCCCGAGGTGTCCCCGACCAGCCCCACCCGGTCACCGACCACCACCGACTTGCGGCCCAGCTCGCGGGCGCGCATCGCGGTCACCGTCGGATCGTCCGGGGCGGCGTCCGGCCGTACGCAGGTGTAGCGACCACGGTCGACGGCGATCACGAACCCGTCCACCGCGTCGGCGTGCCGGGGCCGGGTGCGGGTACGCGGACGGGAGGACTTCCCGGGCCGGACCCGGACGTCGTCCTCGTCGTACTCCCGTCGTCTGGTCGCCAGGACCGCGCCCCCTGTCCGTCAGCTCTTGCCGGTCACCATCTGCGACCATAGTGCCGGGAACTCGGGCATGGTCTTCGAGGTGCACCCGACGTCGTCCAGCTCCACCCCCGGGACGGCCAGCCCAACCACCGCGGCGGCGTGCGCCATCCGGTGGTCGTGGTAGGTGCGGAACGTGCCGCCGCGCAGCGGCCGGGGCCGGATCGCCAGCCCGTCGTGCGACTCGGTGACGTCCGCCCCGAGCCCGGCGAACTCACGGGCCAGCGCGGCGAGCCGGTCGGTCTCGTGGCCCCGGATGTGCGCGACGCCGGTGAACACCGACGGGGAGTCGGCGAGCATGGCGAGCGCGGTCAGCACCGGGGTCAGCTCGCTGACGTCGGAGAGGTCGGCGGTGACGCCGTGCACGACGCCGGTGCCCCGGACGGAGAGCCCCCCGGTGGTCAGGCTCACCTCGCCGCCCATCTCGTGCAGCAGCGCGCGGAGCCGCTCGACCGGCTGGGCGCTGCTGTGTGGCCAACCCTGGAGGGTCACCTCACCGCCGGTGACCAGGGCGGCGGCGAAGAACGGGACAGCCCCGGAAAGATCCGGCTCGATCTCCCACACCCGGCCGGCGAGCGGCCCGGGCTCGACCGTCCACACGTCCGGCATGCCGTCGTCCACGGCCGCCCCGGCGGCCCGGAGCATCCGTACGGTCATCCGCAGGTGCGGCGCGGACGGCACCGGCGGACCCACGTGCCGGACCACCACGCCCCGGTCGAAGCGGGGGGCGGCCAGCAGCAGCCCGGAGACGAGCTGACTGGAGGCGGAGGCGTCGATCACCACCTCGCCGCCGGAGACCCGGCCGGCGCCGAGCACGGTCAGCGGCAGGCTGCCCGGACCGGTGACGTCGATCCGGACCCCGAGCGAGCGCAGCGCCTCGACCAGCGGGCCGAGCGGGCGGGCGCGTACCGCCGGATCACCGTCGAAGGTGACCCGCCCGTCGGTCAGCCCGGCCACCGGCGGGAGGAACCGCATCACCGTGCCGGCCAGGCCGACGTCCACGTGCGCCGGCCCGACCAGCGGGTGCGGCCGGACCAGCCAGCGCTCGTCGTCGGTGATCGACGCGTGCGCGCCCATGCCCCGCAGACCGGCGGCCATCAGCTCGGTGTCGCGGGCGCGCAGCGGGCGCAGGACGGTGGACGGGCCACCGGCCAGGGCGCTGAGCACCAGGGCCCGCGCGGTCAGCGACTTGGAGCCGGGCAGCCGGAGCGTGGTGGCCACCGGGTCGGTCGCGGTCGGTGCGCTCCACGGCTGCGGCGGCCGGGTCGCGGTCAGATTCCCCACGGTCACATTCTGCCGGCTCCGGGCCGCCCGCGGAGAACCGTGTCGCGCGATCTCCCGGTTGGCGGGACAACCCGGGCTCGCGGGGCGGGTTAGCGTGTCCGGCATGTGTGGCAGGTACGCGACGACCCGCGACGCCGGGGCCCTCACCCGGATCTTCGAGGCGTACGACGACACCGCCGGCGCGCTGCGGCCGGACTGGAACGTCGCGCCCACCAAGCCGGTGCCTGTGGTCCGGGCGGACGACTCCGGCGACCGGGCGCTGTCGCTGGCCCGGTGGGGGCTGCTGCCGCCGTGGGCGACCTCCCCGTCGGCCGGGGCCCGCATGATCAACGCACGGTCCGAGACGGTGGCGACCAGCCGCGCGTACGCCGCTCCGTTCGCCCGCCGCCGCTGCCTGGTCCCGGCCGACGGCTGGTACGAGTGGGCCCGCGCCGGCAGCGGCAAGCAGCCGTACTTCCTGACCCGGGCCGACGGCGACGTGCTCGCCCTGGCCGGCGTCTGGTCGCTGTGGCGGGGGCCGGACGGGCCCTGGCTGACGTGCAGCGTGCTCACCACCGCCGCGGTCGGGGCGCTCACCGCGGTGCACGACCGGATGCCGGTGCTGCTGCCGCCGGAGCGTTGGGCGCCCTGGCTCGGCCCGACCGACGACCCGTCCGCGCTGCTCACCGTGGACGAGCGGTGGCTGGCCGGGCTGGAGATCCGGCCGGTCGGGCCGGCGGTGGGCAACGTCCGCAACTCCGGGCCGGAGCTCACCGCCCGGGCGCCCGGGGCGCCCGGGGCGCCCGGGCCGTCCGGGGTCGACGACGGGCCGGCGGGGCCGACCGGGCCGGGGAAAATGACGCTCTTCTGAACACCGGATGGCGTATTGTCGCGTGCTGATTTGCCAGAGTTACTGACGAATCGTCAGGCGAGTGTTGCGCCATATTTCTGGCAAACCCTTGTCCCCGTGTGTCCAAGTGCGATAGAACACAGCGCCGGTAGTGGGTGTCGATTCGCAGGGCGCGAACGACGATCACCGATCTTGCCGGTCCCACGGGGGAGGTGGGTTGATGACACGGGCGCGAATGCCACGTCCGCACGAAGTGGCCGCCGCACGCCGGGATCCGCGGCTGTTACGCGCGCTGCGCGAGCGACGCCAGGACGACGCGTGGCGTACCAGAGGCACCTGCCAGAGCGTGGACCCGGAGACGTTCTTCCCGGCGCCCAACGAGCCGGCCGACGCGGCCGTCGCGCTCTGCCGCGCCTGCGACGTGCAGGGGCCCTGCCTGGCCTGGGCGCTGGAGGTCGGCGACTGCCACGGCGTGTGGGGCGGCACCACGCCCCGGGAACGACGGGCCATGCTGGTCGCCTGGCGCAACGAGGTGCAGCCGGATCCGGACGCGGCCGACGAGGCCGGTCCGCCGGTCCGGGACCGCCTGCTCACCCTGGTCCCGCTCGCCTGACGGCGCCCCGCCCGGGCCCGGCCCGCGGTCGCCCGGGCCGTCCCGCCCGCTGGTTCGTCGTGACCGTCGGGTCGTCGTGACCATCGGTCGGCGGCCGGTGGAGAATGGGCCGATGCAGGGCAGCGGCACGCAGGTCCCGACGCCGCGCGGGCCGGCCCGCCTGGACGTCGACCACCCGACCGGCGAGGCGGTGAGCCTGCTCGTGCTGGGGCACGGGGCCGGCGGCGGGGTGGACGCGCCCGACCTGGTCGCGCTGCGGGACGCGGCGGTCCGGGCCGGGGTGCTGGTGGCGCGGGTGACCCAGCCCTACCGGGTCGCCGGGCGACGGGCCCCGGCTCCGGCCGCTCACCTCGACGAGGCGTGGACCGCCGTACTGGCCGAGCTGCGCCGCCGGCATCCCACCGCGCCCGCCCTGCTGGTGGGCGGACGCTCCAGTGGCGCGCGGGTGGCCTGCCGGACGGCCGCCGCGGTCGGCGCGGCGGGCGTCGTCGCGCTCGCCTTCCCGCTGCGCCCGCCGCAGCGGCCGGAGCGTTCCCGCGCCGCCGAGCTCGACACCGGGCTGCCCACCCTCGTGGTGAACGGGGACCGGGACCCGTTCGGCGTGCCGACGCCCGGCCCGACCGTCCGGGTGCGGACGCGGCCGGGGGAGGGGCACGATCTGCGCCGTGACCCGACCGGCAGCGCCGCCCTGGTCGTCGACTGGCTGGCCGCCCACGGCTGGGCCCGCGTCCGCTGACCGGGCCCGGCCCGCCCCCTCGTCGCCCCGGGCCGTGACCGGTGGCCGGACGGGTCGTTGCATCGATTGGCGCCGCCGGCCGGTCGGTCGGACGGGGTCACCCTCCCAGGCCCTTCCTGGTCCCAGCGTCACCTCCGGCGCCGCTGGGACCGGGAACGGGGCCGGCGACGGAAGCCACCCAGGTCGGAATGCGTGGCCGGCGGGCCGGCGTTGCACCCGGTGGACGGATTGGACGGCGTGAGGGGGTAGACCGTGCCGACCGGGACACGCAACCGGGAACGGGACGAACGGGGGGCGCAGCGGCTGCGACGGCTGCTGGACGGACCTGAGTGGCCCACGGCGGGCCGGCCCGGGCCGGGCGAGGTGAGCACGAGCACACCGGGGGAAAGTGAATCTACCGGCAGCTCGGGGCGCGTATTCTCGGCGGGACAGCATCCGACGCGAGGGGACGTGCGGTTGACCACCGAGAAGACGGACGAGCGCCGGGCGCGCTTCGAGCGTGACGCGCTGCCCTTCGTCGACCAGCTCTACGCCGCCGGGCTGCGGATGACCCGCAACCCGGCCGACGCCGAGGATCTGGTCCAGGAGACGTTCCTCAAGGCGTACGCCGCGTTCCACCAGTTCGAGCAGGGCACGAACCTCAAGGCCTGGCTCTACCGGATCCTGACCAACACGTACATCAACTCCTACCGGAAGCGGCAGCGTCAGCCGATCCAGGCGCCGACCGAGGAGATCACCGACTGGCAGCTCGCCGAGGCCGAGTCGCACACCTCCAGCGGGCTCCGCTCGGCGGAGACCGAGGCGCTGGACCGGCTGCCCGACAGCGACATCAAGGAAGCCCTGCAGCAGCTTCCGGAGGAGTTCCGGCTGGCCGTCTACCTCACCGACGTCGAGGGGTTCTCCTACAAGGAGGTCGCCGACATCATGGGTACGCCGATCGGTACCGTGATGTCCCGACTGCACCGTGGTCGACGTAATCTGCGGAAGCTGCTCGAACGCTACGCGGCGGAGCGGGGTTTCTCCGCCGCCCGTACCTCGGGTGGCTCGACCGCCGCCGCCGGCCGGGAGGTGTGACGTGAGCTGTGGGGAGCCCCACGAGACGGACTGCCGCGAGGTGCTGGCGGAGGTCTACCTCTACCTCGACCTGGAGTGCGAGGAGGAGCGGCAGCGGCTGATCCGGCACCACCTCGACGAGTGCGGCCCCTGCCTGCGGGAGTACGGCATCGAGCAGGAGGTCAAGGCGCTGGTCGCCCGGTGCTGCGGCAACGAGACCGCGCCCACCCAGTTGCGCGAGCGGTTGCGGGTCCGGATCAGCGAGCTGGTCGTCTTCGAGACGACGGAGTCCCGCGAGCTGGCCGACTGACAGAGCCGCTCCCGCCCACGGCGGGGGCGCGGCCGGGACGTACCGGTGGCCCGGGTCGAGCCTCGACCCGGGCCACCGGCGTGCCGACCCTGGGGCCGGTCCTCGACCACGTCGGCGGGCGCGGGCCCGCCACCGGTCAGGAGTTGGGACGCTTGCCGTGGTTGGCGCTGCTCTTCTTGCGGGCCTTCTTCTTGCGGGCCTTCTTCGCCATGGTGACCTCCTCGTCAGATCGTGGTCGGCCGCTGCGCGGCCGGCGCCGGTCGCGCACCGGATCTCTCGGCGTCCGCGGTCCGACCCGCTGATGTTAGTGCCGCTGCCTCGGGCCCTCACCCGGCGGGGCCGGCACGTGATTGGATACCGTCGCAGGTAACCGGGAGAGGGAGGGCCGTCCCATGGCCGATGAGATCCGCGCCGAGATGGTGGCCAACGTGTGGAAGGTCGTCGCGTCGACCGGGGACACCGTGTCCGAGGGGGACACCCTGGTGATCCTGGAGTCGATGAAGATGGAGATTCCGGTGCTCGCGGAGTCCGACGGCGTGGTGCAGCAGCTCGCGGTCAACGAGGGTGACGTGGTGCAGGACGGCGACCTGATCGCGGTCATCGGTTGACCGTGCTGGTCCGTTCCGCGCGGCCGGGCGACTTCCCGGCGGTGGCCGAGCTGACCGTCGGCGCGTACGAGGCGGACGGTCAGCTCGCCGGCGAGTCCGGGTACGCCCCGGTGCTCGCCGACGTGACGACCCGGGCCGGTCACGCCGAGGTGCTGGTCGCCGTGGACGAGACGACCGGCGAGGTGCTCGGCTCGGTGACCTTCACGCTGCCCGGTGGCCGGTACGCCGAGGTGTCCCGGCCGGGGGAGGCCGAGTTCCGGATGCTGGCGGTGGCGCCCACCGCGCAGGGGCGGGGCGTGGGCGGCTCGCTCGTGCGGGCCTGTCTGGACCGGGCGGCGGGGTACGGCTGCACGGCGGTGGTGATCTGCGTACGGGACGGTCTCGCGGCGGCGGCCCACCGGCTGTACGCCCGGTTCGGGTTCGCCCGGGAGCCGGAGCGTGACTGGTCACCGCTGCCCGGAGTGGATCTGCTGGCGCTCCGGCTGGAGCTGGCGCCCACCGTCGACCGGCTGACCACCGTCCGTCGGTAGCGCCCGGTCAGCCGTCGCCGATCGCGGCGAGCAGCTCGTCGGCCACCGTCAGGGCGTGCTTCTTGCGTTCGTCGTCGGTGATCTCCGGGGCGCGCAGGGCGAACCAGCTCGTGTGCACGGCGAACAGCGCCAGCGTGGCCCGGAGCTGGTCGGTCGGTGAGTCGGCGTCCCGGGCCAGCGCGTCGGCCAGCCGACCCATCCGCTCGCGGAGCTGCTGCCCGGCGGTCAGGCTCTTCAGCGCGGTCTGGTTCTGCTCGAAGAACCGCAGCACCGACGGGTGCCCGTGGCCGAACATCTCCTCGGCGTACCGGGCGACCAGCTCGCGCCGGGTCTCCAGGGTGGGTGGCCGCGACTCGGCCCAGGTGACCAGCTCGTCCATCACCGTCAGCCGGTCCTCGACGAAGCTGGTGACGATCTCGTCCTTGCTCTTGAAGTGGTAGTAGAGCGCGGCCTTGGTGACCTGGAGGCGCTCGGCGATCTCCCGTAGCGAGGTCTTCTCGTACCCCTGCTCGGTGAAGAGTTCCAGCGCGACCGCCTGGATGCGCTCGCGTGTGCCGCCGGTGCCCTGGCTCACTCCACCCTCCAATTCCCTTGACGGGTTCCGCTGCCCAACTTACCGTCCGGCAAGTAAGATAGCTAGCCGGTCGGCAAGTAAGTCGGTCCCGTCTCTCGGGGGAGCTCCAATGACCCAGACCCACCAGGCCGCGGCAAAACCGAACGTACGCCTCATCCTGGTCGCGCTCATGATCACGATGATGCTCGCGATGCTCGACAACATGATCGTCAGCACCGCGCTGCCGCGGATCGTGGGCGAGTTCGGCGGGCTCAACCACTTCACCTGGGTGGTCACCGCGTACATCCTCGGCACCACCGTCTCCACCCCCATCTGGGGCAAACTGGGCGACCTGTACGGCCGTAAGCCGGTCTTCCTCAGCTCGGTCGGCATGTTCCTCGTCGCCTCCGCCCTCTGCGGCATGTCCGGCTCCGACCTGCTCGGCGGCCCGGACAGCGGCATGGTGCAGCTCATCGCCTTCCGGGCGTTCCAGGGCCTCGGGGCCGGTGGCCTGATGGTCGGCGTGATGGCGATCATCGGTGACCTGGTCTCGCCCCGGGAGCGGGGACGCTACCAGGGGCTGTTCGCCGGGGTGATGGCGATCGCGATGGTCGCCGGCCCGCTGGTCGGCGGTTTCATCACCGACCACCTCTCCTGGCGCTGGGCGTTCTACGTGAACCTGCCGCTCGGCGGGGTCGCCCTGGTGCTGCTGGTCGCCGCGCTGCGCCTGCCCCGCTACCGCACCGAGCACCGCATCGACTGGCTGGGCGCGGGCCTGCTGTCGGTGGCCATCACCGCGGTCGTGCTGGTCACCACGTGGGGCAGCACCGAGTACGACTGGCTGTCCCCGCAGATCCTCGGGCTGGCCGCGGTCACGCTGCTCGCCCTGGGCGCGTTCGTCCTCGTCGAACGGCGGGTGACCGAGCCGATCCTGCCGCTGGGCCTGTTCGGCAACCGGAACTTCGCCCTGATCTCGGTGATGGGCTTCCTGCTCGGCTTCGCGATGTTCGGCGCGATGAGCTTCCTGCCGCTCTACCAGCAGACCGTGCAGGGCGCGACGGCCACCGAGAGCGGCCTGCTCCTGCTGCCGCTGATGTTCGGCATGCTGGTGGTGTCGCTGGTGGTCGGCCGGACCATCACCCGGACCGGGCGGTACCGGGTGTTCCCGATCGTCGGCGGCGTGGTGATGACCGCCGGTATGGCGCTACTGTCGCTGCTGGACGCCGACACCAGCCGGACCCGGTCCGGCTTCTACATGCTCGTGCTCGGCGCCGGTATGGGCTTCCTCATGCAGACCACCATGCTGATCGCCCAGAACAGCGTGGCGCAGCGTGACCTCGGCGCGGCCAGCGGCGCGGCCACCTTCTTCCGGTCGATCGGCGGATCGTTCGGCATCTCCCTGTTCGGCGCGATCTTCGCCAACCGGCTGGCCCGCTCGCCGGCCGGCACGGCGATGGAGGGCGGCAGCGGCGAGCAGGGCGTCGACCCCGCCGCCCTGAACGCGTTGCCCACGCAGCTCCGGGAGGCCGTCCTCGGCGGGCTGGCCGACGCGATCTCCCACGTCTTCACCTGGGCGGTGCTGTTCACCGTGGCGGTCCCGGTGATCGCCTGGTTCATCCGGGAGATCCCGCTGCGCTCCTCGAACGAGCCGGTCCCGGCCACCGAGGTCGACGCGGAGCCGACGGCCGTCGCGGCGGCCGACGCCGCGTCGGTCGGTCGTCCGGCCACCGCCGAGCCGACGACGGCCCGGCAACCCTGAGCCCGGCGGCCCGCCGGATCCGTCCGGTCGGCCCCGGTCGGGCCACGGTTCCGCCCCGCCCGCCCGGTCCCGCCCGCCCGGTCCCGCCCGCCCGGTCCCGTCCGCCCGGTCAGCCGGGCGCGGCGCGGCGGCGGGGCAGGGGCAGGCGACGCCAGAGCCGGCGGAGCCGGCCCGCGCGGGGCGCGGGAGCGGCGACGAACCGGTGCGCCAGGGCGGTGGTGGCCTCGTCCAGGTCGGGGGTGGCCAGGGCCAGGTGCGCCAGGGAGGTGGCGATCGGCACCGGGCGCTGCCGGCTCACGGTGACCGCGTCGGCGAACCGCGCGGCCACGGTACGGGCCACGTCCGGGCGCGCCGACGGGTCCACCCAGGCAGCGGTGACCAGGGCGAACAGGGCGCACTCGGTGACCCAGTCCTCCACTCCCCAGACCAGGTCGACAAGCACCCGCCGTCGGGTCGAGTCGGCCCACGGCTCGTCGGTGCGGTGGTGCAGCAGCCCCAGGCAGGCCCACACCTGCACGGACCGGATCCACAGCGCCGGGTCCTGCCCGAGCACCAGCCCGAGGGCCGTCGACGGGGCGGTGGGCGGATGCGCCAGCAGACCGAGCAGGTCCGGCAGCTCCAGGGTGGCCAACCCGACCGCGGCGTCGTACGCGGCCGGCGGGTGCGGCCAGGCCGGGTGGGCGAGCTGCCGGATCCGCTCCACCGCGGTGGCCGACGGTCGCGGCGGCAGCGGCACGGCCACCCCGTCGGCGTAGCGCCAGAGCGGCCGGACCTCGGGCCGGCGGGGCTCACGCGGATCGGGGCCGGTCACCCCGGTCACCTCGACCCGCAGCCCGGGACGAACCACCGACAGGGCCCGCAGCGCGCTCGGCGGCGCCGGGTTCGGCAGCCGGAGCGGACGTTCGCCGGGACGCCGGTCGGTGTCGACGAACCGGCGCAGGGCCTCCACGGCGGGGCCGCCGGCCGGGGTGAGCTGGCCGAGCCACGGCCGGCCCCGACAGCACTCGGCGAGGTCACCGTGCTCGTGCGAGTCGTCGGGGTGCTCCCGGGTGAAGTCGGCGAGCGCCACCAGGTGACCGACCCGGCCGTCCCGCTGGTGCCGCAGCCGGTGCGCGGTGTGCACCGCGCAGTCGAAGGTCGGATCCCGGGCCAGGGCCCGGTCGACCCAGGTCAGCGCCTCGTCGAGCCGGCCGTTGTCGGCCAGGGTGCCGGCGATGTCCGCGTACACCGCCAGGTCGGCGGGGTCGTGGTCGACCGCGCGGGCCAGCGCGGCCAGGGCCTCCCGGGTGCGGCCGGCGGCACGGTACGCGTACCCGAGCCAGACCTCGCCGAGCTTCGACGGCTGCGCGCGTACCCCCTCGGCCGCCCACCGGATCGCCAGGTCGATCTCGCCGATCCGCCGGGCCAGCGCGGACGCCGCGCCCAGCAGCAGGCCGTGCCCGGAGTGCACGGCGACGGCGTGCCGGGCGAGCGTGAGGTACGGCCGCAGCGGCGCGCGGGCCGTCGGTGGCACCGGGTCCGGCACCGCCGCGCAGACCTGCATCAGGATCCGTGCCCCGCGTTCCGGGTCGAGCCGTTCGGCCAGCTCGGGCGCGGTGACCCAGGGCACGCCGGCCCAGTCGGCCTGCGGCGCGTGCCCGGTGGCCGCGGCGAGCAGCTCCAGCCCCTCGCCGGGGCGGCCGGCGGCGGCGAGCAGGTGGGCGCGGGCTACCACGGCGCCGACGAATACGTGCTGGTCGAGGGGGAACAGGTCGATGCCGCCGCCGCTGACCGCGGCGATCCGGGCCAGCGTCTCGTGCACCTCGGGCATCGTCGGGGCGTACGCGATGGCGCCGGCGACGTGCCCGGCGGCGTGCCGTAGGTCGCCCTCTTCCAGCGCGAGCCGGGCCAGGGCCAACTCGCCCTCGGCGGAAAGGCGGGGGTCGTCCTCTCCCTCGGACACGGTGCCCCTTCACTCGGCGTGCTTCCGGGTGCGGTCAGCGTAGGGGATGTCGGGCGTTCTGTAACCCCCTGCGCGTTTGTGCTCGCTGAATTGTCGATGTGCGGTAAACAGTGCAAGACTGAGCATAGATCGCGCGAGAATCGCGCACGAAAAGGGGGTTATCGGTGACACGTCCCGGGGCTGGCATGACCGCCGACATCGAGGAGCAGCCCGCCGGCTACGCCCGGCTGCTCTCCGCCGCGCACGCCGGACCGATCGCCGAGGTGGCCGCGGCGATCGCCCGCCGACGACCCCGGCACGTGGTCTTCACCGCGCGGGGCACCTCGGACCACGCCGCCCTCTACGCCGCGTACCTCACCGAGATCCGGCTCGGCATCCCCGCCGGGCTCGCCTCACCCAGCACCATCACCCTCTTCGGCGCCCGCCCGGACCTCTCCGACGCGCTCGTCGTCGGGGTCAGCCAGAGCGGCGGCTCACCCGACCTGGTCGAGGTGCTGCGGGTGGCCCGCGCCGCCGGGGCGCTCACCCTCGCCGTCACCAACGCCCCGTCCGCACCGCTGGCCCAGGCCGCCGAGCTGAGCGTCGACATCGCCGCCGGGCACGAGCGGGCCGTCGCCGCGACCAAGACGTACACCGCCGAGCTGCTCGCGTTGCTGCTGCTGGTCGAGGGCATCCGCGCCGGCGACGGCGTCCTCCCGGCGCAGGAGCGGGCCGCCCTCGACGCGCTGCCCGACCTCGCCGCGCGTACCCTGGCCGACCCTGCCCCGGCCCAGCTCGCCGCCCGCTACCGGTTCGCCGCGCGCCTGGTCACCACCGGCCGGGGGTACGCGTACCCGACCGCCCGCGAGGCGGCGCTGAAGCTGATGGAGACCTCGTACCTGCCCGCGCTCGCCTTCTCCGGGGCCGACCTGCTGCACGGCCCGCTGGCGATGACCGACCCGGACGTCCCGGTGCTCGCCGTGGTCGGGTCCGGCCCCGGCGGCCGGTCGATGCGGGAGGTGCTGCCCCGACTCGGCGAGCGCCGCGCCGACGTGGCGGTGGTCGGCTCCGCCGACGTCGACGGGGCGACCCGGATGGCGGTGCCCGAGGTGGACGAGCGGTACGCCCCGCTGCTGGACATCCTGCCGCTGCAACGGCTCGCCCTCAGCCTGGCGCTGGCCCGGGGCGAGGACCCGGACAGCCCCCGTGGCCTGAAGAAGGTCACCTCGACCATGTGAGCCCAGGCCCGCCCGCCCGGGGCGCCCCGCCAGCGTGTCGGCGTGCCGGGCGGCGTGGCAGGCTGTCGGGGTGTCCACGCTGCGCGAACTCGCCGACGAGCACACCCAGCTCCGACCGGCCGACATCGACCACCTCCACCGGATCGCCGGGGACTGGCAGCTCCTGTCCGACCTCTCCTTCGCCGACCTGCTGCTCTGGGTGCCCGTCGACGGTGACGAGAGCTTCCTCTGCGTGGCCCAGGTGCGGCCCACCACCGCCCCGACCGCCTACCAGGACGACCAGGTGGGCCGGATCGTCGGCGGCCCGGAGGTGGCCCACCTGACCGTCGCGTACGGCCAGGGCCGGATCTGGCGGGAGGGCGACCCGGTCTGGTACGGCGACGTGCCGGCCCGGCACGAGGCGATCCCGGTCCGGCTGCGCACCGCCGACGGCGAGGCCGGTGAGGTGATCGCCGTGGTCGGCCGGGACACCAACCTCTCCACCGCCCGCACCCCGAGCCAACTCGAACTGAACTACCTGACCACCGCCGACGACCTGGCCCAGATGCTCGCCGACGGCACCTTCCCGCCGCCCCGGCACCCCGGTGAGACCACCTCCGCGCCCCGGGTCGGCGACGGGCTGGTCCGGTTGGACGCCGGCGGCAAGGTCACCTACGCCAGCCCGAACGCCCAGTCGGCGTACCGGCGGCTGGGTTTCGCCTCGCACCTGGTCGGGGAGGACCTGGCCGCGCTGCACCGCCGCCTCGCCACCGACCCGCTGGAGGGCACCGACGCGGCCAACGGGATCCTCGCCGCCCTGCGCGGCGAGGCCCCGCCCCGCCGGGAGATCGACGCCCGGGGCGCGACCATGCTCACCCGGGCGCTGCCGCTGATGCCGGCCGGAGTGCCGATCGGCGCGCTGGTGCTGGTCCGCGACATCACCGAGGTCCGCCGCCGGGACCGCGCGCTGATCACCAAGGACGCCACCATCCGGGAGATCCACCACCGGGTGAAGAACAACCTCCAGACCGTGGCGGCGCTGCTGCGGCTCCAGGCCCGCCGGGTCGGTATCCCGGCCGCCCGCGCCGCCCTGGAGGAGTCGGTACGCCGGGTCGCCTCCATCGCCCTGGTGCACGAGACACTCTCCATGTCCAGCGACGAGGCGGTCGAGTTCGACGGCATCGTCGACCGGGTGGCGAGCGCGGCGACGGAGGTGGCGGCGACCGAGACACCGGTACGGATGCGCCGGGAGGGCAGCTTCGGCGTCCTGCCCGCCGAGATCGCCACCTCGCTGGTGATGGTCCTCAACGAGCTGCTGCTCAACGCCGTGGAACACGGCTTCCCCGGCGAGGAACAGGGCCTTCCGCCGACGGACGGGGCGGCGGTGGACGGGATGGCGGTGGGCGGGATGGCGGTGGGCGGGGCGGCCACGGCGGACGCGGCGGCGGTCACCGCGGAGGTGGTCGTCTCCGCGCACCGCTTCCGCAAGCAGTTGCACGTCACCGTGGCCGACAACGGTCGGGGCCTGCCGACGGAGTTCGACGCGGACCGGGGCGCGAACCTCGGCCTGCAGATCGTCCGCGCGCTCGCCACCGGCGAGTTGCGGGGCAGCATCGAGCTGCGGAACCGGGCCGGTGGCGGCACCGAGGCCGTGCTGGTCGTCCCGCTGGGCGCCGCCCGCCGCGCCTGACCAGCGTCGACGGTCTCTTTCGCCGCTACCTTCCGCCCCTGTCCCGGCCCCCTGCCCCCTCCCACCGCAGTCTCCTGCCCTGGGCACCATGCCCGTTGCCCGTTGCCCGGGTCGGCCAGCCGGGTGGTGGGTGTGCCGGACGAAGCCTTTGGAGCTGCCCCAGATACGGGGCAGCAACAGCGTCCGCCGAGCTGGTGCCGCTAGACCCTGTGCCGAAGTCCCTGGCCGGCCTACGGCGGGCCCAGACGACGGCGGGCGCTGTTGGCGATCGGTCCGGGGGCGGGCTCGCGCCCCGATCCCGTGCCCCATATCCGGGGCAGCTCCAAAGGCTCCTAACTGGTCACCCTCTCCCCTCCGGGCCGGGGGAGGACAACGCGCCATCCCACTGAGCTGTCCGGTGGAGCCCGAGCTGTGTCCCGTGGAGCCCGAGCTGTGTCCGTGGAGCCTGATGTTGTCCCTGAAGCTGCCGACAGCCCCGCGCGGCCGAACCCGACCCACCCTCCGGCACGAGGCTCGGTCTCCGGCACGGCGGGCTCGCCCCCGCACGGGCGCGCCTCAGTCGGCGGCGCGGACGAGCAGCGTCACGGAGACGCCGGGCACCGTCCACCGGCCGGTGGGGGAGAAGCCGTCGCGCAACGCCGCCTCCTTCGCCGCCGGCAACGCGGCCACCGGGTCGGCCACCGGGTCGGTCAGCGGGCCGGTCGGCTGGTCGGCGACCACCAGCCAGACCCGGTTCACCCCGGTCAGGCAGCGGGCCGGCCGGTCGCACTCGACCGCCCACAGGTCGCCGGCCTGCCGCTGGTCGCGGGTCACGAGCACGTCCCGGGGCCGGTCCGGGCCCAGGTGGTACGCCAGCCCGATGTCGAGGAAGAGGAACCCGTCCCGGGGCGAGTAGACGATCGCGTCTCCCGGGCGCTGCCCGGCCGCGACGATCCGGGCCGCGCCCCGGTAGTCCACCGGGGCCGAACGCGGCCAGTCGTGGGTGCGGCGCAGGTCGAGCTGGGCCGGCAGACCGAGCAGGGCGGTGACGCCGAGCACGGCGAGCGCGGCCGGCAGCCGTACCGAGGTGAGCAGCGCCCCGGCCGGCAGGCAGAGGAACGGGGTGGTGAAGACCAGATAGCGCGGCACCCACACCGCCGTCACCACGCCGGCCGCGAACAGCAACGCCGCCGGCAGGCCCGCCGCGGCCAACATCAGCAGCCCCCACCGACGGCGGGCCGGGCGGGCGGCGCCGACCAGGGCCAGACCGACCAGCAGGCCGCCCACGGCGGCGCTGCCGGCGAGCGAGCCGGGCAGGCCGGGAAGCTCCCCGAGGCGGGCCGGGTCGACCCAGCTCAACTGGCGGGCGCGTTGCCCCCGGGCGAGCAGCGCCAAGGGCGTCAGCGCCACGGCGGGCAGGGTCAGGGCGAGCAGCCAGCGTCGCCAGCGTCCCCGGTCGGGCCCGCCGAGCACCATCAGCGCGTGCGCGGCGAGCAGGGTCACCGCGACCAGGTGGGCCAGACCGAGGGCGGTCACCGTGATCGCGTACGCCGCCCAGTGGGCCCGGTCGGGCCGGCGCAACGCGCTGACCAGCGCCAGGGTGGCGGCCACCGCGAACAGCGTCACCAGCGCGTACGGCCGGGCCTCCTGCCCGTACCGGGAGGTGCCGGGCAGCGCCGCGAAGAGCAGGCCGCCGAGCAGTCCGGCCCGTCGGCCGAAGAGGCGTCCCCCGAGTACGGCGGTGAGTCCGGCCGCCCCGGCCATGGCGAGCACGCTGGGCGCCCGCAGCGCGGTGACCGAGTCCCCGAACACCGCCGTCCAGCCGTGCGCCAGTAGATAGTACGGGCCGGCGCTGGCGTCCACGGCGCCGACCAGCCGGGCCAGGTCGGGCAGCGGGCGTCCGGCGGCGCTCCAGGTGGCCAACTCGTCCCGCCACGGCTGGGCGTGTCCCACCCCGGCCGCGCCGACCACGAGCGCCAGCAGCGCCGGCCAGAGCCACCAGCCGGCCCGGCCGACCGGTCCGCCCCACCGCGGGTCGTCCGACGCGTCGGATTCGCCGACCATCTCCGCAGCGTCGCACGGGTCGTGCCGCCGGGTCGGGTGGATCGGAGCAGCTCGATCGCTCTCCGTGCCGACGGCAGGCCGGCGCGCAGGTCGGCGGGACCGGCCCGTGATGTGGGATGGCGCACCGCAACCTTGGCCGGACTCTGCGGAGTATGGCAGCATGAGCGGCATGACCGCCGCTGTCGACCGCCGTCTCGTGGCCCGCCGCCACGTCGACTACGGCCGCGTCCGCAGCGCCATCTGTCCGGCCTACTGACGACACCCGACCACCAGTCTCGGGCGTCCCCCCGCGCCGGCTCTCCACGACACCGTTGTCTTCCCGCCCGGTCTCCGGGTGGCCGGCGCGCACCGCGCTCACCCGCAACCACCAGACAACGGAGGACGCCGCGATGGCCGTCAACAGCACCCCGGCCCGGCCCGAGCGCCCGGCGGCCCCCGCCGCCCGGAGCCCCCGCCGGCCACGGGGTGAGGGGCAGTGGGCGCTCGGGCACCGCGAGCCGCTCAACCCCAACGAGCGGATCAAGAAGGACGACGATCCGCTCAACGTCCGCGCCCGGATCGAGAACATCTACGCGCACCGGGGCTTCGCCTCGATCGACCCGCAGGATCTGCGCGGCCGGTTCCGCTGGTGGGGCCTCTACACCCAGCGCAAGGCCGGCATCGACGGCGGGCGGACGGCCGTGCTGGAGCCGCACGAGCTGGAGGACGAGTTCTTCATGCTCCGGGTGCGGGTCGACGGCGGTCAGCTCAGCCTGGCCCAGCTCCGGGTGATCGCCGACATCTCCCGGGAGTTCGCCCGGGACACCGCCGACATCACCGACCGGCAGAACATCCAGTACCACTGGATCCGGGTCGAGGACATGCCGGAGATCTGGCGTCGGCTGGAGGCGGTCGGCCTGCAGACCACCGAGGCGTGCGGCGACTGCCCCCGGATCGTGCTGGGCAGCCCGGTCGCCGGGGTGGCGAAGGACGAGCTGGTCGACCCGACCCCGGCGATCGACGAGATCGTCCGCCGGTACGTCGGTGACCCGGCCTACTCGAACCTGCCCCGCAAGTTCAAGTCCTCGATCTCCTGGCTGGTCGACACCCCGTACGAGGCGAACGACATCGCCTTCCTCGGGGTGGACCACCCGGACCACGGCCCCGGGTTCGACGTGTGGGTCGGCGGCGGCCTGTCCACCAACCCGATGCTGGCCAAGCGGCTCGGCGTGTGGGTGCCACTGGCCGAGGTCCCGGACGTGTGGGCCGGCGTGGTGGGCATCTTCCGCGACTACGGCTACCGCCGGCTGCGCAACCGGGCCCGGTTGAAGTTCCTGGTCGCCGACTGGGGCGTGGAGAAGTTCCGCGAGGTGCTGGAGAAGGAGTACCTCGGTCGGGCGCTGCTGGACGGCCCGGCCCCGCAACTGCCGTCCCGGCCGGTCGACCACATCGGCGTGCACGAGCAGGCCGACGGGCGGCGGTACGTCGGGGCGGCCCCGGTGGTCGGGCGGGTCTCCGGCGCCCAGCTCGCCGAGCTGGCCGACGTGGTCGAGGCGCACGGCAGCGACCGGGTGCGGCTCACCCCGTACCAGAAGCTGCTGGTGCTGGACGTGCCGGCGGAGCGGACCGACTCGCTGGTGACGGCGCTGCGCGGGATCGGTCTGGAGGCCCGGCCGTCGGCCTGGCGGCGCGGCACCATGGCCTGCACCGGCATCGAGTTCTGCAAGCTCGCCATCGTCGAGACCAAGGCGCGCGGTGAGGAGCTGGTGGCCCGGCTGGAGGAGCGGCTGCGCGAGTTCGACACGGACATCTCCATCCACCTCAACGGCTGCCCGAACGCCTGCGCCCGCACCCAGGTCGCCGACATCGGGCTCAAGGGCCAGCTCGTGGTCGGCCCGGACGGCCGCCAGGTCGAGGGCTTCCAGGTGCATCTCGGCGGTGGCCTGGGCATGGCACAGGGGCAGAGCGCCGGCTTCGGCCGCAAGCTGCGCGGTCTCAAGACCACCGCCGAGGAGCTTCCCGAGTACGTCGAGCGACTGGCCCGGGGCTACCTGGCCGGCCGCGCCGACGGGGAGACGTTCGCCAACTGGGTGATCCGGGTCGACGAGGAGGAACTCCGATGAGTGACACCCGTTCGGTGCCGCTGTACTGCCCGTACTGCGGCGAGGAGGACCTGCGGCCGAGCGAGGCCGGGCACGGCGCGTGGGAGTGCCACGCCTGCGCCCGCGTGTTCACCGTGCGGTTCACCGGCCTGCTCTCCCGGGCGGTGACCCGGTGACCGCGCCGGGCGGCCTGGTCTCGGCGGTGGGGCTCGGGCTGGTCGGGCCGGGGGCTCCCAGCCCGGTCGAGGCGGGCCGCCGGTCGCCGGTCGAGCTTCGGAAGCTGGCCGTGCGGGCCGCCCGGGAGCTGGCCGACGCGCCGGCCCTGGAGATCGCACGGTGGGCGGGGGACACCTTCGGTGACCGGTTCTGCGTGACCAGCTCGATGGCGGACGCGGTGGTGGCGCACCTGGTGTCCCGGGTCGTCCCCGGCGTCGAGGTGGTCTTCCTGGACACCGGGCTGCACTTCCCGGAGACGCTGCGGGTCCGTGACGAGGTGGCCCGCACCCTGCCGGTGACCGTACGGTCGATCCGGCCCCGGCTGACCGTCGGCCAGCAGGACGGCGAGTACGGCCCCCGGCTGTTCAACAGGTCCCCGGACGAGTGCTGCCGGCTGCGCAAGGTGGAGCCGTTGGAGCGGGCGCTGGCCTCGTACGACGCCTGGGCGACCGGGCTGCGTCGGGACGAGTCGCCGACCCGGGCGAACACCCCGGTCGTCGGGTACGACGAGCGTCGCCGCAAGGTGAAGGTCAATCCGATCGCGGCCTGGACCCAGGCCGAGGTGGACGCCTACGTCGCCCGGCACCGGGTGCCGGTGAACGAGCTGTTCCGCCAGGGCTACGGCTCGATCGGCTGCTGGCCGTGCACCCGCCGGACGAAGGCGGGCGAGGACCCGCGGGCCGGTCGCTGGGCGATGTTCGAGAAGACAGAGTGCGGACTGCACGTCTGACCGTCGGGGCGTCGGTCGAGCCGATCGTCCTGGTGGCGCACGGCAGTCGGGACCCGCGGGCGGCCGAGGCGACCCGGGCGCTGGCCCGCGCGGTCGCGGCGGCCCGCCCGGGCGGGCCGGTGCTGCCGACCTGGCTCGACCACACCGACCCCGGACCGACCGAGGCGCTACGGGAGCTGGCCGCCGCCGGGCATCCGGGGGCGGTGCTGGTGCCGGTGCTGTTGACCGCCGCGTACCACCGTCGGGTGGACATCCCGGCGGCGGTGGAGGCGGCCCGCGCCGCCGGCCCGCCGATGCCGGTGCGGGTGACCGAGGTGCTCGGTCCGGTCGGCGAGACGGTGGAGGCCCCGCTGCTGGCCGGGCTGCGTCGTCGACTGGCCGAGGCGGACCCGGGCCCGGTGGACGCGCTGGTGCTGGCGGCGGCGGGCACCCGGGACGCGTCGGCGCGTGCCTCGGTGGGTCGGGTGGCCGCCGCGCTCGGGGCGAGTTACGGCGTGCCGTGCCGGGTGGCGTACGCGTCGGCCGCGCCACCGGCCGCCGGCGTCGCGGTGGTCCGGGCGCGGGCGGCGGGCGCCCGTCGGGTGGCGGTGGCGGCATACTTCCTTGCGCCCGGTCGGTTCCACGACGCGGTCGTCTCGGCCGCCCGGCAGGCCGGCGCGACCACGGTCTCGGCGCCGCTCACCGACACTCCGGAGCTCGTGGACCTGATCCTCGCCCGGACCGGGCGGCCCGCCGCCGGGCCGTGACTCGGAGCCGGGCCGCCGGGCCGCGTGATCCGGGCCGCCGGGCGGAAAGGGCGACGCCCCGCCAGGGGGCCCGGCGGGGCGTCGGTGGTGTGTGGTCTAGGCGGAGTGAGCGCGCAACACCCGGAGGCCACCGCGACGCTTCACGGCGCGGCGCTCCTCCTCGCTCATTCCACCCCAGACGCCGGCGTCCTGACCGGACTCCAGTGCCCACTTCAGGCACTCGTCGGTCACGGAGCAACGCCGGCAGACGGCCTTGGCCTGCTCGACCTGCAGCAGGGCCGGCCCGGACGTCCCGATCGGGAAGAACAGCTCCGGGTCCTCGTCGCGGCAGGCAGCATGGTGGCGCCAGTCCATGGCGGCAACACTCCTCATTCTGAGATGGGTGGCAATTCTGGCTGTTTCGTTTTCCTATATGCATCCGCAGTGCCGATGTGACGGTTCGCGTTCACCGAATCAGCAGCGCGTGAGCAGACGGTTAGCCGAGCGGAGCGAGGAGCAGCTCAACACAGCAAGCTTATCCGCGCAATGTCCCGGTAACTCAAGTTCGCTTGTGAATACTTTCACGAACTACTGGAATGTCAAGGGTGGCACTCCGAAAAACTTGTGAGCGGTGAGCAAGCTCACGACCCATTTGTCCGATTCGGGGTACCCAGCCCGGCCCCGCCGCTCCGTAGCCGGGAATCAATATAGTACAGTCTGCGCGACATTGCTGACATATCCGGCACCCAACCCTCCTGGCGCGTCGCCCGGCGCGTCCAGCCAAGGGCAGTACCCCGGTCTCAGCAGATTACTCTCAGTGCGGCCGGCGCGGAGGTGAATCTGACTTTTTCCCGCTCGCCGAGGAAGTCGCCGTCGAGTTGGAACGCCTGGGGGCGGCTCGCGACCAAGGTGAACTCCGCCACGTCGTGCAGCCGAAGCACCTGCCGCCCGTGCGGGTCGGGTTGCCGGGAGAACATCTGCGTCACTGCGCGTGACGTACTCGCCACCCTTAGCTGACGAAGGGCCATCACGTCAAGACCAAGATCGAAGGACGCCTCGGGATTCGGATTGATCTCCCGGTCCCCCAGGTACGTCCACGGCGCCGTGTTCTGGATGATCGCGGTGGCCAACTCGCCTTCCGGCTCCTCTCCCGGACGCTCCAACCGGATCGCCGGATGCCGTCGATCGGAGGCGAGGAAGTACTGATTCACCGCCGCCCGGAGATAAAGCGCGGGAGTGGAGACCCGGCCCCGCTTCCGGGCCATTTCCACGCGGTGCACCACCGCCGCGTCGAGCCCGAAGCCGGCGCAGAAGGTGAAGTACCGGTCGTCGGCCCGACCCAACCCGATCGTCCGGGAGCGACCCAACCGGAGCCCTTCGAGGATCATGCTGGTGCTTTCCGGCCACTCCCTGGGCAACCCGAGCGCGCGGGCGAACACGTTGGTCGACCCGCCGGGCACGGTGGCGAGCGCCGGCAGCCGGTCGGCCGACGTCCCGCCGGTCACCGTGGGCGGATCGGCGCTCATCAGCCCGTTCACCACCTCGTTGACCGTCCCGTCGCCACCCAGGGTGACCACCAGGTCGACGCCCTCCTCGGCGGCCTCCCGGGCCAGATCCACCGCGTGCCCGCGGCGACCGGTGTACCGGACCGACAGGTCCACCTCACTGCGCAACGCCCGGACCAGCACGTCCCGGCTGCGCTCGCTGGTGGTGGTGGCCTTGGGATTGACTACCAGGACGGCCCGCATGGGCGGACTGTACCCCGATCCCATCCGAGTATCGTGTCGTCGTGACGATCGACTCCGACCCGGTTCCCGCCACGCTGAGTTGGGCGACCCGGCTGCTGCGGGCGGAGGCGGTAGCCCTCGCTCTGGTCGCCGTCTGGCTGGTCTACGAGAACCTCACCGCCGAGGCCCAGGACCTCACCTCGGCGCTGCTGATCACCCTGTTCGCGGCGGGCGGCGCGGTGGCGCTCTGGGCGCTCGGCAGCGGACTCGCCCGCCGCCGGGCCGGCGCCCGGGCCCCGGCCATCGTGTTGCAGCTCATGCTGCTGCCGATCGGCTGGTACATGATCCAGGGCGGGCTGGGCTGGCTCGGGGCGCCCCTGATGGCCCTCGGGGTAGGGGTCTGCGCGCTCCTGCTCGCCCCGGCCACCACCCGCGCCCTCGGCCTCCTCGACGACTGACCCCACGCTCCCGCCGCCGCCCGCCCGGTCGACGCCCGTCGCGCCTTCCCGCCCCCCGCGCCGCCCCGCCCCGCCTCGCCTGTCGGTCCGCGTCGCCTGTCGGTCGGTGCGCCGTTTCGTGGATGTCGGTGCGTCCCCGATGGCGGACACCGCGGTTTCAGGGATCCGAAGTGGCGACGGCACGCCGGTGGCGGTCAGGGCGGGGCGGTGGCGGTCCGGGCGGGACGCGATGGCGCGGTCGCGTGGGGGTCAGCGGCCGGAGGCGCGACGGGTGAGCAGGGAGATGGTGGCCTGGCCGTCGGCGGCGGTCGCCGAGGCGGAGGTGGTGAGCGCGGTGAGCACCTTCCACGCGAAGGACGACTCGGCGGGCAGCTTCGCGCCGCGTACCGTCGGCACCGTCACCTGGACGGTCAGCGCGTCCTCGGTGACCGCGAAGCAGCATTGCAGCTCGGCGTCCCGGGTGGCGATGGCGAGCAGCATGGCGCACGCCTCGTCGACGGCGATCCGCAGATCCTCGATCTCGTCGAGGGCGAACTGGAGACGCGCGGCGAGGCCGGCCGTCGCGGTGCGCAGCACGCTGAGGTAGCCGCCGTCAGCGGGCACGGTCAGGTGCACGACGTCCTCGTCGGTCGTCGGCTGCCCGGTCAGTTGAGTCACGCTCATCCCCCCGGTCGGGGACTCTACCCGGTCGGGGCCAGGGACGCTCCTCCAGCGGTCGTCGCCTGCTCGGCCAGCCGGCGCAGCGCCGCCCCGGCCAGCCGGTACGGCACCCACTGGTCGACCGGGTGGGCGTCGATCGCCTGGTAGAAGCCGGCCGCCGGGTTCCAGTCCAACATCACCCACTCCAGCCGCTGGTAGCCACGTTCGACGCAGATCGCGGCGAGCGCGGCCAGCAGCAGGCGTCCCGTTCCGGTGCCCCGGGCCGCCGGTCGGACGTACAGGTCCTCCAGGTGGATGCCGTGCCCACCCTCCCAGGTGGAGAAGCTGAGGAACCACAACATGAAACCGACAGGCTCGCCCGCCGGGTCGACCGCCACGTGCCCGTACAGGGCGGGGGCCGGACCGAACAGGGCCGTGTGCAACTGCTCCACGGTGAGGTGGCACTGCTCCGCGGCCTGCTCGTACTCCGCCAGCTCGTGCACCATGGCGACGACGGCCGGCACGTCCTCGGGACGCGCCGGCCGGATCGTCGGTGCCTGTGCGCCGACCGTCACGCCTGCTTGGTCTCCCAGAAGATCTTGGCGATCTCGTCGATCTTCTGCAGCAGCTCGTCGGCCTTGGCCGGGTCGACGGTGCCCTTGGCGCCGGAGGCGCCGGCCAGCTTGGTGGCCTCGTTGAACAGCGTGTGCAGGTTCGCGTACTTCTCGAAGTGGGGTGCCTTGAAGTAGTCCGTCCAGAGCACCCAGAGGTGGTGCTTGACCAGCTCGGCGCGCTGCTCCTTGATGATCAGGGCGCGGGTGCGGAACTCGGGGTCGGTGTTCGCCTGGTACTTCTCGCAGATCATTTTGACTGATTCGGCCTCGATCCGGGCCTGCGCCGGGTCGTAGACGCCACACGGCAGGTCGCAGTGGGCACTGACGGTCACGCGTGGCGTGAAGATGCGGGGAAGACGCATCGGGAGCCTCCATGGGACGTTTGCGATGATCCGACATGACATTACTCCTGGAAACTGCTCCCCGACGGGGCGGAGGTGAAACCGGTGGGCGGCGACGAGATGTCCGCGTGGGGGTGGCGTGGGCCGCTGTCGGCCGTACTGGTGACCGGGCCGTCCATGGCCCCGACGCTGCGGCACGGCGACGCGCTGCTGGTCCGGCGGGGCGGTCGCGCCGTCCGCCCCGGCGACCTCGTGGTCGCGGTCTTCCGGAGCCGGCCGGAGCTGCTCGTGGTCAAGCGCGCGGTCCGTCCGGCCGACGGCGGTTGGTGGGTACGTGGCGACAACGAGCTGGTCACCGACGACTCCCGGGCGTACGGGGTGGCTGACGTGCGCGGACGCGTCGTCGCCCGGTACTGGCCACGACCACGGCGCTTCAGTGACCGACGGGTATGACCCTACTCACATTCGAGGATCACCCGGACACTATGCTCGGGCGGTGCCCGGGTGACCCCCCGCACCGCGCGCCGCCCGCTGCCGCTGACCACGTGGCCCGGCTGGCCGGACCATCTGCTCGACAGATCCTGGAGTCACCATGTCATCGTCTTCTGTGGATCCCGCTGATCCCGTCTTCCGGTTGCACGCCGGCGGAAAGATGGCCGTCACCTCGACGGTTCCGCTCACCAGCCGGGAGGACCTCTCCCTCGCGTACACACCGGGGGTGGCGCGGGTCTGCGAGGCCATCGCCGCCGACCCCGCCCTGGTGGACGACTACACCTGGGTGTCGCACACCGTCGCGGTGGTCACCGACGGCTCGGCCGTGCTCGGCCTGGGCAACATCGGCCCCCGCGCGGCGATGCCGGTGATGGAGGGCAAGGCGGTGCTGTTCAAGCAGTTCGGCGGGGTGGACGCCGTGCCGATCTGCCTGGACACCCAGGACACCGACGAGATCGTGGCGGCGGTGACCGCGCTGGCCCCGTCGTTCGGCGGGATCAACCTGGAGGACATCAGCGCCCCGCGCTGCTTCGAGATCGAGCGGCGGCTCGACGAGGCCCTGTCGATCCCGGTCTTCCACGACGACCAGCACGGCACCGCGATCGTCGTGCTCGCCGCCCTGCGCAACGCCGCCCGGCTGCTCAACCGCAAGCTCGGCGACCTGCGGGTGGCGGTCAGCGGCGCGGGCGCGGCCGGCATCGCGGTGACGAAGATGCTCATCGCCGGCGGGGTGAACCCGGACGACGTGGTGGTCTGCGACTCCCGCGGCATCCTCACCGGCGACCGCGGCGACCTCACCGCGACCAAGGCCGAGCTGGCCGCGATCACCAACAGCGCCGGCCGGCGGGGCGACGTCACCGAGGCGCTGCGCGACGCGGACGTGCTGGTCGGCGTCTCCGGCGGGCAGATCCCCGAGGCGGCGGTGGCCGGCATGGCCCCCGGCGGCATCGTCTTCGCGTTGGCCAACCCGACGCCCGAGGTGCACCCCGAGGTGGCCGCCCGGCACGTCGCGGTGGTCGCCACCGGCCGCAGCGACTACCCCAACCAGATCAACAACGTGCTCGCCTTCCCGGGCGTGTTCCGGGGCGCGCTGGACGCCCGGGCCACCCGGATCACCGAGAACATGAAGGTGGCCGCGGCCGACGCGATCGCCGGCGTGGTCGCCGAGTCGCTCACCGCCGACGCGATCGTGCCGTCGCCGCTCGACCCGCGGGTCGCGCCGGCGGTGGCCGAGGCCGTCGCCGGCGCGGCCCGCGCCGACGGCGTCGCCCGCGCCTGAGCGACGGGGCAGGGGCGCTTTCCTGACGCCTGGCGAGCAGGAAGGCGCCCCTGCCGACGTCCGGGTCGGTGGGCCGGCGGGCCGGACCGCCGGCCGGGCGGGTCGGGCGTCGGGGCCCGGAGCTGCGGCTGGTCGGCTGCGCCGTCCCGGGCGTCTTGTTACGGTGCCGACCATGCGTGCCGCCTATGCCTCCCGCTTCGACGACGCCGACCCGCTCGCCGCGCTCACCGTCGGTGACCGACCCGACCCGACTCCGTGGGCCGAGGACTGGGTGACCGTACGGGTGCTCGCCAGCTCGCTCAACCACCACGACCTCTGGTCACTGCGCGGCGTCGGCCTGCGCGAGGACCGGCTGCCGATGATCCTCGGCTGCGACGCGGTGGGCGTGGACCCGGACGGCAACCAGGTCGTCGTGTACCCGCTGATCGCCGACCCGGGCGACCCGCGCGGCATGTCGATCCTCTCCGAGCACGCCCCGGGCACGCTCGCCGAGCGGGTGGCCGTACCCAGGTCGAATCTGCTGCCGCTGCCGACGGGGCTGTCCGTCACGGACGCCGCCTGCCTGCCGACGGCCTGGCTCACCGCGTGGCGGATGCTCACCACGAAGGGCCGGGTGGACGAGGCCGACGCCGTGCTCGTGCAGGGCGCCGGCGGCGGCGTCGCCACCGCGGCCGTCGTGCTGGCCGTGGCGATGGGCAAGCGGGTCTACGCGACCAGCCGCGACGCGGCCAAGCGGGACCGGGTCGCCGCCCTCGGGGCGACCCCGGTGGAGCCGGGCGGGCGGCTGCCCGAACGGGTCGACCTGGTGATCGAGACGGTCGGCGCGGCCACCTTCGACCACTCGCTGAAGTCCGCCGCGCCGCTGGCCCGGATCGTGGTGTCCGGGGCGACCGCCGGGTACGAGCCGACGGTCAACCTGCGCCGGATCTTCGCGATGCAGTTGGAGATCGTCGGCACCTCGATGGGCACGCCGGACGAGTTGACGCAGGTGCTCGCCTTCTGCGCGGCCCACGGGGCGCGGCCCGTGATCGACAGCGTGCACCCGTTCAGCCGGGTGGGCGAGGCGTTCGCCCGGCTGGGCTCCGGGCAGGTCTTCGGCAAGGTCGTCGTCGACCACACGAGCTGACGGCGCGCCCGACCGCCGGGCGGGTCGGGTCGCGGGTCAGAGCTGGTCGTCGAAGGTGGCCAGCCCGCCCCGGGCCGCGTCCGCCGGGAGCCGGCGTTTGGCGGCCTGGTCGCCGTAGAGGGACCAGCGGAGGAACTCGGTGGTGGTGTCCGCGACGACCCGCAGGGACACGCCGTCGGTGAGCAGGGCCCGCCCGTGGTCGCCCTGCGGCAGGCTCAACATCGCCTTGGGCCAGGGCACCCGCTCGTAGGCGGCCCGGCCGGACGAGTAGTTCACCACCTCGTCGAGCTCGCCGTGCACGAAGAGCTGGGGCGCGGCGGCGCCGGCGAAGGCGCTGCCCACCCCGAGGGCTGCGCCGGCGAAGACCACCCCGGCGTCGAGCCGGTCGTCACGTCCGGCGGTGAACAGGCCGATGGTGGTGACCCCGCCGGCCGAGTGCCCGGTGGCGGCCACCCGGTCGCCGGCCAACCGCCCGCGCAGCGGGTCGCCGGAGCGCGCGTCCAGCTTCAGCACCTCGGTCAGCACGTACGAGACGTCGGCCGGCTGGTTGAGCACGTCGAGGGCGTTGACCTGGTCGGTTCCCCGACCGGTGTGCGGGAAGGTCGGCGCGGCCACCACAAAACCGGCCGCCGCCCAGCGGGTCAGCAGGGTGGCGTAGTCGGCCGGCCGGGCGTTCAATCCGTGACTGAACAGCACCACCGGGAACCGGCCGTCGGCCGCCGGGGCGGAGCGTCCGACGGCGCCGCCCGCCTCGCCGCGGGCCGGGTACCAGAGGGTCACCGGCAGCGGGCGGCCGCCGTCCCGGTTGAGGTCGAGCTGGCGTACGCCGACCGCGAACGACCGCTCCGGCGCCTGCCCCGGGGGTATGCCGGGGCCGGCGGGGCTGGTGGTGGTCGACGGTTCCGCGGCCGGCGGCGGGGCGGTCGGGACGGCGCCCGTCGAGCAGGCGGCCAGGCCGACGGTGAGCAACGTGGCGGCGACGAGACCGGGACCGGGACGACGGAACATGCTCTCGATTGTGCCTCGCGACCTGGGCCGCCCGGCCCGGCTCGGCCCGGTCGCGGTGGGTGGCGCTCAGGCGGGGCCGAGGTGGTTCTCGAAGTGGGTGACCCCGGCCCGCGTCGCCCCGGCGGCGATCCGCCGTCCGGCCGCCGGATCGTCGTAGAGCCGCCAGCGCAGCAGGTCGGTGCTGGCGGCGAGGACCTGCGCGAAGCCGGGACGGCCCGGGGTCAGGTATTCGCCGTGGCCCTGACCGGGCAGGGTCAGGAAGGCCCGGGGCCAGTCGGTGCGGGCGTACGCGGACCGGCCGACGTGGTGCGGCACCACCTGGTCGGCCGCGCCGTGCACGAAGAGCAGGGTGGCCGGTGGCCCGGCGAAACTGCCCGCCATGCCGCCCCCGGCGATGATGATGCCGGCCCGCAGCCGCTCCGGGTGACCCGAGGTGAACATGCCGGCGGTGGTGAAACCGCCCGCCGAGTGCCCGCTCGCGGCGATCCGTCCGGTGTCCAGATGACCGGCGAGAGGGTCGCCCCGGGTGCCGGCCAGCCGGGTCAGGTGGCGGATCACCCGCCAGGCGTCCGCCGGTTGGTTGCGGACGTCGTGCCGGCTGAACCGGGCCGCGCGGAGGTTGGTGTTCGGGTACGTGGGCGCGGCGACCACGAAGCCGGCCGCCGCCCAGCGGGTGGTCAGGGCGGTGTGCAGCGCGGGCAGGCTGCGCAGGCCGTGACTGTGCAGCACCAGGGGGAACCGCCCCGGCGCGACCCGGCCGGCGGCAGCCGGGTACCAGACGGTCACCCGCAGCGGTCGGGCCGAGCCGGCGTCGACGGTGAGCGTGCGCACCCCGACGAGGTACGCCTCCCGGGGCGCCGGACGGGGCGACGCGGCCACCCCGGGCGCCGCGGTGACCGAACCGCAACCGACGAGCAGCACGGTGAGCGACGCGGCGACCAGCGCGGCGACCAGACGCGGCACGAACATGCCCCGACGGTAGGCGCTGGTGGTGGGTGCCGCGCCCACCTTTCCGGTGCTCGTCGGCCCGCCGAGGGGCTGAACCCGCCCGGCCCCGCCGGAATCCGTTCATCCGGGCTTCTTCTCCCCGGAACCGGGTGAGCCGGCCGGCTCGTCGTGGTGGTTGCTCCCCGTCGGGCGGCGACGACCCGCGCCGCCGCCCGCGGCCCGCCGCCCGCCGCCCGCCGTTCATCGCTCGACCGCTCGACCGCTCGACGGGGAGCGTCACACCTCCACTGCTCATGGTTCCGCCGCACGACACGTTCGCTACCCACAGTCATGTCAATCGACGGTCTGTCCACCCTCGCGGGCCCTTTGCTCTGCACCCATCACCGCGCCAGTCACCCTTGGTGGCCGTCGCCTGCCTCGGGAAAGGATCATTCAGCTTGTCTTTTGCCTTTTCACGCCGGTGGTGCGCATCCGGGTGCAGAGCAAAGGGCGGATCGGGGTGTGGCTTTCCTGCGAGGAGGTAACTCACCGTGCACCTGCGTCGCTGCCGGGGAGTGTAGCCACGGAGAGTCACCGAGGTTGGTGGTGTCGTAGGCGCCACGACCGACACAGGGACGGTGGTGTGGCGCGCCGGAGGGCGTCCAGCCGGAGGGCGTCTAGCCGGAGGGCGTCTAGCCGGCGAGGGCGCGGGCGGCGCGGGCGATCTCCCGTTCCTCGTCGGTGCCGACCACGCAGACCGCCACCTCCGCGCCGTCTGGTGAGACGAGGCGGTCACCCGTGCCGGCGGTGTTGCGTTCCCCGTCGACGGTGATCCCCAACCGACCCAGCCCGGCCAGCGCGGCGGCGCGCACCGGGGCGGCGTGCTCGCCCACCCCGGCGGTGAACGTCACCGCGTCGACCCGCCCGAGCAGCGCGTAGTACGCGCCCACGTACCCGGTGATCCGCCGGCAGTAGACGTCGAAGGCCAGCGTCGCCGCCGGGTCGCCGGCGGCCCGGCGGGCCAGCACCTCGCGCATGTCGTTCGCGCCGGTCAGGCCGAGCAGGCCGCTGCGGTGGTTGAGCAGGTCGTCGATCTCGTCCACGCCGAGCCCGCCCTCGCGGCGCAGGTGGAAGATCACCGTCGGGTCGAGGTCCCCGCTGCGGGTGCCCATCACCAGGCCCTCCAGCGGGGACATCCCCATCGAGGTGGCGACGCTGCGCCCACCGGCGACCGCGCAGGCGCTCGCCCCGTTGCCCAGGTGCAGGGTGATGGTGTTGGTCTCCCCGTACGCCCGGCCGAGCAGCTCGGCGGTGCGCCGCGACACGTACGCGTGCGAGGTGCCGTGGAAGCCGTACCGGCGGATGTCGTACCGGCGGGCGGTGTCCCGGTCGATCGCGTACGTGGCGGCGGCCTCGGGCAGGGTGTGGTGGAACGCGGTGTCGAAGACCGCGACCTGCGGGACGTCCGGCAGCAGCGCCCGGGTCACCTCGATGCCGGCCAGGTTCGCCGGGTTGTGCAGCGGGGCGAGCGGGAACAGCTCCCGGATCGCGGCCAGCACCGCCTCGTCGACCAGCACCGGCTCGGTGAACCGCCGGCCGCCGTGCACCACCCGGTGCCCGACCGCGGTCAGCCCGGTCAGGTCCAGCCCGGCCAGGATCTCCCGGACGGCGGCGGCGTGGTCGGCCGGCCCGCCGCCGGGCTCGCCGACCCGCTCGACCGTCCCGGTGGCGCGTACGTCGTCGCCGTCGTACAGCCGGTACTTAACCGACGACGACCCGCAGTTGAGCACCAGCACCCGATCGGTCACGACGGCTCCCCGGCGGCCTGGATGGCGGTGATCGCCACCGTGTTGACGATGTCCGCGACGGTGGCCCCCCGGGACAGGTCGTTGACCGGCCGGCGCAGACCCTGCATCACCGGGCCGACCGCGACCGCGCCGGCCGAGCGCTGCACCGCCTTGTACGTGTTGTTACCGGTGTTCAGGTCGGGGAAGACGAACACCGTGGCCCGCCCGGCGACCGTGCTCTCCGGCAGCTTCGTCGCGGCGACGGACGGGTCGATCGCCGCGTCGTACTGGATCGGCCCCTCGACGAGCAGCTCCGGGCGGCGTTCCCGGACCAGCGCGGTGGCCGCCGCGACCTTCTCCACGTCGGCGCCCGCGCCGGAGCTGCCGGTCGAGTACGACAGCATCGCCACCCGGGGCTCGACGCCGAACCGGGCGGCGGTGTCGGCCGAGGAGATCGCGATGTCGGCGAGCTGGTCGGCGTCCGGGTCGGGGTTGACGGCGCAGTCGCCGTACACCAGCACCCGGTCGGCCAGCAGCATGAAGAAGACGCTGGAGGCGACGGAGAGCCCCGGCACGGTACGGATGATCTCGAACGCCGGGCGGATGGTGGCGGCGGTGGTGTGGGTGGCCCCGGAGACCATCCCGTCGGCGTGCCCGAGCCGCACCATCATCGTGCCGAAGTAGTTCGGCCGGGCCACGACGTCGTGCGCCAACTCGACGGTCATGCCCCGGTGGGCGCGCAGTCGCGCGTACTCGGCGGCGAAGTCGTCCCGCAGGTCGCTGGTCGCCGGGTCGACCAGCTCGGCGTCGCCGATGTCGATGCCCAGCTCCCGGGTGCGGCGGGCGATGTCGTCGTGGCGGCCGAGCAGGGTCAGGTCGGCGACTCCCCGGCGGCGCAGGATCTCCGCCGCCCGCAGGATGCGCTCCTCCGCTCCCTCGGGGAGCACCAGCCGCCGTCGCTGCGCCCGGGCCCGGTCGATCAGGTCGTACTCGAACATCAGCGGGGTGACCCGCGCCGAACGGGTGACCTCCAGCCGGCGGGCCAGGTCGACGGTGTCCACGTGCGCCTCGAACGCGCCCAACGCCGCCTCCACCTTGCGCGGGTTGGCCGTGCTGGGGCGGCCCTCGATCCGGTTGGCGGCGGAGATCGTGTGGTAGCTGTCGGTCGGCACGGAGAGCACGGCGAGGCCGGTGTTCAGGCGCTCCACCAGCCGCATCGCCCGCGGGTCGGGCCGCTCACCGAGGGTCAGCACCAGCCCGGCCAGCGACACCTGCCCGGCCACGTGCGCGGCGCTCGCGGCGACCAGCAGGTCGTCCCGGTCCCCGGGGGTGATCATCAGGCAGCCGTCGGTGAGGTGGTCCAGCAGGGCCGGCACGTGCGCCGCGCCGACCACGTAGTCCAGCACGTCCCGGTCGAGGGCGGCGTCATCGCCGGCCAGCACGGTCGCGCCGAGCGCCGCCGCCACCTCGGCCACCGTCGGCGCCGACACCGTGGGCACCTCCGGGATCGCGTACGTCGGGACGGGCAGCTCGGGCAGCGTCATCGCGTCGGACACCCGGTTGGCGATCACCGCCAGCACCGTCGCCCCCAGGTCGACCAGATCGTGGTACGCGCCGCGCGCCGTCGACGCGATCGCCGCCGGTTGCTGCCCGAAACCGTCCACCACGGGCACCACGACGCTGCCGAACTCGACCGCGAGCCGGGCGTTGAACGCCAGCTCGCGGGGGTTGCCCGGGTCACCGGTGTCGTCGAAGTCGCTGCCCACCACCACCATCGCCGGGCAGCGGCGTTCCACCGCCCGGTACCGCTGGACGATCCGGGAGACCAGCTCCTCCCGTCGGCCCTCGCCGACCAGGGCGGCCGCCTCCGGGTACGTGGCGCCGCCCAGCTCGTCGAGGGGCCGGGCGATGCGGTAACGGTCGGCGAGCAGGGCGAGGATCGGGTCGGGCGCGGCGGCGGGGACCAGCGGCCGGAACGCGCCGATCCGCTCGACCTGCCGGGAGAGCAGCTCGGCGAGCCCGAGGGCGATGGTGGACTTGCCGCCGCCCGAGCCCACGCCGGTGAGGTAGACACTGCGCGCCACGCCCTCACGCTACAAGAGCGCCGCAGTCGCCGCCCGGGTCGTTGGTCCCGGCAGCGGGTCCGGTGGTGTTCGTCGGGTCCTAGGGGAGGGCGGGCTCGGCGGGGCGGGAGGTGTCCTCGCGGGGCGGGTGGGCGGCCCGGAAGATCGCGTCGCTGCGGGCCAGCCAGGCCGCGCCGAAGGCGAAGACCGCGACCGTCTCGCACCAGAACACCGGGCGGAGCGTGTCGCGTACGTCGTCGGGCAGGGCGACGCTGGCCACCGCCAAACCGATCGCCGCCAGGATGAGGAACCCGCAGGCGCGGTAGAACCGGTTGCCCGGTTTCGGGTCGGGGCGGACGGTCGGGTCGGGCCGGGTGAACAGGGCCAGGCAGAAGACCGCCAGCAGCAGGAAGAGGGCGCCGGCGGACACCTGGTGCGCCACGCCGACGGCCCGTTCGGCGCGGCTCGGGTCGGCCGGCGCGGTGGGGAACAGCGCCACCGCGATCGCCAGCACCCCGGCGACCGTGCTGATCAGGTCGTCGGGGTACCGGTGACGGTAGCTGATCAGGAACACGCCGACCGCGCACAGGCTGCCGACGAAGACGTCCCGCAGCTCGCTGTGGTAGTAGCCGCTGAGCGAGTCGAGCAGGACGGGTCGGCCGGCGACGATGCCGTGCCCGACGATCAGGACGATCGGCAGGGCGAGGCCGACGACGCCGACGCCGACCCGGAGCCGGCGTACGGTCACCGCGTCCTGCGGGGGTCTGGGGGATCCGGGGGTCACGGTCGCCTCCCTGGGCCGGGCGGCGTACGGCCGGGCCGGGCCGGCCTGACCGGGACGCTGCCTACCAGTGCACCCCCCGGTGACGCTGGGTGTCAATCACCTCGCCGGGTGACGCCCGTCCATCTCCCGCATCCGGGGCCGTCAGTCCTCGTCCTCGTCGTCCAGTCGGGCCAGCCAGGTGGCGAACCGCTCGATCGGCGTCTCGAACTCAGGGTTCAGGTCGACGAAGTCCCGCAACCGTTCGCCCAGCCACTCGATCGACACGGATTCCTCCCCGCGCCGCTCGACCAGCTCCTCGATACCCCGGTCGGTGAAGTACATGGTGCTCTCCTCGGACATGCCGCTGGGGCAGGCCCACCGGGTACGGCGGGCGCTGCCCCAGCGGGTAGCGGGTCAGGGACGGGGAAGCGCGGCCTCGATGAGGGCGCCCTGCTCGACGTCGTGCATCTTGGCCGAGCCGACCGCCGGCGCGGCGGCGGCGGGCCGGGAGATGCGCCGCAACCGTACGTCGTCCAGGTGCTCCAGCAGGTTGAGCGCGACGAAGCTCCAGGCGCCCTGGTTGGCCGGCTCCTCCTGCACCCAGGCGACGTCCTCGGCGTTGGGGAAGCCGGCGAGCGCGGCCCGGATCTGGTCGACCGGCAGCGGGTAGAGCTGCTCGATCCGGACGATCGCGGTGTCCGTAACGCCGCGCTCCTGCCGCGCCTGGAACAGGTCGTAGTAGACCTTGCCCGAGCAGAGCAGAACCCGCTTCACCTGCTCCGGGGCGGGCGCGGCCGGGTCGGCGAGCACCGGCTGGAAGGTGCCCGAGGTGAAGTCCTCCACCGGCGACACGCAGAGCTTGTGCCGCAGCAGGGACTTCGGCGTGAACACCACCAGCGGCTTGCGTTTCGGCGACAGCGCCTGCCGGCGCAGCAGGTGGAAGTAGTTAGCCGGGGTGGTCGGGATGGACACCCGCATGTTGTCCTCGGCGCACATCTGGAGGAACCGCTCGGGGCGGCCGGACGTGTGGTCCGGGCCCTGACCCTCGTGGCCGTGCGGCAGCAGCAGGGTGACCGCGGAACGCTGGCCCCACTTCACCTCGCCGGAGGAGATGAACTCGTCGATCACCGACTGGGCGCCGTTGACGAAGTCACCGAACTGGGCTTCCCAGCAGACCAGCGCGTTGACGTTCTCCACCGAGTAGCCGTACTCGAAGCCCATCGCGGCGTACTCGCTGAGCAGTGAGTCGTGCACGAAGAACCGGGAGCGCTCGCCGTCGGCGGTGAGCGTCTTCAGCGGGAGGTGGTCCTCGCCGGTGCGGGAGTCCACGATCGAGGCGTGCCGCTGCACGAACGTGCCGCGCCGGGAGTCCTGACCGGCGAGCCGGACGGTGACCCCGTCGTGCAGCAGCGACCCGAACGCGATGATCTCGCCGAAGCCCCAGTCGATGCCGCCCTCGACGGACATCCTGGCCCGCCGGTCGAGGAGCTGCTGGATCCGCTTGTGCGGGGTGAACCCGTCGGGCAGGTTGACGTGCGCGTCGCCGACCGCCTTGACGACGGCGGCGTCGGTGGCCGTCTCCACCTGCGGCTCCGGCTCGTCCTCGCGACGCGGCCGGCTGACCTGCTTGGGGGCCGAGGCGGCGTCCCGGGTGGCCTTGAAGACCCGCTCCAACTGCGCCTGGTAGTCGCGGAGCAGCTCCTCCGCGTCCTCCACGGTGATGTCCCCCCGACCGATCAGCTCCTCGGTGTAGAGCTTGCGTACCGACCGCTTCGAGTCGATGATCTTGTACATCTGGGGGTTGGACATCGACGGGTCGTCGCCCTCGTTGTGCCCGCGCCGCCGGTAGCAGACCATGTCGATGACGACGTCCTTGTTGAACGCCTGCCGGTACTCGAAGGCCAGCCGGGCGACCCGCACCACGGCCTCCGGGTCGTCACCGTTGACGTGGAAGATCGGCGCCTGGATCATCCGGGCCACGTCGGTGCTGTAGAGGCTGGACCGGCTGTACTCCGGGGCGGTGGTGAAGCCGACCTGGTTGTTGACCACCACGTGCACCGTGCCGCCGGTGCGGTAACCCCGCAACTGGGAGAGGTTGAGCGTCTCGGCGACCACGCCCTGACCGGCGAACGCGGCGTCACCGTGCACCGCCAGCGGCAGCACGGTGTAGCCCTCCAGCTTCAGGTCGATCCGGTCCTGCTTGGCCCGGACGATGCCCTCCAGCACCGGGTCGACCGCCTCCAGGTGGGACGGGTTCGCCACCACCGAGACCTTGACCTGGTGCTCGCCGTCCGGGGTGCTGAACTTGCCGTTCTGGCCGAGGTGGTACTTCACGTCGCCGGAGCCCTGCGTGGAGCGCGGGTCCAGGTGCCCCTCGAACTCCGAGAAGATCTTCTCGTACGGCTTGCCGACCACGTTGGCCAGCACGTTCAGCCGGCCCCGGTGGGCCATGCCGATGACGACCTCGTCCAGCCCGGCCTCGGCCGAGGACTCCAGCACCTCGCCGAGCAGCGGGATCAGCGACTCGCCGCCCTCCAGCGAGAAGCGCTTCTGCCCGACGTACTTGGTCTGGAGGAAGGTCTCGAACGCCTCGGCCGCGTTGAGCCGGTTGAGCACGTGCTTCTGCTCGTCGGCGCTCGGCTTCTGGTACCCGAGCTCGATCCGTTCCTGGATCCAGCGCCGCTCCTCCGGGTCCTGGATGTGCATGTACTCGATGCCGATGCGGCGGCAGTACGAGTCGCGCAGCACGCCGAGGATGTCCCGCAGCTTCATCCGCTGCCGGCCGGCGAAGCCGTTGACCGGGAACTCGCGGTCCAGGTCCCACAGGGTCAGCCCGTGCTGGAGGACGTCCAGGTCCGGGTGCTTGCGGATCTTGAATTCCAGCGGGTCGGTGTCGGCCATCAGGTGACCGCGCACCCGGTACGCGTGGATCAGCTCGTGCACCCGGGCGGTCTTGTTGACCTGGCCCTCGCTGTTCACCGCGACGTCACGCATCCAGCGCACCGGCTCGTACGGGATGCGCAGCGAGGTGAAGAGCTGGTCGTAGAAGCCGTGCTCGCCGAGCAGCAGCTCGTGCATCACCTTGAGGAACTCGCCGGACTGGGCGCCCTGGATGATCCGGTGGTCGTACGTGCTGGTCAGCGTGATGACCTTGCTGACCGCCAGGTCGGCCAGGGTGGCCTCGCTCATGCCCTGGTACGGGGCCGGGTACTCCATCGCGCCGACGCCGATGATCGCGCTCTGGCCGGTCATCAGCCGGGGCATCGAGTGGACGGTGCCGATGCCGCCCGGGTTGGTCAACGAGATCGTGGTGCCGGAGTAGTCCTCCATGGTCAGCTCGTTGCGGCGGGCCCGCCGGACCACGTCCTCGTACGCCTGCCAGAACTGCCGGAAGTCCATCTGCTCGCAGGCCTTGATGGACGGCACGACCAGGTTGCGGGTGCCGTCGGGCTTGGTGAGGTCGATGGCGATGCCGAGGTTGACGTGCTCCGGGGCGACCACCGCCGGCTTGCCGTCGACCTCGGCGAAGGAGTTGTTCATCTCCGGGTGCTCGACAAGCGCCCGGACCATCGCGTACCCGATCAGGTGGGTGAAGCTGACCTTGCCGCCGCGACCCCGGGCCAGGTGGTTGTTGATCACGATGCGGTTGTCGACGAGCAGCTTGGCCGGGACGGCCCGCACGCTCGTCGCGGTGGGCACGCTCAACGAGGCGTCCATGTTCTGGACGATCTTCGCCGCGACGCCGCGCAGCGGGGTGGTCCGGGCGCCGTTCGACGACGGCCCGGCCTTCGTGGTCGCGGCCTTGGCGGCCGTGGTCTTCGTGGTCGCCGCCTTGTCGGTGGCCGCCTTGTCGGTCGCGGCCTTGTCGGTGGCCGCCTTGTCGGTGGTGGCCTTGGCGGCCGGCTTCGCCGGGGCGGCGCTCTTCGGGGCGGTCTTCGCCGGCGCGGCGGCCGGCCTGCTCTCGGTGGCCCTGCTCTCGGCGGGCCTGGCTCCGTCGGGCCTGGCCCCGTCAGGCTTCGGCGTGGCGGCGGGCCGGGCCTCGGCGGGCCCGGTCGCCGTCGACGTGGCGGCCGGGCCACCGCCGTCGCTCTGCGTCACGCTCCCGGCGGCCTCCTGCTGCCCGGCCGGCTCCGCCCCGCCCGACGCGGACGCCGTCGGGGCGGGCGTGGCCGACGGGCTGCCGGCCCCCGGCCCCGGCTGGTAGTCGGCGAAGAAGTCGTGCCAGGCCGAATCGACGCTGTTGGGGTCGGCGAGGTAGCGCTGGTACATCTCCTCGACGATCCACTCGTTCGGGCCGAAACCCGCCAGTGGGTTCTCCTGCGAAGTCTGCTGGGTCGACACGGCCGGTAATCGCCTCTTTCACGCGCGTTGTATGTCTCGCGGCGTCCGCGAGCAGTCCCCCATCGGGGAGCGGACAGACTGGTGCCAAGGCTACGCCGTGCGACTGCCGGAGGCATTTCCGCCTCCAGCCCGTGTCACGTTTCACAGAAGACGCCAGAAATTCACGAACCGCTGCGTACGTGTTCGCTCCCTGCTAACGGCCGGTCTCCGCGCGTTACCGGCCCGCGCCGCCACCCGCCGATGGTCACCAGGCCGTCGCCGGCCCGACACACAGCGTGTCGGGCAGGCGACGGCGCGGTCGACCGGTGGGGCCGGGGCGACGGCCGAGGAGAACGGCCGGCCAGCGGTCAGGAGATGTCGCGGCGGCGGGTGATCATGATGCCGGCGGCGCCGGCCACCACCGCGTACCCGACCAGCACCAGCGCCCCGGTCCACCACGGCGGCAGCATCGGCGAGTCGATCCCGCTGATCATGACCTGGGAGGCGACCGCCGGCCAGATCACCTGCCACTCCAGCACGCTCTCGTTGTCCAGCAGGTTGGACAGCAGCAGGAAGAGCAGCCCGACCACCTGGGTGCCGACCAGGTACACCACCGAGGCGGTGATCACCGCGCCGAGCTGGTTGGTGATCAGCGTCCCGATGCCGACCCCCAGGATCGTCCAGATCGCGTACGCCAGCAGGTTGAGCAGCAGCGCCCGGTGCACCTCCCACTCGCCGAGCTGGGTGCCGTAGTCCTGGGCGGTCAGGAAGACCGCCCCGGCCACCAGGTCGACGACCGTGGTCACCAGCCAGAAGGCGAAACCGACAAGGGACGCCGCCACCAGCTTGCTGAAGATCACCGACGTCCGGCGCGGCGTGCTGAGGAACGTGGTGGTGGCGGTCTGGTGGAAGAACTCGTTGGTCACCATCAGGATGCCGATCAGCATCACGAACAGCAGCCCGAAGTACTGCCCCGAGGTGTACAGGTTGGCCGCCTGCCCGGCCACGTCGTTCTGGGCCGCCGCCTCCTCCGGGCTGAGGCCCACGTTGGCGCCGTCGCCGGAGAGGGTGGTGTGCGCGAGCCAGGCGTTGAAGGCGAAGGCCAACGCCACCGCCGCGAACGCGCCGAGCGCCAGCAGCCACCAGGTGCTCGTCGTACGGATCTTGAGCAGCTCGGATCGGACCAGGTTCATCGGATGCCCGCCTTTCCGGCCGTCAGGTCCAGGAAGACCCGTTCCAGGTCGGGTCGTTCCGGGGTCAGCTCGTGCAGCTCGATCCCGCCGGCCAGCGCGGCCCGGCCGACGGCCGGGGCGTCCACCCCGGTCACCAGCAGGGCGCCCTGCCCGTCCGGCTCGACGGTGGCCGACAGCTCGCGCAACGCGGCGACCAGCTCGTCGGCCTGCGGGGTGCGCACCCGGACCCGGCCACCCTGCGCCATCGACCCGATCACCTCGCCGACCGGTCCCTGCCGGACCAGCCGACCGGCGGCGATGATCACCACGTCGTCGGCGAGGAGCTGCATCTCGGAGAGCAGGTGACTGGAGACCAGCACGGTCCGCCCCTGCCGGGCGAGATCCTTGAGGAAGCCGCGCATCCAGCGGATGCCCTCCGGGTCGAGGCCGTTGGCCGGCTCGTCCAGGATCAGCACCCGCGGGTCGCCGAGCATCGCCGCGGCGATGCCCAGCCGCTGCTTCATGCCCAGCGAGTACCCCTTGAACTTGCGCTTCGCCGCCGGGGTGAGCCCCACCATGGCCAGCGCCTCGTCGGCCCGCCGCCGCGGCAACCCGGCCGCCGCGCAGATCACCCGCAGGTGGTCGACGCCGGTCCGCCCCTTGTGCGCGCTGGAGGCCTCCAGCACCGCCCCGACGTGCCGGAACGGGTCGGTCAGGTCGGCGTACCGGGCCCCGCTGATGGTCGCCGTGCCCGAGGTGGGCGTGACCAGGTTCAGCAGCATCCGCAGGGTGGTGGTCTTGCCGGCGCCGTTCGGGCCGAGGAACCCGGTCACCCGCCCGGGTCGCACGGTGAACGACAGGTCGTCCACCGCCCGTACCGCGCGGTACTGCTTGGTCAGGCCGGACACCACGATCCGGCCCTCGTCGGTGGGGCTCCGCTGCCCGTCAGACATTGCTCTCCTCCCCTGGCGCCAGGAAGCGCCGTCACACAGCGTGACGGGTGGACGGGCTGCGGTCAATTGCACCCGGCTCCGAGATCCGCCTCCGTCTCAGGCAGGATCGGGTCCTCCCGGGGTAGGAGGGCCTGTCACCTACCGTGATTGCATCACGTGACGCCGGTCGACGGGCCGACGGGGGTCAACCCGCCGACAGGGCGATCCGGTCAGCCCGCCGACAGGGCGATCCAGGTGGCGCGGGCGTACGCCAGCAGCGCGCCGTCCGGGGCGTACAGGCTGGAGTGGACCAGCGCCTTGCGACCCTCCCCGCCGCCGACCGCGCCGGTGACCACGCACCGGTCGCCGGGCCGGGGCAGCGCCCGGACCATCACCGCGATCCGACCGAGCAGGTACGGCCGGCCCGGGGCGATCACCGCCCAGCCGCCCGGACAGTCCAGCGCGGCCCACACCGTGGCCGGGACCACCTGCTCCGGGACGTGGAACGGGGCCGCCGTCCGGCCGTCCGGCAGCCGCCCGGGAAAGATCCGCAGGCCGTCCGGCCGCTCCGGGCCGCACACGTAGCAGCCGGGGAACGGATGCTCGGTGAAACCGGGGTAGTCGGCGGCGGCAACCGTCGCGGTGGCCAGGTCCACCCCGGGCGTCGTCGGGCCGAACGCGGGCACCGGCTCGACCCGGGCGACGAGCGCGCCGTCCGGATCACGGATCTCCCCGCCACCGCCGTCGGCCGGTACGGCGGTCAGCGGCGCCCCCAGCGGCGGCGGCCGGCGCAGCGTCACCTCGACCGCGCCGGCGGGCTGCGGGTCGGCGGCGAACCCGGCGGCGAACGTGCCCGCGCTCCAGCCGCCGTTGCCGGTCCCGTACGGCCCGTTGAACCGCGCCTCGATGATCACTCGTGTGCCTCCCCGCCGTCCCCGGACCGGGCCTCGTCGCCCCGCCCTCCCGGCAGCCTGCCACGGCGGTCGGCAGGGATGCGACGGGCGTTCACCGGATCGACACCCGCCGAACCGGTAGCCGGCAACCCCGGCCCCCTACACAGGGCTCATGGCCGTTCTGCGCACCGCTGGCACCCCTCTGGTCACCAGCGGCTACACCCTGCACATCGCCGACGACCCGGTGGACGTGGCGGCCGCCCAACGGCTGCGGCACGAGGTCTTCGGCGCGGAGCTCGGCGCGACCCTGCGTCCCGGCGCCGCCGGGCTGGACGTCGACGACCTCGACCGCTGGTGCGACCACCTGGTGGTCCGGGAGGACCGCGCCGGCACGGTGGTCGGCACCTACCGGCTGCTGCCGCCGGGCCGGGTCGACCGCTGGTACGCCGAGCAGGAGTTCGACCTGGCCGCGCTCGCCCCGCTGCGGGACGGCCTGGTCGAGGCGGGACGCTCCTGCGTGCACCCCGACCACCGGACCGGCGCCGTGATCAACCTCATGTGGGCCGGGATCGCCCGCTACCTGCACCTGCGCGGCCTACGGTGGCTCGGCGGCTGCGCCTCGGTGCCGGTCGCCGACGGCGGGGCCGCCGCCGCCGGGGTCTGGGCGCTGGCGCAGGCGCGGCACCTCGCCCCGCCGCCGCTGCGGGTCCGTCCGCGCCGACCCTGGCTCGCCGAGGCCGGCCCCCCGCCGACGCCCGACCGGGCCGCCCGCCCGGCCGTGCCGCCGCTGCTGCGCGGGTACCTGCGGCTGGGCGCCTGGGTGTGCGGCGAGCCGGCCCACGACCCGGACTTCGGGGTCGCCGACTTCTACGTGCTGCTCGACCTGGACCGGATGAACCCGCGCTACCTGCGGCACTTCCTCGGCGAGCCGGCGCCCCCGGCGGCGGCCGGGCCGTCCTCTGCCGGGCCGGCCGGCGCGGGGCTCGGCGCGGTCGGGGCGGCGGCCGGGTGAGCGCCGTCGGGCACGACCTGTGGCGTCCGCTCTCCGGGTGCGACGTGGCGTGCCTGCCGGGGGCCGGTCAGGCGCCCGCCGTACCGGTCGCAAGGCGGGCGGCGCGACTGCTGGCCGTACTCGGAACGCTGTCGGCGGGGGTGGGGCTGGTGGCGGCGTACCCGCTGCTGCCGCCGGCCGCCCGACGGGCCGGGGTCCGGGCCTGGGCGCGCGGCCTGGCCCGGGCGTTCGGGGTACGGCTGGTGGTGCGCGGCCGGCTGCCGCGCCGCCCGGCGCTGCTGGTCGCCAACCACGTCTCCTGGCTGGACGTGGTGGCGTTGCTGGCCCTCGGCCCGGCCCGGATGCTGGCCAAGCGGGAGGTCCGGGGCTGGCCGCTGATCGGGCCGCTCGCCGCGGCCGTCGGCACGGTCTTCGTCGACCGGTCCCGACCACGTGACCTGCCGGCCACCGTGGGCCGGGTCGCCGCGCTGCTGCGCGCCGGCCGGACGGTCGCGGTCTACCCGGAGGGCACCACCTGGTGCGGCGTCGCCGACGCCCGCCACCTGCGGCCCGGACGCCGGTTCCGGCCGGCGATGTTCCAGGCGGCCGTGGACGCCGGGGCGCCGGTGACGCCGGTACGGATCAGCTACCGGTGCGCCGCCACCGACGCCGAGACGACCGTCGGCGCGTTCGTCGGGGACGACGACCTCTGGCAGTCGGTACGGCGGGTGCTGGGCGCGCGGGACCTGGTCGTCTCGGTGGTGGTCGGGTCGGCGCTGCACCCGACGCCGGGGACGGACCGGCGGCGGCTGGCCCGGGCCGCCGAGTCCGCGCTGCGGCTCACCCCCGCCTGACCGGCCAACCCGGACGCGACACGCCGGCTTTCAGGGTTTTTGCAGGAACCGTCCAGCCCCGGCGCAGCGATGTCGCGGATGATGGCCGCATGGCCCCTACCCAGACCGAGGCGCGGCTGCTCGTCGTCGAGGACGACCCGAACATCCTCGAGCTGCTCTCCGCGAGCCTGCGCTTCGCCGGCTTCGACGTGGCGACGGCGACCAGCGGCAGCGCGGCGCTGACCGCCGCCAAGGACCACCGGCCCGACCTGGTGGTCCTCGACGTGATGCTCCCCGACCTGGACGGCTTCGAGGTGATCCGGATGCTCCGCGAGGGCGGCACCCGGACCCCGGTGGTGTTCCTCACCGCCCGGGACGCCACCGACGACAAGATCCGCGGGTTGACCCTGGGCGGCGACGACTACGTCACCAAGCCGTTCAGCCTGGAGGAGCTGACCGCCCGGATCCGGGCCGTGCTGCGCCGTACGGTCAACGGGGAGCACGCCGTCGCCCGGCTCACCTTCGCCGACCTGGAGCTGGACGAGGAGACCCACGAGGTGCACCGCGCCGGCCAGCGGGTGCAGCTCTCGCCGACCGAGTTCAAGCTGCTGCGGTACCTGATGCTCAACGCCAACCGGGTGCTGTCCAAGGCGCAGATCCTCGACCACGTCTGGAACTACGACTTCCGGGGCGACGACAACATCGTCGAGTCGTACATCTCGTACCTGCGGCGCAAGGTCGACAACACCCAGCCCCGCCTGATCCACACCCTGCGCGGGGTCGGGTACGTGCTGCGCAAGCCGGCGGCGTGAACGCGGTAGACCTGGCTAAGGGGCGGCTACGGGCGGTACCGCTACGGGTCAAGCTGGTGGCGGCGGTGCTCGCCCTGGTGGCCGCCGCGCTGCTGGTGATCAGCTCGCTGACCACGTTCTTCCTCCGCAGCTACCTGGAGGACCAGGTGGACGAGGAGCTGCGCAGCAGCGAGGCCACCATCCGGTCCACCGTCAACCGGTTCCTCGCCGAGGGGAACCCGCAGCGGGCCGACCTGCCGACCGACTTCTCGGTCATGGTGATCGACGTCAACGGCGTACACGCGTTGAAGTACGACAGCGCCCTGGAGACCGGGGACCTGCCGGCCGTCCGCGACGACCTCGCCGAGGCCCAGCAGCGGGCCGGCGAGCCGTTCACGGTGCGCTCCCAGGACGGCGGGATGCGCTGGCGGATCCTCTACATCCGGTTCTCCGACGCGCCCGACGACGGGGTGCTGGCCATCGGGCAGCACCTCTCCGACGTCGACCGGGCGGTCCACCAGCTCGTCTGGGTGGACCTGATGGTCGGCGGCGCGGTGCTGGTCCTGCTCGCCTCGATCGGGGCGGCGATCGTGCGTACCAGCCTGAAACCGCTCGTCGAGATCGAACGGACGGCGGCGGCCATCGCCGGCGGTGACCTGAGCCGACGGGTCCCCGACCCGGAACAGGGCAACGACTGCCCCACCTCCGAGCTGGGCCGCCTCTCCCGGGCGCTGAACTCGATGCTCACCCAGATCGAGGCCGCGTTCCGGGCCCGGGCTGCCTCGGAGTCGGCGGCCCGCTGGGCCGAGGCCGCCGCCCGGGACGCCGCCGAGGCGGCGCGGACCTCCGAGGCCCGCGCGATCCGGTCCGAGGTACGGATGCGGCAGTTCGTGGCGGACGCCTCCCACGAGCTGCGCACCCCGCTCACCACGATCCGGGGCTTCGCCGAGCTGTACCGGCAGGGCGCGGCGCGGGCGCCGGAGCAGACCGCGGACCTGCTGCGCCGGATCGAGGACGAGGCCGCCCGGATGGGCCTGCTGGTGGAGGATCTGCTGCTGCTGGCCCGGCTGGACCGGGAACGACCGCTGTCGCTGGCCCCGGTCGAGCTGCCGGTGCTCGCCGCCGACGCGGTGCAGGCGGCCCGGGTGGTCGCCCCGCAACGCCGGATCGACCTGGAACTCGCCCCCGACGCCGGTCCGCTGGTGGTCGAGGGCGACGACGCCCGGCTCCGGCAGGTCATCGGCAACCTGATGACCAACGCGCTGACCCACACCCCACCGGACACCTCGGTCACCCTGCGGCTCTGCGCGGACGAGAACCGGATGGCGGTGGTGGAGGTGGCCGACACCGGCCCGGGACTCTCCGAGGAGCAGGCCGAGCGGGTCTTCGAGCGGTTCTACCGGGTGGACGCGGCGCGTACCCGGCGGGCCGGCGGGGTGACCGGCACCGGCCTCGGCCTGGCGATCGTGGCCGCCCTGGTCGCGGCGCACAACGGCGCCGTCGAGGTGGTGCCGACGCCGGGTGGCGGCGCGACCTTCCGGGTCCGGCTGCCGCTGCTCCCCGCGGAGTCCCCGCCGGGCGGGTCGGCCGACGACGACCCGTCTTGATTTTCAGGCAACATTCAGGCGCGTTCCAGGCGGGACGCAGTCCCCGGGGGCAAGGTGGAGTCATGACCGAGCACGAGACCGACCCGCAGCGGCGTCCGGCGCAGGCCGACGCCGCGTCGACGCCCGGGGCCAACCCCTCGGACGCGCCCACCTCCGGTTCCGCACTCCCCGCCGGCTCCGGCCCGGTGACCGGTCCGTCGACCGGTCCGGCCGACGACTCCGGCGTGGGCTGGCGTCCCGCCGCCACGCCGGCGCCCGCCTCCCCGTACGCGCCGACCAGCGCCGCGCCGACGTACGAGCCGACCAGCGCCGGGCCGGCCGGCTCCGGCTACGCGCCGGGCGGCCCGTCGACGGGCGCCGCGCCCTTCTCCCCGGGTCAGACGTCCGGGCAGCCCGGCTTTCCGCCGGCCGCCGGCCGGTACCCGGCCGGTCCCTGGTACCCCGGGCACCAGGGCGGGTGGAACGCCGGGTACCCGGGGCAGCAGGGACCGTTCGGTCCGGTGACACCGCCCGGCGGACCCGGCTCGCTGCCGCCCGGCGGGCACGGTCCGGTCACGCCGCCCGGCGGGCCGGTGCCGCCGTGGGCGCAGGGGCCGGGCCACCGGCCGGGGCCGCCGCCGGGCCGGGTGGCGAAGTTCGCCGCGGCCGGCGTGGCGGTGGTGGCCCTGATGTTCGGCTCCGGGGTCGGCGGAGGCGCCCTGGCGCTGGCCCTGTCCGACAACTCCGGCCCCACCCGCACCTACTCCGCCGCGCCCGTGATCGACAGCGCCGACCTGCCGAAGATCGCCGCGGCGGTGCAGGACAGCGTGGTCTCCATCCAGGCCGGCAGCGGCGAGGGCTCCGGCGTCATCCTCACCGCCGACGGGTACGTGCTGACCAACAACCACGTGGTCGCCTCCGGTGGCGGCGGGAACAACGTCCGGGTGGTCTTCGCCGACGGCCGCACCGCCGACGCGGAGATCGTCGGCACCGACCCGAAGACCGACCTGGCGGTGGTGAAGGCCGCCGGGGTGTCCGGTCTGAAAGCGGCCAAGCTCGGCGACAGCGACGCGATGCAGGTCGGCGACCAGGTCCTCGCCCTGGGCAGCCCGCTCGGTCTGCAGGGCTCGGTGACCGCGGGCATCCTCAGCGCCCGGGACCGCACCATCCAGGCCGGCAGCCAGCAGGACCCGCGTGCCGGGGCCAGCTCGATCTCCGGCCTGCTCCAGACCGACGCCCCGATCAACCCGGGCAACTCCGGTGGCGCGCTGGTCAACACCCGGGGCGAGGTGATCGGCATCAACACGGCCATCGCCACCAGCGGGCAGAGCACCGGCAACATCGGCGTGGGCTTCGCCATCCCGAGCAACAAGGCCAAGGTCGTCGCGGCGGCGCTCCAGCGCGGCGAGAAGGTCAGCCACCCGTCCCTCGGGGTCAGTGTCACCGGCGCCGAGGACGGCGGGGCGCTGGTCTCGTCGGTCACCCCGGGCAGCGCCGCCGAGAAGGCCGGCCTGCGCCAGGGGGACGTGATCCTCAAGTTCGGCGACAAGCCCATCAACGACTCGAACGACCTGGTGGCGGCCGTCCAGGCCGGCAAGGTCGGTGACCGGGTCGAGATCGGTTACCGCCGGGACGGCGCCACCGCCAGCACCACCGCGACGCTCGCCGAAGCGTCCTGACCACGAGCCTGTCTCCGCACCGTGGCGGCGGGCGCCGGAACCGAGGGGGTCGGTTCCGGCGCCCGCCGTCGCCCTTTCCGGCGTCCGCGACCGCCCGTTTACCCGGGACGACGACGGGAAGTCGCCGGTGCGGAGCTGACAGGGAGGGGCTCGTCGTCGTGGACCAGTCGTCCGGGGAGCGCGAGGGGCCGTTGCGGATCGCGATGGTGGTGCCGCCCTGGTACCCGGTGCCCCCGTCCGGCTACGGCGGCCTCGAACAGGTGGTCGCGGGGCTGGTCGAGGGGCTGGTTCACCGGGGCCACGCGGTCACCGTCTTCGGCGCCGGCGGACGGCACGGCACCGACGCGGAGTACGTGCCGACAGTCGACGAGCTCCAGCACGACCGGCTCGGCGAGTCGCTGCCCGAACTCGCCCATCTGGCCCGGGTGCACCAGGCGCTCGACGCGGCCGACTTCGACGTGGTCCACGACCACACCACGGTGGGGCCGCTGCTGGCCGACCGGCGGAGCGTGCCCACCGTCGCCACCATCCACGGCAACCCGGTCGGCGAGTACGGCGACGTGCTCAGCCACGTCCACCCGTCGGTCGGGCTGGTGGCCATCTCGCACGCCCAGCGCCGGCTGAACCCGCGCCTGCCCTGGGCCGGCACGGTGCACAACGCGCTGGAGCCGGCGGACTTCCCGCGCAAGACCGCGCCCGGGACCGGGCCGGTGCTGTGGCTGGCCCGGTTCAGCCCGGACAAGGGACCGGAGGTGGCGGTCGCGGCCTGCCGGGCGGCCGGCCTGCCGCTGGTGCTGGCCGGCAAGTGCGCCGAGCCGGGGGAGCGCCGCCACTACACGGAGGCGGTCGAGCCGCTGCTGGGGCCGGACGTGCGGGTGCTGGTCAACGTCGACCGGGACACCTGTCTGCGGCTGCTGGTCGAGGCCCGTTGCCTGATCATGCCGATCCAGTGGGACGAGCCGTTCGGCATGGTGATGGTCGAGGCGATGGCGACCGGCACGCCGGTGGTGGCGTTGCGGCGGGGCGCGGTGCCGGAGCTGGTCCGGCCGGGCGTGACGGGGCTGGTGTGCGACCGCGTCGAGGAGCTGCCGGCGGCGCTGCGAGAGGTGGACCGGATCACGCCGGACGCCTGTGTGGCGCACGTGGCAGAGCACTTCTCCACCGCCGGGATGACCCGGGGGTACGAGGCCGTCTACCGGCGGTTCGCCGCCGGTCCGGGCGTCCGGCCGGAGCCGGCCCGGACGTCCACGCGCTGATCCGGGCCGTCCACGCGCTGAGCCGGGCCGTCCGGCCCGGGCGTCCGCCTGCCGGGGCGGGTCGTCAGGCGCGGGCGGCGTCGAGGCGGTCGAGAGCGGCGTCGAGCTGTCGGGCGTACCCGGGGGTGATGCCGCCCTCGCTGACCCGGCGAGCCACCTTCGCCCGCATCTCGGCCACCGCCCCGGTCACGTCACCCTCGCCGTCGGCGGCGGCCAGGGTCAGGTTGCGCAGCAGGTTGGCCAGGTCGAGGCCGACGTCGGAACGGATCTCACCGGAGTCGACCCCGGCGTCGATGAGCTGGTCGAGCCGGTTCGCGGCGACGACCAGCGTCTCCGGGGCGTCCCCGACCGTCGGGGGCGGCGCGGCGGCGCTGGCGCTCGGGGTGGGCTCGGGCCGACGGGTGGCAGTCGCCGACGGCCGGGGCGCGGGTCGGCTCGGGTCGACCGTGGTCGGGTCGGCGGTGGTCGGGTCGGCGGCAGCCTCGCTGGTCGGCTGGACCTGAGGGGTGACCGGTCCCGTCCCGGGCGGGTCCGGCCAGATCAGGATGCCCGCGACGAGCAGCAGCACCGCCCCGGCGGCCAGCGTGACCGCCCAGCGGCGGACGTTCCCGGACCGGGCCGGCGTCCCGCCGTCCCCGGCGGTCGACGCCGGGGTGACCGGCACCCGACCGACCGGCCGGACCGGCCCGGCTGCCGGCGGAGGTGGATCGTCCGCCGGCAGCGGAACGGTCTGCGCCGGGGCGGGCTCGGCGGCGAGCTGCTTGCGCAGGGTCTCGGCGACCTGCCGCGCGGTCGGGCGCTCGGCCGGGTTCCGGGAGAGGCAACGCAGGCAGGTCCGGGCGACGGCCGGCGGCAGCTCCGCCACCCCGGCCAGCGAGGGGTTCTCCCGGGTCTCCAGCGCCACGCTGAGCTGCTCCCAGGTGTCCGCCGGGTACGGCACCCGCCCGGTCAACGTCTCGAAGAGCAGCACCCCGAGGGAGTAGATGTCGGTGGACGGCTGGGTGGGCGCCCCGTCCAGCCGCTCCGGCGCGACGTACGCGGGCGTGCCGAACGTGCCGCCGTCCTCGTCGTCGTCCGGGGCGCCGATCCGGGTGGCGATGCCGAAGTCCAGGACCTTCGCGCCGACCGAGGTCATCATCACGTTGGCCGGGGTGATGTCCCGGTGGACGATGCCGAGCCGGTGCGCGGCGGCGAGCGCGTCGGCCACCTGCGCGCCGATCTCGACCGCCTCGGCCCAGGGCAGCGGCCCCTCGGTGAGCCGGCACTCCAGCTCCTCGCCGGTGAGCAGCTCCATCACCACGAACGAGGTGATGGAGCCGTCCGGGGCGATGGTCTCGCCGTAGTCGTGCACCGAGGTCACGTTGGGGTGGACGAGCTGCGCGGCGGCGCGGGCCTCCTCCCGGACCATGTCCCGGAAGCGGGCGTCGGCGGCCAGCGACGGGGCGAGCACCTTCACCGCCACGATCCGGTCGAGGACCTCGTCCCGGGCCCGCCAGATCACCGACATGCCACCGGAGCCGATCCGGTCGACGAGCCGGTATCGGCGGGCTAGTAGGCTGCCGGCGTGCAGCGCTCCCATCACTGAACGCACCTGCCCTCGGGTCGGAAGCGCTACCAGGTTGCGGGAATGTGTCTGACGTGTCAACGCCTGGCCGGTTTGACCGGGCATCGTCGACGGTCTCCGTCTGCCGGTCCGCGGCCACTGGCGTGCGCCGATCCTCCGGCTTGTGCCACTCGCTGGAATCCGCTCACGGCGTCCGCGACTGAACGCCGCCCCCGCCCCCGCCCCCGCCCCCGCCCCCGCCCCCGCCCCCGACCGCCGCCGGTTGCGCCTGGGGAACCGCACGCCTGGGGAACAGCGCCCGGCCACAACTTCGATTACGTGAAGTAGTTCCCCGCCAGCCCACCGCCATGGATTTGAAGCCTTTGCTCTGCACCCATCGACGCGTCAGGCACGCACGGTCATCGTGGCTCTCGGCTTCACTGATCACCCGCTGGTTGCTGATGCCCTGCTCAGGTGCAGTGTCGCAGATACGGGTGCAGAGCAAAGGGAACGGTAAGCAGAGAAGGCTTTTAGTGTGGGTGACTCACGGTGAGCTCTGTCGGTGAGTCCAGTGGGCGATACGGATAGTTACCTTTGGGTGGCTCCCTGATCTGTCTCCGCTGCCCGCCCGCGAGCGGCCCTGGGCTTGCTGTGCGCGAGCGGTCGGGGCGTGCTGCCCGGGGCCGCGCACGAAGCGCCGACCGGCAGCGGCGGGCGCGGCCGTGCCAGGATGAACGCCATGGTCGGCGGTCCGGTGGCGTTCGTGCTCGGTGGCGGGGGAGTGCTCGGCGCGGTCGAGGTCGGCATGCTCCGGGCGTTGTTCCGCGCCGGGATCCGGCCCGACCTGGTGCTCGGCACCTCGATCGGGGCGGTCAACGGCGCCCTGGTCGCCACCGACCCGACCGAGGCCGTCACCGACCGGCTGGTCCGGCTCTGGGCGTCACCCGAGGCGAGCGAGGTGTACGGCGACTCGGTGGCCCGTCAGCTCCGCCGGTTCGCCGCCCGTACCCACCTGCACTCGCCCCGGCCGCTGCGGAAGCTGCTGGAGAGCGAACTCGGCGCGGAGACCACCTTCGCCGACCTGAAGGTGCCGTTCCGCTGCTGCGCGGCGAACATCGAACGCGCCGCCGAACACTGGTTCACCACCGGCCCGGTGGTGCCCGCCGTGGTCGCCTCGGCGTCCGTTCCGGGGCTGCTGCCACCGGCCCAGATCGACGGCCAGCACTACGTCGACGGGGGCATCGTCAACTCCATCCCGGTCGGCGAGGCGGTGACGCTCGGCGCGACCCGGGTCTTCGTCCTCCAGGTGGGACGGATCGAACGGCCGCTGACCCCGCCCCGGCGGCCCTGGGAGGTCGCCCAGGTCGCGTTCGAGATCGCCCGGCGGCACCGGTTCGCCCGGGAATTGGCCGGGCTGCCGTCCGGGGTGGAGGTGCACGTGCTGCCCACCGGCGGGCTCGAACCCCGCGACGACTCCCCCTGGGCGTACCGGGACATGGCCGCCGTGGGCCGACGGATCAGCCGCGCGTACACCGCCTCCCGGGACTACCTCGCCGCGCTGGAGCGCTGATGCCGCTGCCGCCGAGGTGGGTCCGTCGGGCCGTGCTCGCCCCGGCCGTGGTGCTGCTGGCCGTCGCCGCGGTCATCACCCTGCCGGTCTGGTTGCTGGCCGCGGCGGCGCTGTCGCCGTTCGTGCCCGGCCGGCTGCGCCCGCTGCGCCTGCTCTGGATCGGGTACGTCTACCTGCTCTGGGACGCCGCCGCGCTGGTCGCGCTCTTCGGGCTGTGGGTCGCCTCCGGGTGCGGCTGGCGGACCCGTTCTCCGGCGTTCCAGCGGGCGCACTACCTGCTCGCCGGCTGGTTCCTCCAGGTCCTGTTCTGGCAGGCCCGGTGGACGCTGCGGCTGAGCATCGACGTGGTCGGCACCGACCCGGACACCGCCCTGCCGGGGCGACCCGAGCTGGTGCTCTGCCGGCACGCCGGGCCGGGCGACTCGTTCATCCTGATCCACGCGCTGGTCAACTGGTTCTACCGGGAGCCACGGATCGTCCTCAAGGACAGCCTCCAGTGGGACCCGGCCATCGACGTGCTGCTCAACCGGCTGCCCACCCGGTTCCTCGCGCCCGGCGGGCGACGCGACGGGTCGGTGACCGAGCAGATCGCGCACCTGGCCACCGGGCTGGACGACAACGACGCCTTCGTGATCTTTCCGGAGGGCGGCAACTTCACGCCCCGGCGGCGGTTGCGGGCCATCGCCCGGCTCCGCACCCGAGGGCTGGAGGGCATGGCGCTGCGCGCCGAGCGGATGCGGCACGTCCTCGCGCCGCAGCCGGGCGGGCTGCTCGCCGCCCTCGACGCCGCCCCGGACGCCGGGGTGATCTTCGTGGCGCACACCGGGCTGGACCGGATGCTGACCGTGGCGGACGTGTGGCGGGAGCTTCCGATGGACAAGCGGATCGTCATGCGGTTCTGGTCGGTGCCCCCGGAGGAGGTCCCCGCCGGTCGGCAGGAGCGCATCGACTGGCTCTTCGACTGGTGGGCGCGGATCGACGGCTGGGTCGCGCAGTACCACGACGGCGACCCGCCCACCACCGACCCAGACGCCACCGGCTCCGACGCCACCGCCCCCGACACCCGCGGCGGCCGGGTGGGGATCGACCGGGACGGCCCACGGAACGCGTAGGGTGCGCTCGTGGAGCACATCTGCGTGGTGACGACCGTGGTGGACGCCCGATCGGTCGCCGACCTGCTGGCGGCCACCGCCGTCGCCGGCCGGCTGGCGGCCTGCGCCCAGGTCGGTGGTCAGGTGGAGAGCACCTACTGGTGGCAGTCCGCGATGGAGACCAGCTCGGAGTGGTCGGTGCAGTTCAAGACCGCCCCGGACCGGGTCGCCGCGCTGGTCGACCAGATCCGGGCCAGCCACCCGTACGAGGTGCCGGAGATCCTGGTGACCCGGGTGGAGAGCGGCAACCCGGCCTACTCGACCTGGGTGCACGACCAGACCCGTCCCTAGGTACGCGCACTCTGGCTTCCACTTCCGCCGGCACGCAGGATGGCCGGGTGCAGACCAGCAGCTACCCCTGCCCCGGTTGCGGGGCCCCGGCCGACCTGACCGCCGGCTGTCGGTCGTGCGGTCGGGGGCCCGACCCGGTGGCCGCCGAGGTGATCCGCCTCGACGCCGAGATCTCCGTCCTGTCCGGGCGGGTGGCGCAGGCGCGACGCACGTACCACGAACTGGGCACGACGCTGCGCGCCGCCCGGCAGCGGCGGGCAGAGCTGGCGGCCCGGGTCCGGGCCACCCGGACGACCCCGCCGGCCGTCCCCGCGCACGCCGCCCCCGCGCCGTTCGGGCCCGCGCCGATCGGGCCGGGACAGTTCCGTCCGGGGCCGGTGGGGCCGGCGTCGGTTCCGGTCGCGCCCGCCGGCCGGCCGGAGACGTCGACCAGGACCGTCCAGGGGCTGCTGTTCGTCCTCGGTGGACTGCTGCTGGGCACCGCGGCGATCGTCTTCACCGCCGTCGCCTGGGCGTCGGTGGGGATCGCCGGCCGGGCGGCGATCCTGGCCGGGTTCACCGCGCTCGCGCTGGCCGTCCCACCGGTGGCGGCCCGGCGCGGGCTGCGCGGCACCGCGGAGACCTTCGCCGCCGTCGGGCTCCTGCTGGTGCTGCTCGACGGGTACGCCGCCTGGACGGTCGACCTGGCCGGCGTCACCGCCTGGCCGGGCACCCGGTACGCCGCGCTGACCGGGGGGGTCAGCGCGGCGTTCGCCGCCGGGTACGGGCTGGTCACCCGGCTGGCGGTGCCCTGGTTCGCGGCGCTGCTGGTGGCGCAGCCGGTGCTGCCGCTGCTCGCCGTCGAGGCCCGGCCGGGCGTCGACGGCTGGGCGCTGGTCCTCACCGGGGTCGCGCTCGTCGACCTGGCCGTGCTCGCCGGGCTGCGCCGCCGGCCGGCGCCCGGATCACTGGGGTTGGCCGGTCGGGTCGCCGCCTGGGCCGGGCTCGCCCTGGCCCTGGCGTCGGCCACGGTCTGCGCCACGGCGACGTTGGCCGTCGGCGAGGCGGCGGGCACCGCGTACGCGGCCGGGTTGCCGTTGCTGGCGGTGGGGGTGGTCCTGCTCGGGGCCACGCTGGTCGACGGCGGACCGGTCCTGCGGACGCTCGCCGCGGCGGCGCTGGTGCTGCTGACCACGGCGGCGGCGCTCCGTCCGGTGGCCGCGCTGCGGCCCGACGAGCTGCTGGTGGCGACGGCGCTGGTGACGGTCGCGGTGGCGGGCGTGGCCCGGCTGCTGCCCCGCGCGGTCCGGACCGGCCCCCGGGTCGGCGCGCTCGTGGTGGCCGCCGGTCTGGCCCAGACGGCCCTGCTGCTGACCGGCGGGTCCGCCGCCGCCACGGTGGCCCGGTCGACGCCGCCGTGGCAGGGGGCGCCCGCCGCGCCGGTTGCGTCCTGGGGTTGGCAGCTTCCGGTAGCCGTGCTGCTCGCCGCCGGGGCGGGCGTCCTGCTGCTGCCCCGGGTCGTCCGGTTCCCGCTCGCCGTCGCCGCGGGCGTGGTCACCGTGTTCGCCGCGCCCGCGGTCGCCGCCACGCCGTGGCCGGCGGTGGTCGCGCTGGAGACGGTCGCCGGGGCGGCCCTGCTGCTGGCCGCGGTGCGGTGGCCGGGCTGGCGGGGGTACCGGCCGGTGCTGGTCGCCGCCGGTGGCGTGCTCCTGGTCGGGCACGCCCTGCTGGTCGGCCTCGCCGCGCCGGTGGGCGCCGGCGCGGTCCTGGCGGTCGTCCTGGTCACCGCGCTAATGGTGGCTGCCCGGGGTCGCCGGTCGACGACGCCGGCGCGGGTCCTGGCCGGCCCGGCGGTGGCGGTGGCGGTGCTCGCCGTACCGGCCCTGGTGGCCGTGACGCTGGTCGAGGTGGATCCGGCGCCGCACTGGCGGCTGCGGGGCCTGGCCGGCGCCGTCGGGCTGCTGCCGGTCGCCCTGGCCGCGGTCCGTCGACACTGGGCCGAGCTGAGCGGGTACGCCGCGACCGCGCTGGCCGTGGCGCTGCCGGTGGCCGGGTTCGCGCCGTTGGTCGTGCCGGCGGGGGAGCCGCTGTCGCCGTACCTGGCGGTGGCGGTGGCGACGGCCGTGGTCGGGCTGGCCGTCGTACGGTCCGACGTGCGCCTGCGGGTGGTCGGGGCCGGCCTGGCGGCGGCGACGGTCGTGGCGCTCGTCCCGGCGGCGCTCCAGGTGCTGCTCGGCCCGTACGGCTGGTTGACGGACGTCTGGTCCGGTGTCCCGGCCGGGGTGGGGTTGCCGCCCGGCCCGCCGGCCGTCCGACTCTCCGCCGGGGTGGCCCTGCTGGTGCTGCTCGGGGCGGTGGCGGTGGCCGGGCGGCGCGAGGTGCTGGGCCGCCCGGCGGCGCTCGCGGTGGCCGTGCCGCTGGTCGGGCTCACCGGGCCGGTCCTGGTCGCCGGCCTTGGCGTCCGCTGGCCTGCGTTGCCGGCGGTGTCCCTGCTGCCCGGCCTGGCCGCCCTGCTGACCGCCGCGCTGGCGCGGCAGGTCCCCCGGGCGGGGCGGCTGCTGCCGGCGCTGGCCGGCACCGGTCTGCCGCTGGTCGGCGCCGGGCTGGCCGGGCTGCTGCCGACCCGGGCCGGCACCCTCGCCGGGCTGGGCGGGACGCTGGTCGCGGCGGTGGTGGCCGGGGTGGCCGGGCGGGCCGGCGTCCGTCCGCTCGGCTGGGCCGGGTCGGCCGTCGTCGCGGTCGGGTTCGCGGTGACCGCCGGTGAGGCCGGTGGGCTGCCGCTGCGGACGACCGCGTTCGCGGTGCTCGTGGCGGCCGTGCTGGCCCTGGTCGCCGCCGCCGTGGTGGCCGTCCGCCGACCGGTCGAGGGACTCGTGCTGGACGCGGCGGCCCACGGTGTCGCGGTGACCGCGCTGCTGCTGGCTGTCGGCTCGCTCCGGCACGCCGCGGCGGTCTGCGCCCTCTGGGGGGCCGCCGTGGCGGTGCGGGCGCTGCGCCCCGGGGAGTCCGTGGGCCGGCGGTGGGCCCTGGCCACGTCCGCCGGGGTCAGCGAGCTGGTCGGCGCCTGGCTGCTGCTCGCCGTCGGGCAGGTGGCGCTGCTGGAGGCGTACACCCTGCCGGCGGCGGGGCTGGCGGTGCTCGCCGGGCTGGTGGCGTTGCGGACCCGGGCGGGGGCGACGAGTTGGCCGACCCTCGGCCCGGGGCTCGCCGCGGCGCTGCTGCCCAGTCTGGTGTCGGTGCTGTTCGCTCCGGACCCGCAGCCGTGGCGGCGACTGCTGCTGGGGGCGGGCGCGCTGCTGGCGGTGCTGGTCGGGGCGGTCCGCCGGTGGCAGGCGCCGGTGGTGGCCGGCGGGGTGGGTCTCGCGCTGCTGGCGCTGCACGAGGCCGTCCGGAGCTGGGACCTGCTGCCCCGGTGGGTGTTCCTGGCCGTCGGCGGGTTGGCGCTGATCGGGCTGGCCACCACGTACGAGCGCCGTCGGCGGGACCTGGCCCGGCTGCGGGCCGTGGTGGGCCGCCTCGGGTAGCCCCGGCCCGCCCGTGCCCGCCCTGCCGGTGGCTCACGGTCACTCGTGGTCGGGGCCGTCCCGGTAGGGTGCTGACCATGGCAGAGGCGCTCACCGCCGAGGCGGTGCGAGACGGGTTGGCCGCGCTGGCCGACTGGGCGGGTGACCCCGCCGGCATCAGCCGCACCGTCCACCTCGACAGCTTCCCCGCGGCGATCGCGGTCGTCGACCGGGTGGCCGAGGTCGCCGAGGAACGCGACCACCACCCCGACATCGACATCCGATGGCGGACGGTGACCTTCCGCTGCACCACCCACTCCGCCGGTGGCGTCACCCAGCGTGACTTCGATCTGGCCCGGCGGATCGACGAGATCGTCCGGAGCGCGCGATGAGATTCGAGATCAGCAAGGTGCTGGACGCCATCGAGGGGCGCGTCTGCACCGACCCCGCCCTGGCCCGGGCCGTCGTCGACCTGGCCGAGGTGATCCGCTACCAGGATCTCGACGCCGGTCGGCCGGCGAGCATGCTGCGCCTCGGCATGGTGATCGACGCGCTGGCCCGGCAGGTCGAGGAGGACAGCGTCCCGGTCTACGCGGTGGTCCACCGGGCCCTGCTCTCCGACGCCGACCTGACCTCCAACGAGCGGATGGTGGTCCGCCGGTGGGCCGACGACGGCCTGGTCGAGGTGCTGGACCAGCCGGGCGACCGGATCCTCGAGGTGGCTGACCTGCTCGGTCTGCCGGTGCTCAGCCGGGCCCGGTTCGACGGGCTGCGCGGCCGCTACCCGTGGGTGGTGGAGCACCCGGGCCGGGTGGTCGCCCCGGTCCCCGGCCCGGGCGGGCCGACCTTCGTCGCCCACGTCGGCAACGGCACGGCCCCGGTCGCCGGCCGGCCCTCCCCCGTGGGGGCGCAGGTGCTGGCCCGGGTGTGGCGCTGCCCGGAGCCCGGCTGCGCGTTGTTCGGCTCGGGGGGCGGTGGCGGCGCGTTCGCCGACCTGGCCCGGGTGGTCGAGCGGAGCCCGGCCGCCCAGCCGCCGCCCACCCTGCGCGGTGGCGCGCCGGCCTGCCCCCGGCACGGCGTCCGGCTCGGCGACGCCGGGGCACGGCCCCGCACCGAGGTCCTCGCGGTCCGCATCGGCGGGCTGGTGCGTCGCCGGTTCGTGCTGACCGCCGAGGAACCGGTGCTTGTCGGTCGGGCGCCGGACGCCCCCGGCGGCGTCACCCTCGGCCAGTGGCTCAACGACGAGGCCCGCCGGTGGATCAGTCGCAGCCACGCCAAGTTCGAGCTGCGCGCCGGCACGGTGGTGGTCACCGACGTCAGCACCAACGGCTCCGGGATCCGCCCGGGCGGCTCGATGGCCGAGGCGGACCGGATTCCGCTGGCCCCGCAGCAGTCGCGGGTGCTGGACCCGGGCGACATGATCGAGCTCTACCCGGGCGTCCAGATCGGCCGCCCGGGTGAGCTGCCGGCGGGCGCGCAGTACACCCCCACCTCGGTGATGGCCGAGGCGCCCACCATGGCCATGCGGCTGCCCCGGCCCTGACCGCTCCCGCTCCCGCTCCCGCCCTGGCCCTGGCCCCGGCCCTGGCCCCGGCCCTGGCCCCGGCCCTGGCCCCGGCCCTGGCCCCGGCCCTGGCCCCGGCCCCGGCCCCGGTCACGGCCCGGGACGGTGTCCGTCCACCCGAGCGGCCCGACCGGCGGCAGGCCCGACCGCGCGGGCGGCGACCGGTCCGGCCGGCGCGGACGGCAGCAGGCCCGGGCGGCGGCAGATCAGTCGGCCAGTACGGCGGCGAGCTGGGTCAACGCGTGGTCGATCTCGTCCGGGGTGATGACCAGGGGCGGGGCGAGCCGGATCGTGGAGCCGTGGGTGTCCTTGGCGAGGACGCCCCGCTCCATCAGCCGCTCGCACGCCTGCCGGCCGGTCATCAGCGCCGGGTCGATGTCCAGCCCGGCCCACAGGCCCCGGCCCCGGACGGCGACCAGCCCCCGGCCGACCAGGTCCCGCAGGCCGGCGTGCAGCCGCTCGCCCAGCTCGGCGGAGCGGCGCTGGAAATCGCCGGTGGCGAGCAGCCGGACCACCTCGACGCCGACCGCGCAGGCCAGCGGGTTGCCGCCGAAGGTGGAGCCGTGCTGGCCGGGCCGGAGCACGCCCAGCACGTCGGTGTTCGCGGCGACCGCGGACACCGGCACGATGCCGCCGCCGAGGGCCTTGCCCAGCAGGTACATGTCCGGCACGACGCCCTCGTGGTCGCAGGCGAAGGTCGCTCCGGTACGCCCCAGGCCGGACTGGATCTCGTCGGCCAGGAAGAGCACGTTCCGCTCGGTGCAGGCCCGGCGTACGCCCGGCAGGTAACCGGCCGGGGGCGTCACGACGCCCTGCTCGCCCTGGATCGGCTCGATCAGCACCGCGACGGTGTGCTCGTCGATCGCCGCGGTCAACGCGTCCAGGTCGCCGTACGGGACGACGGTGAAGCCCGGCGTGTACGGCCCGAAGTCGTCCCGGGCGTCGGCGTCGGTGGAGAAGCTGACGATGGTGGTCGTCCGGCCGTGGAAGTTGCCTTCGGCGACCACGATGTTCGCCCGGCCGGCCGGCACCCCCTTGACCTGGTAGCCCCACTTGCGGGCCACCTTGATCGCGGTCTCCACCGCTTCCGCGCCGGTGTTCATCGGCAGGATCAGGTCCTTGCCGCAGAGCTGGGCCAGCTCCCGGCAGAAGTCGGCGAACTGGTCGTGGACGAACGCCCGGCTGGTCAGGGTCAGCCGGTCGAGCTGGGCGTGCGCGGCGGCGATCAGCCGCGGATGCCGGTGCCCGAAGTTCAACGCCGAGTAGCCGGCCAGGCAGTCGAGGTACCGTCGGCCGTCCACGTCGGTGAGCCAGGCCCCCTCGGCGGAGGAGACCACCACCGGCAGTGGGTGGTAGTTGTGGGCCGTCCACTGTTCGGCTTCCCGGACCGCGCCCGGCGTCCGCAGCATGTCGTCGAGGATCACTTGGCTGTCCTTCCCTGGCGGAGTCGCAACGTGCAGCACTTCGGTCCGCCGCCGGCCTTGCGCAGCTCGGACAGGTCGACACCGATGGTCTGGTAGCCCCGGTCGCGCAGGCGCGCGGCGAGGTCGGTGGCCTGGACGGGCAGCACCACGTGCCGGCCGTCGCTGACCGCGTTCAGCCCGAGCACCTCGGCGTCGGCCATGGTGGCGTGCACCGCGTCCGGGAAGAGCCGGCGCAGCACGGCCCGGCTGCCGGGCGAGAACGCCTCGGGCAGGTACGCCACGGTCCGTTCGTCGAGCACGGTGAGCGCGGTGTCCAGGTGGTAGAAGCGCGGGTCGACCAGGCGCAGGGTGATCACCGGGTAGCCGAAGACCTCCTGCAACTGCGCGTGCGCGGCGTGCGCGGTGCGGAAGCCGGTGCCGGCGAGCAGCAGGTCACCGGCGAGCAGGACGTCGCCCTCGCCCTCGTTGACGTGCTTCGGGTCGTGCGTCTCGAAGCCGGCCGCCTCGAACCACGCGCGGTAGGCGGGCGCCTCGTCGGCGCGCTGCGGGTCGCGGAACTGCACCGCCATGGCCCGACCGTCGATGACGGTGCCGCCGTTGGCGGCGAACACCATGTCCGGCAGCCCGGGCACCGGAGGGATCTCCTCGACGGTGTGACCCAGCTCGCGGTAGACCTGCCGGAGTTGCTCCCACTGCCGGACGGCCAGGTCGGCGTCGACCGGGGCGGTCGGGTCCATCCAGGGGTTGATCGCGTAGTCGACGGCGAAGTACGTCGGCCGGCACATCAGGAAGCGCTGGCTGGTGGCGTCCATCGTCATGTGTCCTGCTCCCACGGGTCGGGCGCGCCCGGCCACCGTCGGCTTGCGGGCTGGCGCCGTCCTTCCACGCTATGCGGCGCGCGATGGCGGTAACCACCCGTGAGAGTTGCGTGAAGCAGAGGTTCATTGCGTCTGTGTCGGCCTGTGCCGGCGAATCGTTGCGTATGTGGCGGGGGGCACGCGTAACGGGGCCGGAGGCCGCCCAGCACGCGGGGCCACCCAGCACGCCGCCCCCGCCTGACAAGCGGGGGGCCACCCAAGGCGGGCGACCCAAGGCGGGGGGGCGACCCAAGGCGGGGGGCCACCCAAGGCGGGCGACCCAAGGCGGGGGGCCGCCCAAGGCGGGGGGCCGCCCAAGGCGGGGGGCCGCCACTTCACAGAAACAGGGGCATCGTCCCCCGGGGACATCCCCATCTCCGCGAAACGGAGTCGATCATTCCCGGGCGACAGGGGTCCGCCCCAGGGCCACGCCATGCCCCTACCGAGCCGCCGTGCCCCGGCCACCCCCGCCCGACGCGCGGCTGGACCGCACATCACGGAAGTGGGGGCATCACCGGCCGGCGATGCCCCCACTTCCGTAAAAAATGGAGTCGATCAGCCGCGGGGGCTGGGCGGGGCGACGTGGGGCGGGGCCGGACACGTTTCAGGGGCGGCGAATCGCCGCCCCTGAAAAGTTTCGCCCCCGCTGGTGAACCACCAGTCGACCGGAGCCGGCCGGTGCATCACCGGCGAGGTCAACAATGCCCGTCAGAGTCGATCGACAAACTGTGAGTCAAGCCACTCGCGCAGGCGGAGCACCCAGTCGCCGTCGGTGCTGGGCCACTCGTACTGCCCGCTCATCGCCAGCACGCCGAGCACCACGGCGGCGAGACCGGCCGCCATGCCGAGCAGCGCGTCGAACTTGCCGGCCACGTGCCGGCGGCGGGTCGCCATCAGCCCGAGCACGGCGAGCACCGCGCCGACCGCGCCGACCGCGATGCCGTAACCGGCGAGCGTGCCGGTCATCACGAACGCCACCCCGACCACCCCGACGACCAGCCCGAACGTGGCGAGCAGGCTGGACCGCGGCCGGCGGGCGGGAGCCGCGGCGGGCTCCGGCGCGCCCCGCCCGTCGCCGTCCCGCTCCAGGTCGGCCCGGTCGGGATCGCGACGCTCCAGGTCGGCCCGGTCGGGATCGCCACGGTCGAGGTCGGCGCGGTCGGGATCGCGACGCTCCAGGTCGGCCCGCTCCAGGTCGGCCCGGTCGGGATCGCCACGGTCGAGGTCGGCGCGGTCGGGATCGCGACGCTCCAGGTCGGCCCGCTCCAGGTCGGCCCGGTCGGGATCGCCACGGTCGAGGTCGGCGCGGTCGGGATCGCGACGCTCCAGGTCGGCCCGCTCCAGGTCGGCCCGGTCGGGATCGCCACGGTCGAGGTCGGCGCGGTCGGGATCGCGACGGTCGAGGTCGGCCCGGTTCAGGTCGGCCCGGTCGGGATCGCGACGGTCGAGGTCGGCCCGGTTCAGGTCGGTCGGAGTGCGGTCGAGGTCGGCGCGACCGGAGTCGGTGTGGTCCGTCCCGCCCCGACGCAGGTGGCCCCGGTCCACGGGACGTTCCTGCGCGCCGTCCTCGGCCACGTCGACGGTCCGCTCCCGGCCGGTAGCCGGGCCCGGAGTCGGATCGACCGGACGGGTGGTGGCGGCCCGGGCGGTCGCGGCCCGGGCGGCGGCCCGCCGCTCGGCCGCCGCGTCGCGCGGATCCCGGCCGTCGCCGGTGGCGGCGGCGCTACGGTACGTGGTCCGGTCGTCGTCCCGGTCGGTGGCCACCGGCGGGGCGACCTGCCCGACGCCGGTCGCCGGCACGGTCCCGTCGATCCGCCCGTCCCGGCCCCGGTCCGCCCCGTCGATGATCTGGCCCGCCCCGTCCGGGCGTTGGCCCGCCCCGTCCGGGCGGTCGTCCACGCCGTCCGGGCGCTGGTCCACGTTGGCCGGCTCGCTCCGGCGCGACAGCAGGGGAATCCTCACCACTGACACCTCCTCGTGAGCGCGTGGTGACCCTCGGCCGGGCCGGTGACAGCCACGCGGTACCTACCCGAGGTACCCGGGCGGTTCGTTCGGCACACCTGGGCCGGCTCGGCGTACGGCGGTGGACGGGCAGGTGAACACGTGTCGACGGGCCCTTTCCGGCTTCGGTGGAGCCCGTCGCGGCCGTAGGATCCTCAGCCGTGACCGGGATGGACGACACCGTGACCGACCCTGGCCCGGCGACCCGGGGCCGGGTGGTGATGCTGGTGGACAACGGGGTGCACGGCGACTCGCGGGTGCAGAAGGCGGCCCGGTCGGCCGCCGCTGCCGGCTGGTGGGTGACCCTGCTGGGACGGTCACCGGACGGCACGCCGCAGCGGTGGCGGATCGGCGACGCCGAGGTGCGGCTGCTGCCGATGGGCGGCGGCCGGGCCGGCGGCGCGCAGGCCCGCCGACGCCGCGTGGTCGCCGCGCTGGGCGGCCTCCGGCAGCCGGTCGAGCGGGCGTACACCCGGTTCTGGTCGGTGGCGATGCGGGAGCGGGCCTGGCGGCGGCTGGAGCCGTCGCTGTGGCAGTACGAGCGGGCGTACGGCCCGGTGGTGGACGCCCTGGCCCCGGACCTGATCCACGCCCACGACTTCCGGATGCTCGGGGTGGGCGCGCGGGCCAAGCTGCGGGCCGCCGAGCGGGGCCGCCCGGTCCGGCTGCTCTGGGACGCCCACGAGTTCCTGCCCGGCATCAAGCCGTGGCGGGACAACGTGCGTTGGCTGCCCGCGCACCGCGCCCACGAGCGGGAGTACGCCCCGTACGCCGACGCGGTGGTGACCGTCTCCGACGAGCTGGCCCGGCTGCTCCAGGCCGAGCACGGCCTGACCGAGCGGCCGGCGGTGGCGCTCAACGCCCCGGACCTGCCGGAGGCGGTGGCCGAGCCGGTGCCGCTGCGTACCCGGTGCGGGCTCGGGCCGCGGACGCCGCTGCTGGTCTACAGCGGGGCGGCGGCCCCGCAGCGCGGGCTCGGCGTGCTGGTGGAGGCGCTGCCGGAGCTGCCCGACGCGCATCTCGCGTTCGTGGTGAACCGCCCGGAGGGCGACTACGTGCGGGGGTTGGTGGCGCGGGCCGGTGAGCTGGGCGTGGCCGACCGGTTGCACGTCGGCGGGTACGTCGCCGCCGACCAGGTGGTGCCGTTCCTCGCCGGGGCGGACGTCGGGGTGATCCCGATCGAGCACTGGCCCAACCACGAGATCGCGCTGATCACCAAGTTCTTCGAGTACTCGCACGCCCGGCTGCCGATCGTGGTCAGCGACGTGCGGACGATGGCGGCGACGGTCCGCGCCACCGGGCAGGGCGAGGTGTTCCGCGCCGGCGACGTGGCCGACCTGGTCCGGGCCGTCCGGGCGGTGCTCGCCGACCCCGGTCGGCACCGCGCCGCGTACGACCGTCCGGGCCTGTTGGCCGGCTGGTCCTGGCCGGCGCAGGCCGAGGTGTACGACCGGCTCTACGCCCGCCTGCTGCCGGCCGCCGCCCCGACGGACCGGACCGACGGGTGAGCGTTCCCGACGTCAGCGTGGTGCTGCCGGTGTACAACGCCATGCCGTACCTGACCCGCTGCCTGGCCTCGCTGGCCGGGCAGACCATCGGGGCGGACCGGGTGGAGGTCGTCGCGGTCGACGACGGCTCCACCGACGCGGGTCACCGGGAGCTCGACCGGTTCGCCCGCCGGTTCCGCGGGCGGGTCGTCCTGCTGAGACAGGCCAACTCCGGTGGCCCGGCCGCGCCCTGCAACCGGGGGTTGGAGCGGGCCACCGGGCGGTACGTCTTCTTCCTCGGCGCGGACGACCACCTGGGCCCGGAGGCGCTGGAGCGGCTGGTCGCCGCCGCCGACCGCAACGACGCCGACGTGGTGCTCGGCCGGGTGGTGGGGGTCAACAGCCGGTTCATCCACCAGGAGGTCTTCGCCGAGACCCGGACCGAGATCGGGCTGGCCGACCCGGCGCTGTCCTGGTCGCTGGCGAACACCAAGCTGTTCCGGCGGGACCTGATCGAGCGGCACCGGCTGCGCTACCCGGAGGACATGCCGATCGGCAGCGACCAGCCCTTCACACTGGCGGCCTGCCACCATGCCCGGCGCGTCTCGGTGCTGGCCGACTACGACTACTACTTCGCGGTACGTCGTCTCGACGCCCGCAACATCACCTACCTGAGCCGGGCCGGCGAGCGGTTGGCCTGCGCCGAGGCGCTCGTCGCCTTCGCCGCCGACCTGCTGCCGCCGGGGCCGGCCCGGGACACCGTGCTGGCCCGGTACTTCGCCATGGAGATCGCGGCGCTGCTGGCCGACGACTTCCTGACGCTGGACCGTGCCACCCAGGAGAGACTGCGCACGGGGGTACGGGCGCTCGCCGAGGCGCACCTCAGCGCGCCGGTCGCCGACCGGCTGGCGGTGGAGACCCGGCTGCGGCTGGCGGTGGCCCGGGACGGCGACCTCGACGACCTGCTCGAGGTGATCCGACAGGACGCCGAACGGGGCGTGCCGCCGAGCGTGCTGGTCGGGGAACGCTGGTACGCCGCGTACCCCGGCTTCGGCGGCGGGCTGCCCGACGACGTCTTCGACGTGACCGACGCGCTGCCGCAGTGGCTGGCGAAGCTGGACGTGACGGCGACCGGCTGGGAACGGGACCGCTCCGGCCGTACGGTGCTCACCGTGCGGGCCCGCAGCCCGCTGCCCGACCTGGCCGCCCGGTCCTGCGCGCTGGCCGTGGTCGCGGAGGACGTGTCCGGCGGCGAGGTGTCGGTCACCCCGGAGGACGGGTCGACCTCGGTGACCGTGCGGTTCGATGTGGCCGCCCTGGTGGCGGCGAGCGCGGTCACCGGGCAACGCCGGGCGGTACGGGTCGAGGTGACCGCCGCCGGTCGTACCGGGTCGGCGCCGTTGCGGGCGACCCGACTGAGTCCACCCCGGCCGGTGCTCCACCGGCGGGGCCGGCGGCTCTACGCGGTCAGCCCGAGCCGGGACGACTCCGGTCGACTGATGATCTCCGTCGTGCCGCTCACCCCGCGACGGGTGGCCGCCCGGCTGGCCCGACGCCGCTGAGCCCGGCCGCCGGGGCGGGGGAGTCCCCGCTCCGGGGCGGGTCCGGCCGACTCGTGGCGTCGACCTCCCGCCACCGCAGCGCGTGCCGGATCGCGTCGGTGACGCCGTAGCGGGGCTGCCAGCGCAGCAGATGCTGGCCGAGCCGGCTCCGGTTGAACACCCCGGCGACGTCACCGGGGCGGGGCCCGGTCTCCCGGTACGGCAGCGGCGCGCCGGTGACCTCCTCGAACGCGGCGACGAGCTCCCGGACGGTGGTGCCGGCGCCGGTGCCGACGTTGAGCGCCACGAAGCCGGCCCGCTCGGCGGCCACCACCTCGTCGAACCGGGTCAGCGCGGCCACGTGCGCCTCGGCCAGGTCCCAGACGTGGACGTAGTCGCGGATCGCGGTGCCGTCCCGGGTCGGCCACCCGACGCCGGTCACCCGGAACGTCTCGCCCCCGTGCCACGCCTCGATCATCCGGCCCAGGGCGTGACTCGGGTCGCGCAGTTGCAGGCCGGTGCGGAAGAGGGGGTCCGCGCCGATCGGGTTGAAGTAGCGCAACGCGATCACGTTCACCTCGCCGGCCGCCGCCGCGTCGGCGAGGACCTGCTCCACCATCGCCTTGCTCCGGGCGTACGGGCTGGTCGGGTCGATCGGGGAGGTCTCGTCCACGGCGAAGTCCGGGCCGGGCCGGTAGAGGGCGGCGGTCGAGCTGAACAGCACCCGGTGGCAGCCGTTGCGGGTCAGGTGCCCGACGAGGGTGACCGCCTTGGCCAGGTTCTCCCGGTAGTAGCGCAGCGGTTGACGGACCGACTCGGGCACCACGATCACCCCGGCGCAGTGCACGGCGGCGGTGATGTCCGGGTGCTCGGCGAAGATCCGGTCGACCAGCCGGCCGTCGGCGACGTCACCCCGGTAGAAGGCCCGACCGGCGGTGAACGACTCCCGGCCGGTGGAGAGGTCGTCCAGGATCACCGGGACGTGTCCCCGGTCGAGCAGGGCGGACCCGACGGTGCTGCCGATGAACCCGGCCCCACCCGTGACCAGCACCTTCACCGGTTTCCTCCTCGCCGTGACCGGTCAGGTCAGCGGGTCGTCGCGGCGGTTCCCCGCCCGGTTGCCGGCCCCGCCGTGCCGGCAGGCTCCGCTGTGCTTGTCGATTCCGCCGTGCCCGCCGGTTGCGGGGTGGTGGGTCGGGCGGAGCGCCGGAGCCGGCCGACCGTCCGGTGCGCCGACCGCAGCGCCGCCCAGGCCGGGTAGCTGTCCCGTCGGATCAGCCGGTGCTTCACCCCGGCCACCCCGCCGGGCGTCGGGTAGCCGCCGGGCGGCAGCCAGCGGCGGCAGTCCTCGGCGGCCCGCCGGAAGAAGGCCCGCCGCGAGGCGTCCGGCAGCCGCGACTCGTTGCCGACGATCACCAGGTAGTGGTTGACCATCAGGCGGAACAGCTCCGGACGGAAGACGTCGTACCGGCCGTCGGCGGCGTCCACCGCGGCGAAGACGGCGGCGTACTGGTCGAAGACCTCGAAGTGCCGGTCCCCGCGGGTCACCGTGATCCGGCCCTGCGGCTGCTGCCGGTAGTGGTAGCAGACCCGCTCCAGCACGTCGATGCTGGCGGCGGCCATCAGCAGCGGGTGACTGTAGGCGACGTCCTCGTACCAGCCGCCCCGGAAGCGCAGCCCCGTCGCGTCGAGCAGCTCCCGGCGGACGATCTTCGTGCAGGCGGACTGGGCCAGCCGGAGCAACTGCGGCCGGTCGGCCAGCCGCAGCGGGGTGGGCCGCCCACCGAGCGCGTCGGCCGACGGGCGGGGCGCCACCCGACCGTCCGGGAACACCTCCGCGTGGTCGATGAGGAGCACGTCGGGGCGGGTCGCGGCGAGCCGGTCCCGGACGGCGGTCAGCGAACCCGGCGGCAGCCAGTCGTCGGCGTCCACGAACCAGACGTGCTCGCCGGTGGCCCGGTCGAGCCCGGCGTTGCGGGCGCCGCCGAGCCCCACGTTGTCGGTCAGCCGCACCACGCGGACCCGGGGATCGTGGGCGGCGTACCCGTCGAGGATCGCGCCGCAGCCGTCCGGGGAGGCGTCGTCGACCGCGACCACCTCGACGTCGTCGGCCGCCTCGGCCAGGATCGAGTCGAGACAGGTCGCCAGGTACGCCTCGACGCCGTGCACCGGAACGACGACGGACAGCCGGGGTCGCCCCGAGATGGGCTCTGCGCTGCTCACACCGGGTGACCATGCCGGACGCGGGTTGCCTCCACCCGACCGCCGGATGAACATCCCACACTGGTCGCCGGCGCGAATCCATCGACGGCCGTTCCGAAAGCTCGACCGGAATCCCGGTTGCCCCCAGTGGCATGATCACGTCATGGAAGCGTTCCTGACCCCGGAGCAGCTCGCCGACCGGACCGCGCGGGCCCTCGACGCGGCGGTACGCGCCGGCCGTGACCTCGGGCTGACCGTGACGGAACCGAAGGTGCTGCACGACGTGTTCTCCGTCGTCGTCCACCTCGCCCCCGCGCCGGTCGTGGCCCGGGTGCCCACGGTGCTGCCGCACTACGCGACCCTGGCCAGCCAGGCGAGCCGACAGCGGGCCGAGCTGGACGTCACCCGGTGGCTCGCCGCCCGGGGAACCCCGGTCGTGCCGCCCAGCCCGCTCGTGCCCCCGGAACCCGTTCGGCGCGACGGGTTCTCGATGACGTTCTGGCAGTACGTCCCCCCGGCCCCGGACGCCGAGCCGGACTACGTGGCCAACGCCGCGCTGATCCCCGAGCTGCACGCCGCGATGCGCGACTACCCCGGTGAGCTGGCGTTCCTGTCCGCGGCCGAACCGCCGTTCGTGACCGACAGCCTGACGCTGCTCGACGGCCGCCCCGACCTGCTCGACCCGGCCGACCTGGACCGTGCCCGCCGCGAGTGGCAGGCCCTGGAACCGCTGGCGCGCTCGCAGGCGGCGTTCGAGCGCAGGTTCCCCGGCGTCGACCTGCGACCCGTGCACGGCGACTGCCCGCCGGTGAACATCCTCGCCGGCGCCGACGGCCCGCGGTACGCCGACTTCGAGCTGGTGACGCTCGGGCCGGTGGAGTGGGACCTGGCCGGCGTCGGTCCGGACTGCGAGGCCGCGTACGACCGCCAGGCCCGCCGTCGGGGCATGCGCCCGTTGGACCGGGACGTGCTGGCCTTCGTGACCGCCGTGGGGATGCTGCGCGGCGTCGCCTGCCTGGCGCTCGCCCCGCAGCTCCCCATGCTGGCGGACGCCGTCCGCCCCATGATCGACCAGTGGCGGTCCACCCCCTTCCCCACCGACCTGACCGGCTGACGGCGGGGCCCGGGTCGAGCGGATCCGCGTGGGGGTGGGGACCGGGGGTGGTTAGGGTGGGGGGTTGTGCCTGAGGGACATACGATTCATCGGCTGGCGCGGCGGCACGCCGAGTTGTTCGCGGGGGACAAGCCGCAGGTCAGCAGCCCGCAGGGGCGGTTCGCCGAGGGGGCCGCGCGGATCAGCGGCACCGTCCTGGAGAGCGCCGAGGCGTACGGCAAGCATCTGCTGCACCACTACGCCGACGGGTCGAGCCTGCACGTGCACCTCGGGCTGTACGGGAAGTTCGCCGACGGGTCGGGCGAGCCGCCCCCACCGGTCGGGCAGGTACGGCTGCGGATGGTCACCGACCGGCACTGGCTGGAGCTGCGCGGGCCGACCGCCTGCGAGCTGTTCACCCCGCCGGAGGTGGCGGCGCTGCGCGCCCGGCTCGGCCCCGACCCGCTGCGCGCCGACGCCGAGCCCGAGCGGGCGTACGCCCGGATCGCGGGTAGCGCCACCCCGCTCGCCGGGCTGCTGCTCGACCAGTCGGTGGTGGCCGGCACCGGGCTGATCTTCGTGACGGAGGCGCTGTTCCGGGCCGGGCTGCCGCCGCTGCTGCCCGGCCGGGCGCTGACCCGCGCCGGCTGGCGGGCGCTCTGGGCGGACCTGGTCGCGCTGATGACCCTCGCCGTCGAACGCGGCCGGATCGACACCGTCCGCCCGGCCCACCTGCCCGAGGCGACGGGTCGCGCGCCGCGCGTCGACCGGCACGGCGGCGAGGTGTACGTCTACCGTCGCCCCGGTCAGCCCTGCCACGTCTGTGGCACGCCGGTCAGCCGGGGCGGGCTGGGCGGCCGGAACCTCTACTGGTGCGCCACCTGCCAGGCCGGCTGACCCGACCGCCGGGCCGGCCCTCCCCTAAGGCCCGTCGAGCAGCCAGCGGACCACCTCGACCTGCTCCGGGAAGACCTGCCCCTCGACGATGCTCCAGGCCAGCGTCTGGCCGACCGTCCAGCCCCGGGCCCGGTCGCGGTCCAGCCCCAGCTCGGCGGTGAGCCGGTCCAGCCGGTACCGGACCGCCGCCGCCGAGTGGCCCAGCTCCGCGCCGCGCACCAGCGGCACCACGCCGAACTCGCGTTCACCGAGCAGCGGCTTCGGGTCGATCAGCAGCCACGGCTCGCGGGTGGCCCGCAGCACGTTGCCGGCGTGCAGGTCCTGGTTGACCAGCACCTGCCCGCCCTGGGTCGGCGTCAGCCCGGTGAGCAGGTCGACGGCGGCGTCGAGCAGCCGCCGCTCGTACGGCCGACCGGCCCGCTCCCAGTTGCCCGGCAGCCGTTCCACCCAGCCGGCGGCCTCTTCGGCCAGCGGCGTGAAGGACCCCGACCCGGCCGGCGGCGCCCCGGCCGGCGATTGCCCGGCGGGCGACGGCAGCCCGGCCGGCGGTGGCCCACCGGCCGGCAGCCACAGGCGGGGGAGCAGGTCGACGGCGACCCCGAGCGCCTCCCGGGGTGGCAGGTGGTGCAGCGGCGTGCCGGGCACGCACCGCTCGACCAGCAGGGCCCGCCAGGCCGGCTCGTGCGCCAGCAACCGGACCGCGCCCTCACCCGCCCAGGCGGCCAGCGCCGCCGCCTCGTGCGCGCTCTCCGGGTCGGGGTACTGGAGCTTGAGCACGGCCGGGACGCCGTCGGGCAGCTCCGTGCGGAGCGTCAGCGCCGCCATCCCGCCGTCGTACGCCGGACCCAGCCGCAGGCCCCAGCGGTCGACACAGGAGGCCAGGCGCTGCGGCAGGGCCGCCAGCCACGCCCGCCCGGCGGGCGCCCGCCGGACCCAGCCGAGCTGCTCGGGGATCTCCAGTTCCACGCCCATCACGTCATCCTCCGACAGGGACCGGCGTCCACGCCACCGTCAGTCCGCTCCCACCGTCGGCCCCGGCTCACCGTCGGTCGGGGTTCAAAGTCAGCCGGTGCCCACCGTCAGCGCAGCCGGCGGATGTCGCCGTACGCGCGGTAGAAGCCGCCCCGGCCGGCCTCGCGGACCTCGGTGACCACGTAGTGGGCCCCGGGCTCGCGGATGCCCTTGGGGAACTGCACCGACCAGTCCCGGTGGTAGCCGTCGGAGAGCACCTGCACGCGCAGCCGGCCCCGCTCCTCGACGCACCGCACCACCACGCCGCCGCCGGCGTGGTCGACGACCTCGACCGTGGTCGACGGCGCGGTGACCGCCAGGCTCGGCGGGGCCTTGACGTCCACCACCTGCGGCACGCTGCCGGCCTCGGCCGCCCGGATCGCCGGCTCGCTGGCGTCGACGCAGGCCAGGTGGCCGCCGGTGGTGACCACGTAGAGCCGTTCGTCGTGGTACTGCATGGAGTACGCCGAGCCGCAGCCGGTGCCGAGCTTCCAGAGCCGGTTGCCGGCCTCGTCGAAGCAGTAGATCGAGGAGTGGCTGTCGCCGGCGAAGACGTACCGGCCGTCGGCGGCGGTGGCGCAGGAGAAGACCGGCGCGTCGCACCGGAAGGTCTGTTCCCGCCGGCCGCGCTTGCCCAGCCGCACCACCTCGCGGGTGGCGGTGCCGGCGAAGACGTGGTCACGCTCCTGCCAGCCGAACAGGACCGACCCGGTGGAGGTGTGCCACAGCTCCCGCCCGGTGCGCCAGTCGTAGCCGGTGACGCCGGCCGAGTGCCCGTGGTAGATCGCGTCGTCGTCGCAGCGGACCATCCACGCCGACCGGCCCCGCCCCGGCCGCCGCCAGAGGAACTCGTCCTCGTGGTCGATCGCGGCGATCCCGCCACCGGCGTCCGAGACGCCGAGCACCCCGTCGTGGATGTCCAGCCAGTAGATGTCGATGTCCGGCGCGATGCTGTACGCCGCCCGGGGCACCTTGCCGGAGAGGTCGTAGACGTTGCCGTCGTCACAGCCGGCGTAGATCCAGGCGTCGTCGGCGACGATGCACTTCACCCCGTCCGGCAGGCGGACCTGGCCGACCACCCGGGCGTCGTGCCCGAGCGTGGTGATCACGCCGCGTTCGTTGCCGACCATGCAGTGCCGCCCGTCGACGAAGATGCCGAAGGCGGGCGCGCCCGAGTCGTACCGCCAGAGCACCGGGGCGGTGCGCGCGGTGGACCGGGCGCTGACGATCTGCCGGCGGCTGACCGCGCGCCGCTGGCGGACGCCGCGCACCGCCGGGGCGTACCCCTTGCGGACCTTCTCCCCGATCTTCTTCGCGGCGGCGGCGCGGGCCTTGGCGTTGTCGGCGTAGCTGCTGGCCTTGACCTGGCCCTGGTCGCCGATCCGGCCGTAGCGGACGGTCAGCTCGCAGCCGTCCACCACGGTCTCGTAGAACTTGTGCGCCCCACCGTCCACTTCGGACAGTTCGAGGTACGTCGTCTCCTGCGGCAAGGGGAATCCTCCGGGGAACGGGCGACCGGCGGCGACCCGGCCGGTACGTCGACAGCGCGCACACCGTAGCGCCCACCACCGACACGAAACGCCCGCCGAGCCGCCGCCCGACTACCGGCGGGCCAGCGCGTCGACGGCCTTGCGGGCGGCGACCAGGACCGGATCCCAGGCCGGCGCGTACGGCGGCGCGTAGCCCAGGTCCAGGGCGGTCATGTCGTCCACCGTCATGCCGTTCCACAGCGCCACGGCCAACGTGTCGATCCGCTTGGCCGCCTCGGACCAGCCGACGATCTGCGCGCCGAGCAGCCGCCCGCTGGGCCGCTCGGCGAGCAGCTTCACGCTCATCGTCCGGGCCCCCGGGTAGTAGCCGGCCCGGTTCGTCGACTCGGCGATCACCGAGACGAACTCGAAACCGGCCGCGGTGGCCTCCCGCTCCCGCAGCCCGGTGCGACCCACCTCCAGGTCGCAGACCTTGGTCACCGCCGTGCCGATCACGCCGGGGAAGGTGGCGTAGCCGCCGCCGATGTTGATGCCCGCGACCCGGCCCTGCTTGTTGGCGTGCGTGCCCAGCGGGATGTGCACCGGCAGGCCGCTGACCAGGTGCAGGCTCTCCACGCAGTCCCCGGCGGCCCACACGTCGGGCGCGTCGACCACCCGCATCCGGCGGTCCACCCGGATGCCGCCGGACGGCCCGACCGGCAGCCCGGCCGCCTCGGCGAGCGCGGTGTTCGGGCGCACCCCGAGACCGAGGACGACCACGTCGGCCGGGAACTCGCCGGCGTCGGTGACCACCCCGGTGACCCGGCCGTCCCGCTCCGCCAGGCCGGTGACCGTGACCCCGGTACGGATCTCGATGCCCAGGCCGCGCATCGCGTCGGCGACCAGACCGGCCATGTCCGGGTCCACCGTGGACATCGGCTGCTCGGCCTGCTCGACCAGGGTCACCCGGAGACCGCGCACGATCAGCGCCTCGGCCATCTCCACGCCGATGTAGCCGCCGCCGACCACCACCGCCCGCCGGGGCGGCGGGTCACCTTCCAGCCAGTCGCGCAGCGCGTCGCCGTCGTCGAGGGTCTGCACCCCGAACACGCCGGCCGCCTCGGTGTGCGCCCACGCCGGTTTCACCGGGTTCGCGCCGGTGGCGTACATCAGGATGTCGAACCGTTCGCGGACCTCGCCGCCGCCGGCCAGATCCTGGGCGACGACCTCACGGCGGGCCAGGTCGATCGCGGTGACCTCGTGCCGGAGCCGGACGTCGACGGCGAAGTCGTCCCGGAAGGTGGCCGGATCCCGGGCGACCAGGTCGTCCCGGTCCTCGACCAGCCCGCTGATCCAGTACGGGATGCCGCACGCCGAGTACGACGTGAAGCGGCCCCGCTCGAACGCCACGATCTCCAGGTCGTCAGGTCCACGACGCCGGCGGGCCTGGGACGCCGCCGCCATGCCACCGGCGTCCCCGCCCACCACGATCAACCGTTGTGCCATCGGATCAGTCTGTCACCGTGGGCGCGCCGCCACGGGTCTGTCGGGCCACCTCGGCGACCACGTCGACGAGTTTGCCCGTCCGGGCGTACACGGCGCGCTGCCGCGTCGCCCCGGTGCCGTGCCGGCGTACGCCGTCCAGCAGCCCGGTGACCCGGTCGGCGTCGCCGTGCCGCTCCAGCACCGGCCGGACCCGCTCGACCAGCCGGTCCAGCAGCTCCCAGGCCGGGACGACGCCACCGTCGGCGGTCAGGTCGACGGCCTTGCCGGCCAGCCCGTCGTGCGCGGCCCGCCAGTGCGCCGCGACCAGCAGGTGGTGGTCGACCCGGGGCGCCGGACGGCCGGCGGCGATCTCCGCCAGGGCGGTGCCGACCAGCCCCCGGACCAGCGCCGCGACCAGGATGGTGTCGTCCAGCGCCGAGCAGACGTCACCGATGCGGATCTCCACCGTCGGGTACTTCGCCGACAGCCGGGCGTACCAGTAGAGCATCCCCTCGTCGAGCATCACGCCGCTGTCGATGAGCTGGCCGATCAGCCGCCGGTAGTGCGCGAACGAGTCGAGCCAGGGGGTGGGGGCCACCGAGGGCCACCGTTCCCACTCGATCGACCGCCAGCTCGCGTACCCGGTGTCCGCCCCGGCGGAGAACGGCGAGTTGGTGGTGAGCGCGTGCAGCACCGGCAACCACGGTCGGACGTGGTTGAGCACCTGCACGCCGGTGTCCGGGTCGGGCACCCCGACGTGCACGTGCATGCCGTTGTTGCCGGGGCCGGGGGCGAGCAGCCGGTACCGTTCGACCATCCGGTCGAAGCGGGGTTTGTCCACCACGGGCGGGGTCGGGCCGGCGGCCGGGCCGGTGCCGATGGCGAGCAGCCGTACGCCGGCCCGCTCGGCGGCGTCGGCGAGCCCGGCCCGCAGCAGCCCCAGGGAGTGCCGGATCGCGTCCAGATCCAGCCCGGGCGGGCTGCCGATCTCGATCTGACTGGTCTGGAACTCCCGTTCCACCTGGCCGGACAGCTCGGGGGGCACCTGCTCCATGACCAGGTCGACGGCGGGGACGGCCACTCCGGTGTGCGGGTCGACGAGCAGGAACTCCTCCTCGACGCCCACGGTGAGCAGGTCCGGGCCCGCCGGCTGCGGCGCAGCCGTGCCGTCCTCGTGTGCCGCTTGGCCGATCACGGCCTTCACCACCTTCGTCCCCGCCCCGCGCGGGTCGCGGGCGCCGCGGACAGCACTACCCATCGGCGGGGCACGGGGAAACGCGCGCTCCCCTGTGGACGGGTCGGGCAGCCGGCGGGGACGGGCCCTTGCGTGGGGCGCCTAGGCTGGCGGCGTGCCGGTGGGGTCGTTGACCGAGGTGTGGGCGTACGCGCTCACCCACCTCGTGCTGCTCGCCGACCGGCCGGTCGAGGTGCTGGCCGGCGCGGCGTTGGCCGGCGCGGCGCTCGGCGCGGCCCTGCTGCTGGCCACGGTCCTCGCCGCCCGGCTGGTGGTGGCCGGCGCGGACGCGCCCCGGGCCGGCCGGCGCTGGGGGGCGCTGCGGGACCGGGCCCGCCGGCGGCGGATCCCCCGTCAGCTCGACCCGGACGCGCCGGGTCGACCCCGTCCCCGCGCGCCCGGCGTCCGCCCCGCGACCGCGTAACGGGGACGTCGCCGCCGCGCGTCCGCCCGGCCGACGTCTCGTCCCGGACCAGCCCCGAGGGTTTCCCGCGCCGCGTCCGGCCGCCCGTCACGTGGTCGGTTCCGTCTGTCACCCGTCCCGCGTGGACATCCGACCGGAATCGCACCGAGGGGTCTCACCATGCTCGCCTTCGCACCGCTCGACGCCGCCGTGGGCGTCGCGTCCACCGCCGTCGGCACGCTCGCCACCGGGCTCGCGCCGCTGGCCGGCGGGGCGGCGACCGCCGCCGCCATCGTCGGGTTCACCGTCGCCGTCCGCCTGCTGATCACGCCGCTCACCGTCGCGCAGGTCCGGGGGGAGCGGCGTCGCGCGGCGCTCGCCCCGCAGCTCGCCGAGCTGCGCCGGCGGTACGGCGACGACCCGGCCCGCCTCCAGCGGGAGCTGGCCGGGCTGTACCGGACCGCCGGGGCGGGCCCGTTGGCCGGCTGCCTGCCGGCGCTGCTCCAGGCCCCGTTCTTCCTGGTGATGTACCGCCTGTTCAGCGTCGGCGACCGGGCGGCGCTGGCCGGGGAGCTGGTCGGGGTCCCGTTGGCGCACCACCTGACCGACGGGGTGGCCGGGGCGGCGGGGCCGCTGTTCGGCGTGCTGCTGCTGGGGTTGCTGGGGTTGGCCCGGCTGTCGTCGCGGCGGATGCGGCGGACCATGGCCGCCGGATCGGCGGGCCTGACCGGGTCGGCGGGCTCCGGTGTCGGGCCGGGGGCGGTCGGCGACGTGGGGGCGGTGGCCGGACGGATCCTGCCGCTGCTGCCGTACGCGACGCTGCCGGTGGCGCTGTTGGTGCCGTTGGCCGGCGTGCTGTACCTGGTCACCACGACGGCCTGGACCGCGCTGGAGCACGCCGTGCTGCGCCGGGACCGGTCGATCTCGCCGCCGGCCCTGGACAGAAACAGTTAACTTTCTTGATAATTAGCCGCACCTGTCGACGTCCATCGTTGCCCGGCTGGGCTGGAGGGTGCTGTGAAGCGTTCCCGATCACTTGTTCTGTCCCTGGTCACCGCCCTGGCGGCGACCCTCGGCGCGGCCTGGGTGGCATTGCCTGCCTTCGCCGCCGGAGCCACCGCCACGTTCGTCAAGACCGCCGACTGGGGGACCGGCTGGGAGGGGAGGTACACCGTCAGCAACGGCGGCGGCAGCGCCATCTCCGGCTGGACCGTCGCCTTCGACCTGCCCGCCGGGACCACCGTCGGCACCTACTGGGACGCGCTGCTGACGTCCGCCGGCCAGCGGCACACCTTCACCAACCGCTCGTGGAACGGCGTCATCGCCCCGGGGGCCTCGGTGTCGTTCGGCTTCATCGCCACCGGGTCGGGCACGCCGGTCAACTGCGCGCTCAACGGGGCGCCCTGCGGCGGCGGCACCCCGACCACCCCGCCGACGACCCCACCCACCACCGCCCCACCCACGACAGCCCCACCCACGACAGCCCCACCCACCACGGCCCCGCCGACCAGCCCGCCGCCGACCGGGTCGCTGCCGAGGCACCTGCTCACCGGGTACTGGCACAACTTCGACAACCCGGCCGTCGAGCTGCGGCTGCGCGACGTGCCCCACGAGTACGACGTGGTCGCGGTGGCCTTCGCCGACGCCACCGCCACCCCCGGCGCGGTCGCCTTCGCCGTCGACCCCGGCCTGTCCGCCGCCCTCGGCGGCTACTCCGACGCCGACTTTCGGGCCGACGTGCAGACCCTGCGCTCCCGGGGCAAGAAGGTGATCATCTCGGTCGGCGGGGAGACCGGCCGGGTCGCGGTCAACGACGCCGCCAGCGCTGTCGCCTTCGCCGACAGCGTGCACGGCCTGATCCAGCGGTACGGCTTCGACGGCGTCGACATCGACCTGGAGAACGGGCTGAACCCGACGTACATGGGGCAGGCGCTGCGCTCGCTGCGGGCCAGGGTCGGGGCGGGTCTGATCATCACCATGGCCCCGCAGACCATCGACATGCAGAACCCGACCACCAGCTACTTCAAGCTCGCGCTGGACATCCGGGACATCCTCACCGTGGTGCACACGCAGTACTACAACTCCGGCGCGATGCTCGGCTGTGACCAGCGGGCCGCGTACCCGCAGGGCACGGTGAACTTCATCGTCGCGCTGGCCTGCCTCCAGTTGGAGAACGGCCTCCGCCCGGACCAGGTGGCCCTCGGGCTGCCCGCCGGAGCGGGGGCGGCCGGTGGCGGCATCGTCGCGCCCAGCGTGGTCAACGCCGCGCTGGACTGCCTGGCCAGGGGCGTCAACTGCGGCAGCTTCCGGCCGCCGCGCACCTACCCGGGCATCCGGGGCGCGATGACCTGGTCGGTCAACTGGGACGTCAGCAACGGCAACGGCTTCGCCCGTACCGTCAAGCCGCACCTGGCCACCCTGCCCTGACAGCCGCCGTCGTCGCCGGGCGCGGTGGCGCGCCGGCCGGCGGCGTCGGGGTCACCGGCGCCGCCGGCCGGGATGGCGGTGGCACGGCGCGGTCAGCGGCCGGTGGAGACCGGCTGCTGACCGCGTCGCGCCCGGCGACGGCGGGACTTCTTGACCGCCCAACTGGCGATCATGAGCGCGAAGATCGCCAGGATGCCGTAGTCGAACCAACTGCTGTACTTGTCGATCTGCTCCCAGCGCGAGCCCAGCGAGTAGCCGAGACCGACGAAGATGGCGTTCCACAGGCCGCTGCCCAGCGTGGTGAGCACGCTGAACTCCACGAGCGGCATCCGGTTCGCGCCGGCCGGGATCGACACCAGGCTGCGTACCACCGGGGCCATCCGGCCGAACAGCACCGCCCACCGGCCGTGCCGTTCGAACCAGCGGTCGGCCCGTTCCAGGTCGTCCAGATCGACCAGGGGAAGCTTGTCCAGCCACCGTTTCAGCCGGTCCTCGCCGAGCCCCGCGCCGATCCAGTAGAGGACCAGCGCGCCGAGCAGGGAGCCGACCGTGGCGGCCAGCCAGACCACCACCACGTTGAACCGGCCCTCACCGGCCAGATAGCCGGCCAGCGCCAGCACGATCTCGCTGGGGATCGGCGGAATGATGCTCTCCAGGGCGACCAGCAGCGCCACTCCGGGGGAGCCCATCGCCTCGATGACGCCGGCCACCCAGCCGGTCAGGCCACCCAGTTGACCCGGGTCGACGTTGTCGGCGAGCGACATGCGTCTCCCTCCGCCGGAACCTGTTGATCGGATGGTTCTACCCGGTCCCACCATGATCACACCTCGAACCGGGGCCTGACCCCGCTGACCGGCGGATCAGCGGCGGGCCGGGCCGGCAGCGAGCTGGCGGCACAGACGCCGGTGGAGCCCATCGCTCGCACGACAGTGTCCTCGGCGCACCGGCCGAGGACACTGTCGTGCGAGGCTGACCGGCCGCGAAATCCTGCTCACCACAGCGTGGGTTCCAGGAGTCGCGACGAAAGCGTTCGCGCTATCTAGGAAAGGGGCCGCCACTCGGCGTAGTCCCGGCCCCCCGGCGCCGTGGCGCATGCCTTCACGACGACGAGCGTTCCTGCTCCGGGCACGACCCCGTTGCCGGTGTCGAGGACACTGATGCACCAGTTGGGCGACTTGGCGCTCTTCAGCCATCCCCTGCTGGGGTCATAACTCCAGCTCGCGTTTTTTGCGGCTTCGCAACCCCAGCCGACCACGGAACTGCCCTCGCTCAGGCTCGCGTCCCACACGTTCAGGCAGTTGTAAGGCCAGAACTCGTTCTGGACCCAGCCGGTGGACCCCCCGTTGATCTTCCAACTCGTCCCGGCGCTGATGGTGCACGGCATAATGGCCACCGGGGCGCCGTTGAACTGGTTGTTCTTGTAGATGGCGAGGCACATCCCGGTGGCCGGGTTCCTCAACTGGAAGTAGTCGTCGGCCAGCGCGGCCACCTTTTTCTCCGATGTGGCAGCCTCCGGCTGCGCCGCCGCCCCGGTGGATGGCCCCACCAAAAATCCCAGTGCCAGGACGATCACCCCGAACACACTGCTGATGGTGCGGCGATGACGATCACGACGGCTCATACTTAATCCATTCGCAGAAGTGAATGACTTCACCTAGTGTCCAATCGAGGTTGAGATATTGCAACAGCCGCCCCCTGTCGTTTCTGTGGCGTAATCATTGGGTTTGTGGGCGATGCGGCAGGGCGGTGGTACCGTGTAGGTCGATCGTGCTGTCAATAGGAACTTTACGCGCCTATGGTGAACCTTTGGGCATTAGGAATGACCTCGACCGTTGTAAATTTCGCGAAATGCGCGCCGTGTATTCTCGACGAGTTCCGGCGGTCCGGTCCCGGTCGGCGCGGCCATGCGGCGGTTCCCGCCGGACCAACGGACGGGGAACGAGGTCCCCGCCGCCATCTGCCCTCACCTGCCCACTCCGGCCCCGGTTGCCGTCGCCGCCGAGTCGGCTTCACGTTTGCCGATCGCGGCGATCGGAGAAGGTATGCCGGCATGGGTGACCGGTGGTACTCCGAGGCCGTCGTCTACTGCCTCGACATAGACACGTTCGCGGACTCCGACGGCGACGGGGTCGGTGACATCCAGGGCCTGATCGGCCGCCTGGACTATCTGGCCAGGCTGGGCGTGACCTGCCTGTGGCTGCACCCCGTCCACCCGTCGCCGAACCGGGACGACGGCTACGACGTCACCGACTTCTACAACGTGGACCCACGCTTCGGCACCCTCGGCGACTTCGCGGAGCTGCTGCACCAGGCGCGGAACCGGGGCATCCGGGTGATCATCGACCTGGTGGTGAACCACACCTCCGACGAGCACCCGTGGTTCGTCTCGGCGCGCTCCTCGCCCGACTCGCCGTACCGGGACTGGTACGTCTGGGCCGACCACGAGCCGGCGGACCGGCGGCAGGGCATGGTCTTCCCCGGCGAGCAGCACGAGACCTGGACCTACGACCGTGCCGCGAAGGCGTGGTACTACCACCGGTTCTACAAGTACCAACCGGACCTGAACATGGCGAACCCGGCGGTCCGCGCCGAGGTCAAGAAGATCATGTCGTTCTGGCTCCAGCTCGGCGTCTCCGGGTTCCGGATGGACGCCGTGCCGTTCATCATCGAGCTGACCGAGCCGGGCAACCCGAACTCGGCCAAGGACTTCGAGTTCCTCACCGAGCTGCGCCAGCACGTGCAGTGGCGAAGCGGCGACGCCGTCCTGCTCGCCGAGGCCAACGTCGAGCCGGACGAGCTGCCGCAGTTCTTCGGCGACGTCGGCGGCGCCGGCAACCGGGTGCACATGCTCTTCGACTTCATGCTCAACGGGCGGCTGATGCTCGCCCTGGCCCGGCAGGACCCGGAGCCGGTGATCGAGGCGCTGCGCGACACCCCCACCCTGCCCACCGGCGGGCAGTGGGCCACGTTCCTGCGCAACCACGACGAGATCGACCTCTCCCGGCTCACCGCCGAACAACGCAACCAGGTGTACGAGCAGTTCGGCCCGGACGAGAACATGCGGATCTACGACCGGGGCATCCGCCGCCGGCTCGCCCCGATGCTCGGCAACGACCGACGGCGCGTCGAGCTGGCGTACGCGTTGCAGTTCTCGCTGCGCGGCACGCCGGTGCTGCGCTACGGCGAGGAGATCGGCATGGGCGAGGATCTCTCCCTGCCCGGCCGGGAGGCGATCCGCACCCCGATGCAGTGGTCGTACAAGCCGAACGCCGGGTTCTCCGACGCCGACCCCGAGAAGCTGGTCCGCCCGGTCATCGACAAGGGTGACTTCTCGTACGAGTTGGTCAACGTCACCGCCCAGCGCCGGGACCCCCGGTCGCTGCTCGCCTGGTTCGAGCGCATGATCCGGACGCTGCGCGAGGCCCCGGAGATCGGCTCCGGCTCGACCACCCACATCGACGTGCCGATGCCGCCCGGCGTGCTCGCGCACCGGGCCGACGGCAGCACCGGCACCATGGTCTTCCTGCACAACCTCGGCACCGACGACGCCGTGGTGGACCTCAGCCAGCTCCACGCGGAGGCGGACCTGCCGATCGACGTGCTCGCCGACCGGGACTACGGCGACGTCGGCAAGCTCGACGCCCTGCGGGTCTCCGGTTACGGCTACCGCTGGATCCGCCTCTGCCGGTGACACCGCCAGGCCCGACGGGGCCGTGCGGACGGTCGTGCCGGGTTAGGCTGCGCCGGTCGAAGCTGGTTACCGGGAGGTAGGCATGGCTGGGGAACGCCGGGTCGCGATCGTCACCGGAGCCGCGCGGGGGATCGGCGCGGCCACCGCCCGGCGGCTGGCCGCCGACGGTCTGGCCGTCGCGGTGGTGGACCTCGACGAGTCCGCGACGCGGGAGACCGTCGACGCGATCGCCGCGGCCGGCGGGCAGGCGCTCGGCGTCGGCGCGGACGTCGCGGACCGGGCCCGGGTGGAGGCCGCCGTGGCGCGGGTCGCCGCCGAGCTGGGCCCGCCGACCGTGCTGGTCAACAACGCCGGGGTGCTCCGCGACAACCTGCTGTTCAAGATGACCGACACGGACTGGGACACCGTGCTGGGCGTGCACCTGCGCGGGGCGTTCCTGGTCAGCCAGGCCGCCCAGCGGCACATGGTCGAGCAGCGGTGGGGGCGGATCGTCAACCTCTCCAGCACGTCCGCGCTCGGCAACCGGGGGCAGGCCAACTACGCCGCCGCCAAGGCCGGTATGCAGGGCTTCACCAAGACCCTGGCGATCGAGCTGGGGCCGTTCGGGGTGACGGTGAACGCGGTCGCGCCCGGCTTCGTCGTCACCGACATGACCGCCGCCACCGCCGCCCGGATGAAGGTCGACTTCGCGCAGTTGCAGCAGCACGCCGCCGCCGAGATCCCGGTCCGCCGGGTCGGGCGGCCCGAGGACGTGGCGCACACCATCTCGTTCCTGGTCAGCGAGGGCGCCGGCTTCGTCTCCGGTCAGGTGGTCTACGTGGCCGGCGGCCCCCGCGACTGACCCCGTCCGGCTGCCGGACCGGTCCGCCCCGTCCGGCTGCCGGACCAGCCCGCGAAGGGGCGGCGGCGTGGTCCGGCCGTCGGGTCGACCGGCCCGGTCAGGCCGTCGGGTCGCGGCGGGTGCGCCACAACCAGAACAGGCCGAGCGCCGGCAGCGCCAGCGGAATGTAGCCGTACCCGCTGCCGAACCGCGACCAGACCGTGTCGTCCGGGAACAGCTCCGGGTCGACCACGCTGAGCGCGCCGACCCCGAGGACCCCGACCAGCTCCACCGAACAGCAGGCCAACGCGATCAGGCGGCCGGCCCGGCCGCCCCGGGCCAGCCCCACGGTCGCCACGATGTAGATCACCGCGGCCAGGGCGGAGAGGAGGTACGCCACCCGGGCCTCGTCGAACCGGGTGGCGATCTGGAGCCCGGCGCGGGACGTCGCCGCGATGGCGAAGAGCAGGTAGACGGCGACCAGCAGCCGGCCCGGCCCCCGGCTGGTGCCCCGCGTGGACGACCGGACGTCAACCACCGACGACCGCCCAGGTCTGCTGGAGCCGCACCACCACCACCGGGATCACCAGACAGACCACCCCGACGATCGCCGCGCCCCACCGGGTCGGCTCCATCCGGGCCAGCACCCCGGCCAGCGGCGGCAGGAAGACCAGCGTCACCAGGTAGCCGGCGAACGCGCCCGGCTCGCCCGGGCGTTCCCCGCCACCGAGGGCGACCAGCGCGACCACGGCCAGCGCCAGCAGCGCCGCCTCCAGGACCACCAACCCCACCAGGTGGGTACGGTCCGGCGGCCGGTTCCGCGCCACGGTCACCAGACTCCAGGCGGCCAGGACGAGCGACAGCACGATCACCACGGTCGGGAGGACGCCGTCCACCGGCGAGCCGGCTGCCGCGGCGCTGGTCATCGAGGGCTCCCCGTCGTCGGCTCGGTCACCGGCACAGCGTACTGAGCCGACCGCGCGCCGGGCCGACCGACCGGCCCACCGCGCGGGCGGCCGACCGGGTGGTCGTACCCGGTGGTGGTGGCCCGGGTGGTGGTGGCCCGTTGGTCACCGCGCCGGAGCCCCGGGCCGGCACTAGTCTGCGGAGACGACCGGGTGACCCGCCCGGCGACGGGCGAGGGGGCGACGTGCTGCGGTTCGGGTTGTTCGGCACCGGTCACTGGGCCGCGGAGACGCACGCGGCGGCGCTGGCCGCGCACCCCCGGGCCGAGCTGGCCGGGGTCTGGGGGCGCGACCCGGAGCGGGCCGGCGCGCTGGCCGCCCGGTACGGCGTGCCCGCCCACGACGACGTGGACGCGCTGATCGACGCGGTGGACGCGATCGCGGTGGCGCTCCCGCCGGACGTGCAGGCCGACATCGCCGTCCGGGCCGCCACCGCCGGCCGGCACCTGCTGCTGGAGAAGCCGTTGGCGTTGAGCCTGCCGGACGCCGACCGGGTGGTGGCCGCCGCCGAGGGGTCCGGGGTCGCCTCGGTGGTCTTCTTCACCCAGCGCTTCCACCCGGCTGTGGCGGGTTTCCTCACCTCGGCGGCCGCGGCGGGCGGCTGGCGGCACGCCCGGGTCACCATGTTCGCCTCGATCTTCCAGCCGGGGCACCGGTACGGGGAGTCCGCGTGGCGGCGGGAGCGGGGCGCGCTGTGGGACGTCGGCCCGCACGCGCTCTCCGTCGTGCTGCCGGTGCTCGGCCGGGTGACCCGGGTGTCCGCGACGGACGGCCCGCGCGGGCTGGCGCATCTGCTCCTCACCCACGACGCCGGCGCGACCAGCGCGCTCTCGCTCACCCTGGACGCCCCACCGGCGATGACGATCCAGGAGACGGTCTTCTTCGGCGACGACGGCGCGCAGGCGTTGCCCCGCGTCGAGCGCGCCCCGCTCGTCGCCTTCGGCGCCGCGCTCGACCAGTTGCTCGCGGAGGTCGACGCCGGCGCCCGCGACCACCGCTGCGACGTCCGCTTCGGCCGGGAGGTGGTGGCCGTGCTGGCCGCCGCCGAGACGGCCCGCGCGCAGGCCCGCGCCGTCGACGTCTGACCGGCCGGGCCGGGTCGGGCCGGCTCGGGGTCAGGCCGGCTCGGACCGGCACGGGTCGGACCCATCCGGGCCGGTGGCGGCTCCGAACGCCTACCGTGCTGTCGGACGGAAGCGGACGGAGGGCCCGGCGATGACGCAGGGCGGGACAGGTGCCGGGCGGGTCCCACGGGTCGGCGACCGGCCACCGGACGGGTCGGCGCTGCGGGCGGTCCCGTCCGCCGTGCCGGACGCCACGGCCGAGGCGGACCGGCTGCTCAGGGCGGTCGGGCGCGGCGACGAGGCGGCCTTCGAGCGGCTGTACGGGATCGTCGCGCCCCGGGTGTACGGGCTGGTCCGGCGGGTGCTGCGGGACCCGGCCCAGGCCGAGGAGGTCACCCAGGAGGCCCTGGTGGAGGTCTGGCGGACCGCCGGACGGTTCGACCCGACCCGGGGCTCGGCCACCGGCTGGGTGTTCACCATCGCGCACCGGCGGGCGGTGGACCGGGTGCGGTCCGAGGAGTCCCGGGCGGAGCGGACCCGGCGGGTCGCGGCCGGCTCCGCGCAGACCCCGTACGACGAGGTGGCCGAGGAGGCGGCGGTACGGCTGGAACGTCAGCAGGTCCGTCGCTGCCTGGGCGCGTTGACCGAGGTGCAGCGGGAGGCGATCACCCTCGCCTACTACGGCGGGCACACCTACCGCGAGGTGGCGACCCTGCTGGAGGCCGCGCTGCCCACCGTCAAGACCCGGATGCGGGACGGGCTGATCCGGCTGCGTGACTGCCTCGGCGTGGAGCTGGGCCGGTGAGGGGGGAGACCATGACCGACATCCACGCGCTGGCCGGCGCGTACGTCCTGCACGCGTTGGACGACGTCGAGCGGGCCGCCTTCCGCCGGCACCTGGCCGACTGCGGGACGTGTGCCACCGAGGTGGCCGAGCTGCGCGAGGCGGCGGCCAGGCTGGCCGACCCCACCTGGTCGGTGCCGCCGCCCCGGCTGCGGGACGAGGTGCTGGCCGCCGTCCGCCGTACCCCGCAGGAGCGGCCCGGTCGGGCGGCCCGGCCGGGCCGGGCGGGCGGGGCCGGTCGGTGGCGGCGGCGGGTGGCCCTGGCGGTCGCCGCCGGGGCGCTGGTCGCCGGGGGCGGCGCGGTCACCTGGACCGTCCAGGAGCAGCGGGTACGCCACGAACGCGCCACGGTCACCGCGCTGACGGCGGAACGGGACCGGATCCGTGCCGTGCTGACCGCCCCGGACGCGGTGGTGCGCACCCGGGTGCTGCCGGGTGGCGGTCGGGTCAGCGTGGTGATCTCGTCGACCCTGGACCGGGGCGTGGTGACCCTGGGCGGGTTGCCCCGTCCGGCCGGCGACCGGACGTACCAGCTCTGGCTCTTCACCGGGACCACCCCCGGCTCGGCGGGGGTCCTGCCGGCCGGCGCGGACGCGGGCACGGTGCTGGTCGCCGGGGTGCGGGACCGGACGCTGTTCGGGGTGACCGAGGAGCCGGCGGGTGGCTCGGCCCGGCCCACCACGCCACCGTTGACTGTGATGTCGCTCACCTGAAAAGTCCCGGAAGGGCCCATCCGGTGGGGCTTCGCGGAACGAATCCCGTTCAGACAGCAACGATGCTTTTTCGAAGGGATTCGTGTGATGCGTACCAGGAACCTCGCCACCGTCGCCGCGGTCGCCGCCCTCGCGCTCGCCCTCGCCGCCTGCGGGGGCGAGTCGACCGAGGAGGACACGGCCGCGCCGGCCCCGAGCGCGTCGAGCACGACCTCCGACATGGCCGGCCCGAGCTCCGGGGCGATGGCCGACGGCGAGTTCGGCCCCGGCTGCGCGGCGGTCCCCACCGACGCGGGCGACCCGGGCAGCTTCGCGGCCATGGCGAAGGTCCCGGTCGCCACCGCCGCCTCCGGCAACCCCGTGCTGAGCACCCTGGTCACCGCGGTCAAGCAGGCCGGGCTGGTCGACTCGCTGAACAACACCCAGGCGGCGACCGTGTTCGCCCCGGCCAACGACGCCTTCGGCAAGATCCCGAAGGCCGACCTGGACAAGGTCCTCGCCGACCAGAAGACGCTCACCGACGTGCTCACGTACCACGTGGTGCCGCAGCGGCTGACCCCGGAACAGCTCGCCGGCACCCACCCGACCCTCCAGGGCGGCGAGGTCACCGTGACCGGCGGCGGCACCGAGTTCACCGTCAACGGCAACTCGATGGTGATCTGCGGCAACGTCCAGACCGCCAACGCCACCGTCTACATCGTGGACACCGTGCTGATGCCGAAGTCCTGACCCTCCGTCCCCCGGGCGCCGCCCGGCCCGCCGGGACGACCCCGGCGGGCCGGACCACCCCGGCCAGCCCACCCCGGGAGGTCCCCATGCGTCCGCGGCCACGCTCCACCGACCCCGGTCCGTCACCCCGGTCGGACGACCAGGGCCCGCCCGCCGGCCCCCGGCCGGTCGCCGCCACCGCCGGGGCGGGGGTTCTGGCCGGCTCCACCGGCGCGAAGGCGCTGGCCGGCGCCGCCGGGCTGGGCGTGCTGGCCGGCGTCGCCGGGGTGGTCGTGGCGGAACTCGTCGCCACGGTCACCGGGCCACGGGGCGCGCCCCTCGTCGCGGTCGGCGCCGCCGTCATCGACGCGACGCCCACCCCGGTCAAGGAGTTCGCCGTGCGTACCTTCGGCACGGCCGACAAGCCGTTGCTGCTCGGCGGCATCGGGGCGCTCCTGGTCCTGCTCGCCGCAACGGCCGGGGCGCTGGCCCGGCGGCATCCACCCGCCGGGCTGCTCGGGGCCGTCGGGTTGGGCGCGGTGGCGGCGGTCGCCGCCCTCACCCGCCCGGACGCCCGTCCGGTCGACGTCCTGCCCGCGCTGGCCGGCGCCCTGGTCGCCGCCACCGTCCTGTCGTTCCTGCTCCGGGCACAGCGCGGGAAGTCGTCCCCCGCGCCCGACGACGGCAGCGGCCCCGTACCCGTGCCACGGCGGACGTTGCTGCGGGACGTCCCGCTGGTGCTGGGCGGCATCCTGCTGGTCGGGTCGGGCGCCGCCGCGCTGCGCCGGCTCACCGCGCGGGACGCGGCCCGCTCCCGCGAGGCGGTCCGCCTGCCGGCCCCGGCGAGCCCGGCGTCCCCGCTGCCGGCCGGTGTCGGGCCCGACTTCCACACCCGCAACGCCGACTTCTACCGGGTGGACACCGCCCTGACGGTGCCCCGGCTCGACCCACGCGAGTGGCGGCTGCGGCTGCACGGCATGGTGGACCGCCCGGTCGAGCTGCGCTTCGACGAGCTGCTCGGCCGGGATCTGGTCGAGCGGGACATCACGCTGAGCTGCGTCTCCAACGAGGTCGGCGGCCCGTACGTGGGGACCGCCCGCTGGCTGGGCGCGCCGCTCGCCCCGCTCCTGCGGGCGGCCGGCATCCGGCCCGGAGCGGACCAGCTCGTGGCCCGCTCGGCGGAGGGCATGACCATCGGCACCCCGCTGGAGACCGTCCTCGACGGCCGGGACGTCCTGCTGGCCGTCGGCATGAACGGCGAGCCGCTGCCGTTCACCCACGGCTTCCCGGTCCGGATGCTCACCCCCGGCGTCTTCGGATACGCCGGCTCCTGCAAGTGGTTGGTCGAGCTGGAGGTCTCCACGTTCGCGGCGTTCGACGCGTACTGGGTGCGGCGGGGCTGGGCCCGGCAGGCGCCGGTGCGGACCGCGTCCCGGATCGACCGGCCGACCCCGTTCGCCCGCCTGGACGCCGGCCCGGTCACCGTGGCCGGAGTGGCCTGGGCACAGCACCGGGGCATCGCCGCGGTGGAGGTCGCCGTCGACGACGGGCCGTGGCGGCCGGCGACGCTGCTTCCGGCCCCGTCCACCGACACCTGGGTCCAGTGGCGCTACCGGTGGGCGGCCCGGCCCGGCCAGCACAACCTGCGGGTACGCGCCACCGACCGGACCGGCGCGACCCAGCCCGAGGAACGCCGGCCCCCCTTCCCGGACGGGGCCACCGGCTGGCACACGATCCGGGTGACCGTCGGCTGAGCCGTCTCCCCCGGGCGGGGCTCTCAGCCGGGGAGCGGGCCGATGGCCTCGGTCAGCTCGGTGGCGGAGCCGAACTCCTCGACCGGCAGCGCCCGGAGCGCCTGGAGCGTCTCCGTGCCCGCGCCGTTCTCCTGGGCCCGCCGGACCAGGTCCTCCCGCGACACCGGGTAGTCCAGCCCGTCCAGGTACTCGCGCAACCGCCCGCCGCCGACCGTCATGTGGCCGGCGTACCCGTTGCCGCGCCGGTCACACCGGGGTTTGTCGTCACCCGCCCCGGGTAGCCCTGGCCATGCAGGTCCAGCGGCTCGGCGCGCCGAGCGACTTCGACGCCTTGCTGGAACGCGCCCGGCACGCCCGGATCGTCATGCTGGGCGAGGCGACGCACGGCACCTACGACTACTACCGGCTGCGGGAGCAGCTCACCCGGCGGCTGATCGCCGAGTGCGGGTTCTCGTTCGTCGCCGTGGAGGGGGACTGGCCGGACTGCGACCGGGTGCACCGCTCGGTCACCGCCGCCCCGGGCGGGGCCGCCGACCCGGTCACCGCGCTGGAACGCTTCGAGCGCTGGCCGACCTGGATGTGGTCGAACGCCGAGGTGGCCAGGTTCTGCCGGTGGCTGCGCGCGTGGAACCTGGACCGGCCGCAGGGCGCCCGCGCCGGCTTCCACGGCCTCGACGTCTACAGCCTCTGGGAGTCGATGCAGGCCATCTTCGACTACCTGGGCGAGGAGGACCCGTCGTCGCTGGAGGCCGCTCAGGAGGCGTACCGCTGTTTCGAGCCGTACGGCAAACGACCCGAGGAGTACGCGTTGGCCAGCCGGTTCGTGTCGGCGCGCTGCGAGCAGGAGGTGGTGCGCCTGCTGACGCGTACCCGGGAACAGGCCGCCAACGACGGCGCGGACAGTTTCTCGGCCTGGCAGAACGCGGAGGTGGTGGCCGGCGCGGAACGGTACTACCGGACGATGGTCGGCGGCGGGGACGACTCCTGGAACGTGCGGGACACCCACATGGCGGACACCCTGGACCGGCTCCTGGACCGGTACGGCCCGGACGCCCGGGGGGTGGTGTGGGCGCACAACACCCACGTCGGGGACGCGCGGGCCACCGACATGGTCGAGGGGGGCGTGGTCAACATCGGTCAGCTCGCCCGGGAGCGGCACGGCGACCGGGCGGTGCTGCTGGTCGGGTTCGGTGGGTGGCGGGGCGGGCTGATCGCCGCGCCGCGCTGGGGTTCGGCGGCCGAGGCGATGACCACGCCGCCGGCCCGGCCGGACTCCCTGGAACACCGCCTGCACGAGCTGCTGCCGGAACGGGCGGTGCTGGTGTTCGGCGGCGCGGACCAGCCGGGCTGGGTCACCGACACCGTGGACCACCGGGCGATCGGCGTGGTCTACGACCCGGGGGCCGAGCGGTGGGCCAACTACGTGCCGACCCGGCTGGGGGAGCGCTACGACGCCTTCGTCTGGTGTGACGAGACCACCGCCCTGCATCCGCTGCCGGCGCTGACCACCGTCGGCGAGCTGGAGACCTGGCCGGCCGGCATGTGAAGGGCCGGTCGGGCAGGGGCCCCTCCGGTTTCGGAGGGGCCCCTGCCGGCTGCTCAGGAGCGCGTCGGGCGCTGCTGCCCGTCGAGGTGGGCGCGCAGGCCCTCACCCTCGATGTCCACGTTCGGCAGCGCCCGCCGCAACCAGCGGGGCAGCCACCAGGCGGTGTCACCGAGCAGCGACATCACCGCCGGGACGATCGTCATCCGGACGACGAACGCGTCGATCGCCACGCCGATGGCCAACGCGAAGCCGATCGACTTGATGACCGGGTCGTCGAGGAAGACGAAGCCGCCGAAGACCGACATCATGATCAGGGCCGCGGCGGTGACCACCCGCGCGCCGTGCCCCATCCCGTTGATGGTGGCCTGGGCGGCGGTGTCGCCGTGCACGAAGTCCTCCCGCATCCGGGACACCAGGAAGACCTCGTAGTCCATGGCCAGGCCGAACAGGATGCCGATGAGCAGGATCGGCAGGAAGCTGATCAGCGGCCCGGGGGTGTCCAGCCCGACCAGGTCGGCGAGCTTGCCCTGCTGGAAGACCGCGACGGTGATGCCGAAGGTCGCCGCGACCGTCAGCAGGAAGCCCAGCGCCGCCTTGACCGGCACCAGGATCGACCGGAACACCAGCATCAGCAGCAGGACGGACAGCCCCACGACGAGCAGCAGGTAGACCGGGAGCGCGTCGGCGAGTTTCTCCGACACGTCGATGCCGATCGCGGTGACGCCGGTCAGCAGCACGTCGACGCCGTCGATGCCGTCGACCGCGCGGCGGATGTCGTGCACGGCGGTCTCGGTCGCCTCGTCGGTCGGGCCGGCGGTCGGGATCACGCCCAGCAGCGCGGTCCGGCCGTCCGGGCTGACCTGCGGCGGGGCGACGGCGAGCACCCCGTCGACGGCCTGGATGTCCTGGGCGACCCGGGGCAGGGCGGCCTGGGTCTGCTGCGGGGAGTCCCCGGAGACGACCACCGCGAGCCGGCCGTTGAAGCCGGGACCGAAACCCTCACTGATCAGGTCGCTGGACGTGCGGGCCGCGGTGCCCACCGGCGCGGTGCTCGGGTCCGGCAGCGCCAACCGCATCTCGGTGGTCGGCAGGGCGAGCAGACCGAGCCCGATCAGCCCGGCCAGGATCACCGGGATCCGGAACCTGGTGACCCAGCCCGCCCAGCGGAAGCCGAAGCCGGCCCGGTCCTCCACGCCGCCCCCTGCGGCGTCGCCGCCCGCCGGGACCTCGCCGCCCGCCGGGACCTCGCCGCCCGCCGGGACAGCGGCGCGCAGCTTGCGGGGGAGCACCCGCCGGCCGGCGAAACCGAGCAGCGCCGGCTGGAGGGTGATGGCGACCAGCACCGCCACGGTGACCGTGCCGGCGGCGGCCAGACCCATCACGGTGAGGAACGGGATGTTGACCACGCTGAGCCCGGCGAGCGCGATCACCACGGTCGCGCCGGCGAAGACCACGGCCGAGCCGGCGGTGCCGACCGCCCGGCCGACGGCCTCCTCGGCGGGAAGCCCGGCGAGCAGGTTCTGCCGGTACCGGGACGAGATGAACAACGAGTAGTCGATGCCGACGGCCAGGCCGAGCATCAGCGCCAGGATCGGGGCGGTGCTGGTCAGGTCCACCACGCCGCTCAGCGCGAACAGCCCGGCCATCCCGACGCCGACCCCGATCAGCGCGTTGAGCATGGTCATTCCGGCGGCTACCAGCGAGCCGAACGTCACCACCAGCACGATCAGGGCGACCAGCACGCCGAGCGCCTCGGTCGAGCCGACCTCCGGCTCGGCGTTGAGCACCTCGCCGCCGGGCGCGACCTGCCATCCCTGGCTCTCGGCCCGCGCGCCGACCTCCGCGTACGCGTCGCGCTGCTCCTCGGTGACCTCATCCGCGCCCCCGGCGAACTGCACCTGGATCAGCGCGTACCGGCCGTCGGGGGTGATCGCGCGGGACTGGACCGGGTCGACCGCGCCGACCACGCCGGGCAGCTCGCCGGCCTCCCGGACCAGCTCGCCGATCACGGCCTGCCCCTCGGGCGTGCCGAGCTGGCCGGCCTCGGGAGCCTTCACCGCGATGGTGCCGGTGGCGCCGCTGGCCGCCGGGAACTCCCGGGCGAGCAGGTCGATGGCCTCCTGTGACTCGGTGCCGCGCATGGTGAAGTCGCTCGACGTGGTGCCACGGAACAGCGCCGCGGTCAGGCCGAGCCCGACGAGCACCACGAGCCAGAGCGCTACGACGAGGCGTCGTCGACGCAGTGAACTCCGGCCGAGCCGGTACAACAGGGTCGCCATGGTCTTCCTTGTCCTCGCAGGTTGGTCGGTCGGATCAGTCGGGTGGGGCAAGCGCCCGCCGGACGACGGTCAACAGGGCGGCCCGCAGCTCGGCGTCGCCGAGATCGGGGAACTCCGCGCAGGCGGCCGGGATACCGGCCAGCACGATCAGCGCGGCGATCCGGTCCTCGGCCCGCCCGGAGCCGCCGGCGAACGCGTCGAGCAGCCGCTCGGAGCAGCGTTGGATGGGCGCGAAGGCGGGATGCTCCAGCAGCTCCGGGAACTCCCCGTGGAGCAGGGCTATCTCCCGGCGGAACCGCAGGGTCAGCTCGACGAAGCCCTCGGTGGCGGTACGGCGCGCGGCCCCGCCGGACAGGCCGGTGAGCTGCGCGTCCAGGGCGAAGAGGGTGGCGATGGCCGGAGCCATCAACTCGGTGAGCAGGCTCTCCTTGTTGGCGAAGTGGTAGAGCACCGCCGCCTTGGAGCAGCCCGCCTCCCGGGCGATGTCCTGCAACGAGGTGCCCTTGAAGCCGCTCACCGCGAACTGTCGCGCCGCGGCGGCGAGGATCTCGTCCCGCGTTCCCGGTACCGCCCGTGCCACCGTCGTCCACCTCCTGCACCGAGCATGCCTGACCGATCGGTCAGCACCTGACCGATCGGTCAGGAGATCATGGTGGTCTTCGCCACATTCCCGTCGGACCGGACAAGCCGTACCACCGTCGACGGGTACCCGGCGCCCTCCGAGTCCGGGCCGGACCGGACACCGGCCACGCCCGGCGGGTCCGGTTGCGCCCGGCCCGCCCGGGCAGGAAGGTGGACGGATGGCCGGCGCCGACGAGACCCGGGACGGGGTGTCCCTGACCAACCTCGACCAACCACTGTTCTCCGGGGCCGGCGTCACCAAACGGGACCTGGTCGACTACCTGGACGCGGCGCGCGACCGGATCCTCCCGGGACTGCGCGGCCGACCGCTCTCCGTGGTACGCGCGCTGCGCGGGCAGGCCCCGTTCATGCAGAAGAACCTGCCGAAGTACGCCCCCGACTGGGTACGCCGGACGGCGGTGTGGGCGGAAGCGTCCCACCGCGAGGTGTCGTACGCCCTCTGCGACGACCGTCGGACCCTGCTCTGGTTCGCCAACCAGCGGTCGGTCGAGTACCACCCGACCCTCACCACCGTCGACGACCCGCACCGCCCCACCCACCTCGTGCTCGACCTCGACCCGCCGGAGGGCGACTCCTTCGCGCTGGTCGTGGCCGCCGCCGAGCTGGTCCGCCAGGCGCTGGCCGACGCGGGGCTGACCGGGGCGGTCAAGACCAGCGGCGCCAAGGGCGTGCACATCCTCGTGCCGGTCGGGGCGGACGTCGACGCGGCCGACAGCGCCGCCGCCACCCGGGCGCTGGCCGCCCGTGCCGCCCGACTCGACCCGGCGCTGGCCACCACCGCCTTCATCCGCGAGGACCGCGGTGGACGCGTCTTCGTCGACTCCACCCGGGCCGGCGGGGCGACCGTGGTCGCCGCGTACAGCCCCCGGCTGCGGCCCGGCGTGCCGGTCTCGTACCCGGTCGACTGGGCCGACCTGGCCCAGGTCACCCCCGCTGACCTCACCATCCGGACGGTGCCCGCGTCGACCGGTCCGGAGGACGACCCCTGGGCGGGGCGGATGCCCGCGCCGCAGCGCCTCCCCGCCGACCTGGTCGCCGAGGGACACACCATCCCGGTCGCCCGGGTGCAGGCCATGCACGAGGGGAAACGCCGCGCCCGCGCCCGCCGCGCCGCCGAGGCGGCCACCCCCGACCAGTGACGCCGGGCAGCGCGTCACTTCCGGTCCCCGAAACGTCAGGAAGGAACCCCCGGTCGGCGCGTGGCGATGGATGCGAGGCCGCGCCGGACGCCGGCACCACTTCGGCACAGACACCAGCCCACAGCAGCCGACACCGGCTGACGGTCGGGATGAGGCCGGACACACGAGTAAGGCCGCTGACCTGGTTTGCCCTGGTCAGCGGCCTTTTCGTGCTGGTCTGCTCTGGTGCCCCCGGCAGGATTCGAACCTGCGCCCCCGCCTCCGGAGGGCGGTGCTCTATCCCCTGAGCTACGGGGGCTCAGCGACGCGAGAAGAGTAGCAAACACCCCCCGGGAGCGCCGAATCGGTATCCGGTGGCGCGCCGTCGCTCGGCCCCGACGCCGCGGCCAAGACCACCGGCTTCCCGGACCGGAGCCGCGGGCCGGCCCCGGTGATCAAGAGCCTTGCGCGCTGCTCAGTGGCGCCGGAGGCTCGAAGCTCCTGATCACCGACCGGGACGTCATCGAGCGGGCCGGCGGGCGCGGTAGCCGGCGGGGCCGGGACGTCGTCAGGCGGCGGGGCCGAGTCGACCCGCTCGGGCGACGAGGGCGCGTCCGCAACTCGGCAACGGGTGCAGCGCGATCCGCCGGGGCAGCCGGCGTGGCCACTCGTTGCGGGGCCAGGAGCCGTCGACGATCACGTGCACCGTCCGCTCGTCCGCGCCGCTGAGCCGGAGCACGAAGTCCCGGGGGAGCGGCGGGTCCACCGACGGCGTGGTGATCATGAAGCGGACCCGGCCCCGGGAGGAGACGGCCGAGACCACGTCCGCGGCCGGCATGGTGCCGCGCAGGCGTACCCGGCCGAGCCAGTAGACCTCGGACAGGTGCTCCTGGGCCGCTTCGGTGATCGCCGGGTACTCGGTGCGGACCCAGTGTTCCACCGCGCCGACGCAGAGCCCGCAGGCGCGTTCCCGGGGTTCCCGGGGGCCCAACCCCCACGCCCGCAGGTACGCCCCGACGGCCCCCGCCTCCAGCGGCAGGTCGTACCGGCGCTGGATGAGGCTGGTCAGGCTCTGTCGGGTCCAGAGCTCCTCGGCCAGGCCGAACGCGTCGGGGTGGACGCCCCGCAGCGCGTCGATCAGGTCCAGTTCCTGTTCGCGGCTGAGCGGTCCCGACTCGCCCGGCCGTTGTCCGCGACGGACGGCTGCCACCGCTCCGTCACCGCCGATCGTGTGGCGTCGGCACCAACTGGTGACCGACCGTCGTGCGTCTCTGAGTGCAACCCCCACACTCTGCGCAACGACCTCCAATCCCCCCGGGTCACGATATCTGGGCACGAAAACCCTGAAATCGTCGAATCGGTCAAAGGGTGCAAGTCTCTTTCTTGATCCACTCAGCTCGGGGAGGTTTCCGGGAAACGGGGTGGTCCGTCCGGCGCGACGCCCCCGTTTCCGCGATGTGAACCAGGCGTCCGCCCCGGCGGCCCCGCCCCGGCCGGGCGGGACGGGTGAGCGGGGGTAGACGACGATCGCCGCCCCGGACACGGGGCGGCGATCGTCGGTGGGCAGGAGGTACGGGAGTCAGCCGCGTAGCCGGTCCCGGGCCGCCCGGAGGTTGTTCAGGTCCTTCTGCTGGGTGTTCTTCATGACCTGGGCGGTGCGCAGGACCTCGGGATCGCCGCCGTGCTCCAGCACCGCGTCGATCATGTGCACGCCGCCGATGTGGTGGTCGATCATCATGTCCAGGAACAGGATGTCGCCCTCGGTGCCCCGGGCTTCGCGCAGCCGGGCCATCTCGTCGGGGGTGGCCATGCCGGGCATCAGCCCGTCCCGCATCATCTTCGTGCCGTCCGGCATCCAGGACATCCGGGGCTGGGAGCCGGTCGGGTCGAGGTCCCAGGACCGCAGCCACGCCTGCATCATGCCGATCTCGCCCTGCTGCCCGGTGGCGATGTCGCCGCCGATCTGACGTACCTCGCCGTCGGCGCCCTGGTCGAACGCGATGAGCCCCATCTCCACCGCCTGGGCGTGGTGGGTGGTCATGTCCCGGGCGAAGCCCGCCTCCGCCGAGGCGTCCCCGGGGCGGGTGAGGCGGGGGGTGAGCAGGCCCCCCGCGTACCCGAGGAGAAGACCGACCACGACGGCGACGGCCAGCGCCAGGGTGCCCCGACGGCGGCCGGCGCCGCCCGTCGGGCCGCCCGCGCCGGCGGCGGTCGTCGCCCCGGGCGTGGTCTGCGTCGTCGTCGGTGCGGTCATCTCCGGTCCGTCCTCACTGCTGCGGCATCTGCTGCTGGAGTTCGCGCGGGGTGGTGCCGGTCGCGGTGATGCCCTGGCCGCAGTTGGCGTTCGGGCCCTCGATCGACGCGTTGATCCGCAGCGTCTTGATGAACTCGTCGATCCGGCTGTCGTCGGCGTTGTCGACCTTGAGCTGGAAGCCCCACGCCTGGAGCGAGATCGGCTTGTCCAGCCCCTCGAACGGGCTGAGCATCGTCTTCTCCTGGCCCTGGACCTTCTCGGCGAGCTTGGCCACCTGGTCGGCGGGCAGGTCGGGACGGTAGGTGATCCAGACCGCGCCGTGCTCCAGGCTGTGCACCGCGTGCTCGTTGGCGATCGGGGCGTCGTAGACGTTGCCCTGGCAGTTCTGCCAGGCGGCGTTGTGCGGACCGGCGACCGGCGGGAGGACCGAGTACTGGATCGCGCCGGTCTTGTGGTCGCCACCCTTGACCAGGTCGGGGTCGCTCTCCCGGAAGTTACTGACGCCGTCGATGTCGCTGGCCCGCTCCTCCCACGGCTTGGAGCCCTGGAACGCGGCCCAGCCGCCGTAGCCGATGATCGCGACGGCGAGCACGGCGACCGCGACGCCGAGGGCGATCGGGCCCCACGCCCGGCCCTGGCTGACCTTCACCGGGGCGATCGGCTTCTTCGGGCCCTTGCCCTTGCCCTTGCCGCCGCCCGCCGGGCGGGCGCCACCGGCGGGTCGCTCGGCGGCGTTCTTCGCGTCGGCCGCGGGCCTGCCGGCCGCCGGCTTCTTGCCGGTGCTGACCACGGACGGACGGCGCTGGTCGCCGCCCGGGGTGCTGATGCTCATGGTGCCTCGTCAGGTCGGTCGGTCAGGGGAGTGTGGCGGGCCGGTTGACGCGCAGGGTCGCCCACGAGTGACCGAGTCTACCCCCGATAACATGGTTAAGTGACTCCCGCAGAACTCGCCGAGGTCGTTCTCTCCGCTGCCCACGCCGTCTTCACCGAGCGCGGGCTGGACCGTGCCGCCCTGCCGGAGCGGACGGCGGTGGAGCGACCCCGTAACCCGGAGCACGGTGACTACGCCTCGACCGTCGCCCTGCAACTGGCGAAGAAGGTCGGGCAGCCGCCGCGGGAGCTGGCCGCCGCCCTGGCCGAGCAGCTCGGGCGGGCCCCGGGGATCAAGTCGGTGGAGATCGCCGGCCCCGGCTTCCTGAACATCCGGCTCGACGCCGCCTCCGCCGGGGCGCTGGCCCGGTCGATCGTCGAGGCCGGCCCGGCGTACGGCCACAGCGACCGGCTCGCCGGCACGAAGATCAACCTGGAGTTCGTCTCGGCCAACCCGACCGGCCCGGTGCACATCGGCGGGGCCCGGTGGGCGGCCGTCGGCGACGCGATGGGCCGGCTGTTGCGGGCCACCGGCGCGCAGGTCGGCACCGAGTACTACGTCAACGACGCCGGCACCCAGATCGACCGGTTCGCCGCCTCGCTGCTCGCCGCCGTCCGGGGCGAGCCGGCCCCGGAGGACGGCTACAGCGGGGCGTACATCGCCGAGATCGCCGAGCGGGTGCGGGCGGCCCGGCCGGAGGCGCCGACCCTGGACGACGCGGCGGCCCACCGGGTCTTCCGGGACGAGGGCGTCGCGCTGATGCTTTCGGAGATCAGGTCGTCGCTGGGGCAGTTCGGGGTGGAGTTCGACCTCTACTTCAGCGAGCAGGGCCTGCACGACCGGGGTGAGCTGGAGCGGGCCCTGACCCGGCTGCGGGCACAGGGCCACGTCTACGACACCGACGGGGCGGTCTGGCTGCGCACCACCGACTTCGGCGACGACAAGGACCGGGTGCTGCGCAAATCCAACGGCGAGTGGACGTACTTCGCCGCGGACTGCGCGTACTACCTGGACAAGCGGCTCCGGGGTTTCGACCGGGCGGTCTACATGCTCGGCGCGGACCACCACGGCTACGTCGGCCGGATGCGGGCGATGGTGGCCTGTTTCGGTGACGACCCGGCCCGGAACCTGGAGATCCTCATCGGCCAGTTGGTCAACCTGGTCCGCGACGGCGCGCCGGTGCGGATGAGCAAGCGGGCCGGCACGGTGGTGACCCTGGAGGACCTGGTCGACGCGATCGGCGTGGACGCCGCCCGGTACGCGCTGGCCCGCTACTCCTTCGACTCCCCGATCGACATCGACGTGGAGCTGTGGACCCGGGCCAGCCGGGACAATCCGGTCTACTACGTGCAGTACGTCGCGGCGCGGACGGCGAGCGTCGCCCGCAACGCCGCCGAGGTGGGCCTGGCGCGGGGCGACGCCGCGGCGTTCCGCCCCGGTCTGCTCGACCACGAGAAGGAGAACGAGCTGCTCAAGGCGCTCGCCGAGTTCCCGGCCGTGGTGGCCACCGCCGCCGAGTTGCGGGAGCCGCACCGGGTGGCCCGCTACCTGGAGGACCTCTCCGGGGCGTACCACCGGTTCTACGACAACTGCCGGATCCTGCCGCGTGGCGACGAGGAGGTCACCGACCGGCACCGGGCCCGGCTCTGGCTGAACGACGCCACCCGTACGGTGATCGCCAACGGGCTGCGCCTGCTCGGCGTCTCCGCCCCGGAGAGGATGTGACATGCGGACCCGAGAAGTGACCCGGCCCGCCCGGTCCACCCGGCCCGCCCGGTCCGCTCCGTCGACCCGGCCGACCTGGAACGGAGGCTGCTGATGCGCGCGCACGAGGCCGGCGCCCTGCACGGCGACATCGGCAGCCGGGGGCCGGCCTGGCTGCGTACCCCGGTCGACGTCAACGACCTGGTGCCGCAGCTCTGGCCGCGGCGGGTGGCGCGCGGCGCGGACGGCGAGCTCACCGTCGCGGGCCTGGACGTCCGTTCGATCACCGCCGAGTTCGGCACCCCGGTGTACGTGCTCGACGAGGACGACCTGCGCTCCCGCTGCCGGGACTTCCGGGCCGCCTTCCCCGACGAGGACGTCTACTACGCGGGCAAGGCGTTCCTCTGCCGGGCGGTGGTGCGGATGATCGCCGAGGAGGGGCTGTTCCTCGACGTCTGCACCGGCGGGGAGCTGGCGGTCGCGCTGGCCGCCGGGATGCCGCCGGAGCGGATCGGCTTCCACGGCAACAACAAGTCGGTCGCCGAGCTGGCCCGGGCGCTGGACGCCGGGGTGGGCCGGATCATCCTCGACTCGTTCACCGAGATCGACCGGCTCACCGCGCTGGCCCGGGACCGCGGGGTCCGCCCCGGGGTGCTGATCCGGGTGACCGTCGGGGTGGAGGCGCACACCCACGAGTTCATCGCCACCGCCCACGAGGACCAGAAGTTCGGCTTCTCGCTGGCCGGCGGGGCGGCGATCGCCGCCGCGCTGCGCGTCCTCGACGAGGACGTGCTGGAGCTGCGCGGCCTGCACTCGCACATCGGCTCGCAGATCTTCGACGCCAGCGGCTTCGAGGTCTCCGCCCGCCGGGTGCTGGGCCTGCAGGCGCAGATCCGGGACGCGCGCGGGGTGGAGCTGCCCGAGCTGGATCTCGGCGGCGGCTTCGGCATCGCGTACACCACGCAGGACGACCCGGCGACCCCGCAGGACCTGGCGAAACGGCTCCGCAAGATCGTCGACGGGGAGTGCGCGGCGGAGCAGCTCGCCGTGCCGCGGCTGTCCATCGAGCCGGGTCGGGCGATCGTCGGGCCGGCGGTGTTCACCGTCTACGAGGTCGGCACGGTCAAGGACGTCGACGGGATCCGCACGTACGTCAGCGTCGACGGTGGGATGAGCGACAACATCCGTACCGCGCTGTACGACGCGTCGTACTCGGCGACGGTGGCCTCCCGGTCGTCGACGGCCGAGCCGATGCTCGCCCGCGTGGTGGGAAAGCACTGTGAGTCCGGGGACATCGTGGTGAAGGATGAATTCCTGCCCGCCGACGTGCAGCCCGGAGATCTTGTCGCGGTGCCGGGCACCGGCGCCTACTGCCGGAGCATGGCCAGCAACTACAACCACGTGCCCCGACCCCCGGTCGTGGCGGTGCGCGACGGTCGGGCCCGGTTGATCGTCCGCCGGGAAACCGAAGCGGACCTGCTCGCATTGGATGTTGGATGACGTCACCCCTGCGCTTGGCGATACTCGGCTGCGGCACCGTCGGGAGCGAGGTGGTGCGGCTGCTGCACGAGCAGTCCGCCGACCTGGCGGCCCGGATCGGCGCCCCGTTGGAGATCGCCGGGATCGCGGTGCGCCGGCTCGGCCGGGACCGCGGCGACCTGCCGGTCGACCCGGAGCTGTTCACCACCGACGCGGTCGGGCTGATCAAGCGTGACGACGTGGACGTGGTGGTGGAGGTGGTCGGCGGCATCGAGCCGGCCCGGAGCTGGCTGGTCGACGCGCTGCGCGCGGGCAAGAGCGTGGTGACCGCGAACAAGGCCCTGCTCGCCGAGGACGGCGCGGCGCTGCACGACGCGGCGGCCGACGGCGGCGCGGATCTCTACTACGAGGCGTCGGTGGCGGGGGCGATCCCGCTGTTGCGTCCGCTGCGCGAGTCGCTGCACGGGGACCGGATCAACCGGGTCACCGGCATCGTGAACGGCACCACCAACTTCATCCTCTCCGCGATGGACGCCACCGGGGCCGGCTTCGCCGAGGCGCTGGAGGAGGCCACCGAGCTGGGGTACGCCGAGGCCGATCCGACCGCCGACGTGGAGGGCTTCGACGCGGCGGCGAAGGCGGCGATCCTGGCCTCGCTGGCGTTCCACACCCGGGTCGGCGCGGCCGACGTGCACCGGGAGGGGATCACCGAGGTCACCGCCGCCGACATGGCCAGCGCCAAGGCGATGGGCTGCACGATCAAGCTGCTCTGTCTGGCCGCCCGGGGCGTCGACGCGGCCGGCCGGGGGTCGGTCAGCGTCCGGGTGCACCCGGCGATGATCCCGCGCAGCCACCCGCTGGCCAGCGTCGGGGACGCGTTCAACGCGGTCTTCGTGGAGGCGGAGGCGGCCGGGCCGCTGATGTTCTACGGCCGGGGCGCGGGTGGCGCGGCCACCGCCAGCGCGGTGCTCGGCGACATCGTGGCGGTCGGCCGTAACCGGCTGGCCGGGGTACGCGCGCCCAGCGAGTCCGCCTACGCGGACCTGGTGGTGCGGCCGATGGGTGAGGCGTTGACCCGCTACCACGTCAGCCTGGACGTGGCGGACAAACCGGGCGTACTGGCCGCGGTGGCCGGGGTCTTCGCCCGGCACGACGTGTCGATCGCCACCGTCCGCCAGGCGCCGGCGGGCGCCGAGCCGGCCGGTCGGGGCGTGGACGCGGTGCTGGTGATCGTGACGCACGTGGCCCCGGACGCCGCGCTGGCCGCCACCGTCGAGGAGCTGCGCGGGCTGGACGCGGTCCGGTCCATCGCCAGCGTGCTGCGCGTGGAGGGCGGCGCGTGAGCCGAAGCGTGCCGCGTGGGGCTGGGCGGCGCGGCACGGGCGGCGCGTGAGCTGAGCCGGCGTCCCGCCAGGTGGGTAAGCCCGGGACCGGTGTCCCGTTGACCGGGATACTGGTCCACGCTGGCCAGGCCCTGCGACTCGGCGGGGTCGCACGACGCGAGGAGAGCGATATGTGGCGGGGTCTGATCGAGGAGTACCGGGAGCGGCTGCCGGTCACCGAGGCCACGCCCGTCGTCACGCTGCACGAGGGGAACACCCCGCTGCTGCCCGCGCCGGTGCTCTCCAGCCGGCTCGGCTGCGACGTCCACCTCAAGGTCGAGGGGGCCAACCCGACCGGCTCGTTCAAGGACCGGGGGATGACCCTCGCCGTCTCCAAGGCGATCGAGGCCGGCAACAAGGCGATCATCTGCGCGTCCACCGGCAACACCAGCGCCTCCGCCGCCGCGTACGCGGCCCGCGCCGGCCTGACCTGCGCGGTGCTGGTGCCGCAGGGCAAGATCGCCCTCGGCAAGCTGGCCCAGGCGCTGGTGCACGGCGCGAAGCTGATCCAGGTGCAGGGCAACTTCGACGACTGCCTCTCGATGGCCGCGAAGCTCGCCCAGGACTACCCGGTGGCGCTGGTCAACTCGGTCAACATCGACCGGCTGCACGGGCAGAAGACCGCCGCCTTCGAGATCGTCGCGGCCCTCGGCGACGCCCCGGACATCCACTGCCTGCCGGTCGGCAACGCGGGCAACATCTCGGCGTACTGGATGGGGTACTCCGAGGAGCTCAGCGCCGGGGTCGCCACCCGGGCCCCCCGGATGTACGGGTTCCAGGCGGCCGGGGCCGCCCCGATCGTCGGCGGCCGGGTGGTCGACCAGCCGTCAACGATCGCCACCGCGATCCGGATCGGCAACCCGGCGAGCTGGACGAAGGCGATCGACGCCCGGGACGCCTCCGGCGGGCTGATCGCCGCGGTGACCGACCGGGAGATCCTCGACGCGTACCGGCTGTTGGCCCGGGAGGTGGGCGTCTTCGTCGAGCTGGGCAGCGCGGCCAGCGTGGCGGGGCTGCTCCAGCAGGGCGCGGCGGGTCGGGTGCCGGCCGGCTCCACCGTGGTCTGCACGGTCACCGGTCACGGCCTCAAGGACCCGGAGTGGGCGATCTCCACCGCCCCGTCCCCGATCACCATCGCCAACGACCCGCTGGCCGCGGCCCGCTCCCTGGATCTGGTCTGACCGGTACCCGCGACAGGCCCGGTCCGGCCGGGTTCCGCGACGTCACGACCCGTCCCGCGCCGGTCGTGACGACGGTGTCGTGACGCCCGGAGAAGGGTGACGACAATCTCGTTTCGCGCGGGCGGGGCAGTGCGGGCGGCGTAACCGGGGTGGGGCAGACTACCCGTACCGAGCCGACCCTTACCCCAGGAGTGAGCCTGCCGATGTCGCTGCTCGCCAGATTGAGCCTCGCCAACCGGGGGCTGGTCGCCCTCATCGCGGTGGTGATCACGGCGTTCGGGGCGTTCGCCGTGCCGTCGTTGAAGCAGCAACTGCTGCCGTCGCTGGAGTTCCCGGCGGCGTTCGTGGTCGCGACCTACCCCGGCGCCGGCCCGGAGGTGGTCGAGTCACAGGTCACCGAGCCGATCGAGAACAGCCTCCAGGGCATCCCGGGGATCGAGAAGATCACCTCCACGTCCCGTGAGGGCTCCGCCAGCATCGTCGTCGAGTACGTCTTCGGCACCGACGTGGACGACGTGGTCAGCAAGATGCAGACCGCGATCGGTCGGCTCGGGAACCAGCTCCCGGCGGACGTCGACCCGCAGGTCATCGCGGGCAGCACCGACGACCTCCCGGCGGTGGTCATCGCCGCCGCCGGCGGCGACGACCCGACCGCGCTGGCCGGCCAGCTCGACCGCGCGGTGGTGCCCGAGCTGAAGGCGGTCGAGGGCGTCCGCGGCGTCGAGGTCACCGGCACCCGGGACGAGCTGGTGGTGATCACCCCCGACCCGGCGCGACTGGCCGCGGCGGGGCTCCAGCCCACCGCGCTCGGCGCCGCGTTGCAGACCAACGGGGTCACCGTGCCGGCGGGCGCGGTGGCCGAGGCCGGCCGGTCGCTGACCGTCCAGGTCGGCACGCCGCTGTCCAGCCTGGACGACCTGCGCGGCATCGTGGTCGCGCCCAGCTCACGGGGCTCGGCGGTGGTCCGCCTGGGCGACGTGGCGACGGTCGAGCAGCAGCTCGCCCCGCCGACCTCGATCACCCGCACCAACGGCCGGGACAGCCTCGGCATCGCCGTCACCGCCGCGCCGGACGGCAACGCGGTGGCCATCTCGCACGACATCCGGGACCTGCTCGCCGAGCTGGAGGAGGCCTCCGGCGCCGAGCTGACCGTGGTCTTCGACCAGGCGCCGTTCGTCGAGAAGTCGATCGAGAGCCTGACCACGGAGGGGCTGCTCGGCCTGGTCATGGCGGTCATCGTCATCCTGGTCTTCCTGCTCTCCGTCCGGTCCACCCTGGTCACCTCGGTCTCCATCCCGCTGTCGGTGCTGGTGGCGCTGCTGGCCCTGTGGTCCGGGGACTACTCGCTGAACCTGCTCACCCTCGGGGCGCTGACCATCGCCGTGGGCCGGGTGGTGGACGACTCGATCGTGGTGCTGGAGAACATCAAACGCCACCTGGAGTACGGCGAGCCGAAACGCGAGGCGATCCTCACCGCCGTCCGGGAGGTCTCCGGCGCGGTGACCGCCTCCACCCTCACCACGGTCGCGGTGTTCGCCCCGATCGCCCTGGTGGGGGGCTTCGTCGGGCAGCTCTTCGCGCCGTTCGCGATCACCGTCACGGTGGCCCTGCTGGCGTCGCTGCTGGTCTCGTTGACCATCATCCCGGTGCTGGCGTACTGGTTCCTCCGGCCGGTCGACGGCGACGTCGACCACGAGGCGGTCCGCCGCGAGGCCGAGGAGAAGGAGCTGCGCAACCCGTTGCAGCGGGCGTACCTGCCGGTGATCGGGTTCGCCACCCGGCGGCGGTGGGCCACCGTGGCGATCGGGCTGGTGGTGCTGCTGGGCACGTTCGCCCTGTCCACCCGGCTGGAGACCAACTTCATCGACGACTCCGGCCAGGACACCCTGAACGTCCAGCAGAAACTGCCGGTCGGCACCGGCCTGGTCGGCACCGACGCGGCGGCCGAGCGGGTCGAGGAGGTGCTGGCCCGCACCGACAGCGTCGAGACGTACCAGGTGACCATCGGTGGCGGCGGGCTGCCCTGGGAGGGCGGCGGCGGCAACAGCGCCGCCAACTACGTCCTGGCCCTCGACGAGGACACCGACACCGACCGGCTCAAGGAGGACCTGCGCCGGGAGTTCGACGCGCTCGGGGACGGCGTCGGCGAGATCAGTTTCCCCAGCGGCCAGGGTGGCGGGTCCGCCAACCAGATCGCGGTGATCGTCCAGGCCGGCGACCCGGAGACGCTGACCCGCGCCACCGAGGAGGCCCGCGCGGCAGTGGCCGGGCTGGCCGGCGTCGAGGACGTCTCGACCAGCCTGGCCGAGCGGGTGCCCCGGGTGGACGTCACCGTCGACCGGGCCGCCGCGGGCCGGTACGGGCTCACCGAGGCGGCGGTGGGGCAGGTCGTGGCCCAGGTGTTCCGGGGCAGCCCGATCGGCCAGGTCACCCTCGACGGTGGACAACGCAACGTGGTGTTGCGGTTCGCCGGTCGGCCGCCGACCTCGCTCGCGGAGCTGCGTGCCCTGCCGATCGGTCAGGTGACCCTGGACGACATCGCCACCATCCAGCAGGTCGAGGGGCTCCAGCAGGTCACCCGGATCGACGGTGAGCGCAGCGTCACGGTCACCGGCACGGCGACCGGCTCCAACCTCGGCGCCACCACGAACGAGCTGCGACAGAAGCTCGCCGACATCGACGTGCCGGGGGCGACCCTGACCGTCGGCGGGGTGAGCGCCGACCAGGAGGAGGCCTTCGCCGACCTGGGGCTGGCCGTGCTGGCCGCCATCGCCATCGTCTTCCTGATCATGGTGGCGACCTTCCGCAGCCTGGTGCAGCCGCTGATCCTGCTGGTCTCCATCCCGTTCGCGGCGATCGGCGCGATCGGCCTGCTGCTGGTCACCGGCACCCCGTTGGGCGTGCCGGCGCTGATCGGCGTGCTGATGCTGGTCGGCATCGTGGTCACCAACGCGATCGTGCTGATGGATCTGATCAACCAGTACCGGGCGCAGGGCATGGGCGTGCAGGAGGCGGTGGTCGAGGGCGGCCGGCGCCGGCTGCGCCCGATCCTGATGACCGCGGTGGCGACGATCTTCGCGCTGCTGCCGATGGCGTTCGGCCTCACCGGCGAGGGCGGCTTCATCTCCCAGCCGCTGGCGATCGTGGTGATCGGCGGTCTGCTCAGCTCGACCCTGCTCACCCTGGTGCTGGTGCCGACGCTCTACACCATGGTGGAGGGCGTCAAGGAGCGGCGGCGGGCCCGGCGGTCGGCCCGCGCCGGCGGGGCCGACACCCCGCCGGCCGGCGACACCCCGCCCGGCGCGTCCGAGCCGGCCACGGTGGCCGCCGGCGGCGCGGCGGGCGAGGCGTCCACCAGCGGCGGTACGGCCACCCGCCCGGCCCCGTCGGCGGCGCTCGTCGACGGCACCGACCAGTTCGAGGTGCTGCGGCTGCCCAGGAGCCGGCAGTCGCCGATCCCGCCGCAGGACTGAACGTCCCGGTCCTCCTCCGGCCGGCCGTGCCCGCCGGAGGAGGACCCTCGTTCGATCGTGGACCCGACTCACGCCCCGCCTCCGGTGATCGTCGCGGGTAGCGTGTGGGTACGTGGCCTCGACACTTTCGGTCCTCACCCGGAACCGCGACTTCCGCATCCTCTTCCTCGCCGAGTTGGTGGTCTTCGGCGCGGACTGGTTCGTCATGGTGCCGCTGCTGGTGCTCCTGCCGGAGTTGACCGGCAGCGGGGTGTGGGGCGCGCTGGTGCTCGCCCTGGACACCGGGGTCCTGGCGTTGCTGCTGCCGTACACCGGCACCATCGCCGACCGCTTCGACCGCCGGAAGATCCTCATGTCGGCGAACGCCGCCGCCCTGGCCGGCGCGCTGCTCCTGCTGGCGGTACGCGGCGCCGGCGCGGCCCTGGTGGCCATGCTGGCGATCTCGGTGATCGCGGTGGCGAAGGCGTTCTACTCGCCGGCCGCCCAGGCGGCCCTGCCGAACGTGCTCGACCCGGACGAGTTGGCCGCCGGCAACGCGGTCGCCGGGTCGGCGTGGGGCACGATGACCGTGGTGGGCGCATCCCTCGGTGGCGTGATCAGCGCCGCCTTCGGCCCGTACGCCTGCTTCTGGATCGCGGCGGTCGGCCTGGTGGTGGCGGCGGGGTTGACCGCGTTGATCCGCCGGCCGTTGCAGGCGCCCCGCGACCGGGCCGAGCCGGCCCAGCGGACCTGGGTGGCGATCGCCGAGGCGCTGCGGTACATCGGGCAGCGGCCCCGGGTGCTGGCCCTGGTCACGGTGAAGTCGGCGGTCGGCCTCGGCAACGGGGTGCTCACCGTCTTTCCCCTGCTCGCCGGCCTGTACGGGGTGGGCGCGATCGGCACCGGACTGTTGTTCGCGGTGCGGGGCGCGGGGGCGCTGGTCGGTCCGATCCTGATGCGCCGGGTGCTGACCAACCGCCGCTGGCTGCTGACCGGGCTGGCGCTGTCCATGTCCACGTACGGGCTGGCCTACGTGGGGGTGTCGCTGACCACCTGGTTCCCGCTGGTGCTGGCGCTGGTGTTCGTGGCGCACTTCGCCGGCGGCAGCAACTGGGTGATGTCGAACTTCGCCCTTCAGGGTGAGGTGCCGGACCGGCTGCGCGGCCGGATCTTCGCCACCGACATGATGCTGGCCACGCTCGCCATCTCGGTCAGCCAACTGGTGGTCGCGGCGCTTGTGGACTCCGTCGACGAGCGGGTGGTGCTGGCCGGGTGCGGGCTGACCACCGTGGTGTACGCCGTCGGCTGGCGGATCGCCACCCGCAGGCTGTCGCTGTCCGACCGGCCCTCGGTGACCGACCCGGTGACCTCCGGCTGAGCCCGGTCACCGGCCGACCCCTAGCATGAACGCGTGCCCGTGAACTTCGCCACCGGCCCGGTCCGTGTCCGGGTGCCCGCGACCAGCGCCAACCTGGGTCCCGGGTTCGACGCGTTGGGTCTCGCGCTCGGCCTGTACGACGACGTGGCCGCCGAGGTGACCGCCGGCGGGGTACGGGTGGGGGTGACCGGTCAGGGCGCCGGCGAACTGCCCCACGACGACGGCCACCTGGTGGTGACGGCGATGCGGGCCGCCTTCGACGTCCTCGGCGACCAGCCCGCCGGGCTGTCTGTGGAGTGCGTGAACCGGATCCCGCAGGCCCGGGGGCTGGGCTCCTCGTCGGCGGCGATCGTGGCCGGGGTCCTGCTGGCCCGGGCGCTGGTGGTCGACGGGACGGACCGGCTCGACGACGCCGGGGCGCTGCGGCTGGCCGCCGAGATCGAGGGCCACCCGGACAATGTCGCGCCCTGCCTGCTCGGCGGCTTCACGGTGGCCTGGACGGAGCCGTCCGGGGCGCGGGCGGTGTCGCTCACGCCGGCCGAGGGGGTGTGCCCGACGGTGTTCGTGCCGGACGAGCGGGGGCTGACCGCGACCGCCCGGGCGGCGCTGCCGTCGACGGTGCCGCACGCCGACGCCGCGCTGACCGCCGGTCGGGCCGCGCTGCTGGTGCACGCGCTGACCGCCGCGCCGGGGCTGCTGCTGCCGGCGACCGAGGACCGGCTGCACCAGCACTACCGGGCGGCCGGCATGCCGGCGACGTACGAGCTGGTCAGCGCGCTGCGTGCGGCCGGTGTGGCGGCCGTGGTCAGTGGGGCCGGGCCGACCGTGTTGGCGCTGGCCGAGCCCCCGGCGGACCTGGAGTCGGGAACAGGATGGCAGGTCTGGCGGTTGCCGGTGGATGTCGGCGGAGCACGGGTCGCACGGGGTAGACTGGGACACGCCGAGCGGGACCCTGTTGCCGCAGGTCGCATGAGTTGATTACGCTCTAGACTTAGCACAGCCGCGAAGCATGCGATCTCTCTGCGGGTCGGCGCACCCCCGAAGCTCTCGGCGGTCAGTCCGTCTCACCCCTGCCTAGGCCTACGCCGCACCGCAGTCTCCACAGGTCGCCGCAGACGGCGAGACCTGCTCACCGGCGTGGGTGAGGCGGGAACCCGACCGGCTGCTGTGTCACACTCCCGCGGCGCGTCATGCGACACGGGTGCACCGAGGCCGCCCGGCCACCTGAGCTTTTCGACTCCGGGCAGCCCCGGCCTATCGAGGGAAGGAATCCATTGAGCGACACCACCGACGTGACGTCGGATGTTTCCAACGTCGCTGGCGAAGCCACCGCCGCCGCCCCCGTCCGTCGTCGGCGCAGTGGCACGGGCCTGTCGGCGATGCTCCTGCCGGAGCTGCAGAGTCTGGCCGCGTCGCTCGGCATCTCGGGCACCGCGCGGATGCGCAAGGGCGAGCTGATCAGCGCCATCACGGAGCGGCAGTCCGGCGGCGCCGCCGCCGGGGCGCCGCGTCCCCGGGCCGAGGTCGCGGCTGCCGCCGCCGCCCCGGTCCGCGAGGAGGTCCGGGCCGAGGTCCGGGCCGAGGCGCCGGCGGAGCCGACCGCCCCGCCGGCCGAGGCCGAGCCCGCCCGCCCGCGTACCCGGCGTGGCCGGACCACGGCCGAGCGGGCCGCGGCGGCTGCGGCTGCCGCGCCGGCGCCGGTCGAGGCGGAGCCGCGCGAGGCGGCTCCCGAGGTCACCGACCGGACCGAGCGGGCGGAGCGCACCGACCGGGCGGAGCGGACCGACCGGGCGGAGCGGACCGACCGGACCGACCGCGCCGAGCGGGGCGACCGCAACGAGCGCGCCGAGCGCGGTGACCGGGGCGACCGCAACGAGCGCGCCGAGCGGGGCGACCGTGGCGAGCGGTCCGACCGCAACGACCGGGGCGACCGGGCCGACCGGGGCCAGCGCGCCGACCGCAACGACCGGGACCAGCGCAGCGACCGGGACCAGCGCGCCGACCGCAACGACCGCGATCAGCGCAACGACCGCGACCAGCGCAACGACCGGGGCGACGACGGGGACGACGACGGCGAGGGCGGCGGCCGGCGCGGTCGGCGCAGCCGCTTCCGGGACCGCCGGCGGGGCCGGGGCGAGCGCAACGAGACCGGCGGCGACACCGGCGGCGGGCGCGAGCCCCAGGTCAGCGAGGACGACGTGCTCGTCCCGGTGGCCGGCATCATCGACGTCCTGGACAACTACGCGTTCGTCCGGACCACCGGCTACCTGGCCGGCCCGAACGACGTGTACGTCTCCATGTCGCAGGTGAAGAAGTACGGCCTGCGGCGCGGCGACGCGATCACCGGGGCGGTGCGGGCGGCCCGCGACGGCGAGCAGCGGCGGGACAAGTACAACCCGCTGGTCCGGCTGGACTCGGTCAACGGCATGGAGCCGGAGGAGGCCCGCCGTCGTCCGGAGTTCTACAAGCTGACCCCGCTCTACCCGCAGGAGCGGCTGCGGCTGGAGACCGAGCCGCACATCCTCACCACCCGGGTCATCGACCTGGTCACGCCGATCGGCAAGGGCCAGCGGGCGCTGATCATGTCGCCGCCCAAGGCCGGTAAGACCATGGTGTTGCAGGCGATCGCCAACGCGATCACCCACAACAACCCGGAGTGCCACCTGATGGTGGTGTTGATCGACGAGCGGCCCGAAGAGGTCACCGACATGCAGCGCTCGGTCAAGGGCGAGGTCGTCGCGGCCACGTTCGACCGTCCGCCGCAGGACCACACCACCGTCGCCGAGCTGGCGATCGAGCGGGCCAAGCGCCTGGTCGAGCTGGGGCACGACGTGGTCGTGCTGCTCGACTCGGTGACCCGGCTCGGCCGGTCGTACAACCTGGCGGCGCCGGCCAGCGGCCGGATCATGTCCGGTGGTATCGACTCGACCGCGCTGTACCCGCCGAAGCGTTTCCTCGGCGCGGCGCGGAACATCGAGAACGGCGGCTCGCTGACCATCCTCGCCACCGCCCTGGTGGAGACCGGTTCGGTGATGGACACGGTGATCTTCGAGGAGTTCAAGGGCACCGGCAACGCCGAGCTGAAGCTGGACCGGAAGATCGCCGACAAGCGGGTCTTCCCGGCCATCGACATCCACACCTCCGGCACCCGTAAGGAGGAGATCCTGCTCGCGCCGGAGGAGTTGGCCATCACGCACAAGCTCCGCAAGGTCCTGCACTCGCTGGACTCGCAGGCGGCGCTGGATCTCCTGTTGGACCGGCTCAAGCAGTCCCGGACCAACATCGAGTTCCTGATGCAGATCGCCAAGTCGACGCCGGGCGAGTAGCCGTCGGACGGACGACACGAGAGGGCCCGGCCGGTCACGGCCGGGCCCTCTCGTCGTGTCGACCCTTCCGTCGTGTCGGCCCGGCAGGCCGCGTCGTGGTGGGAAGCGCCGTCAGAAGTCGCCCTCGGCGACCTGGAAGACGGTCAGCCCGAGCTCCCGCCACATCGTCACCACCTGCCGGCGGTCGTCGAAGACGCCGACGATCCGGTACCGGTCCCGCAGCTCACGGTCGTAGATCTCGCGTTTGACGACCGAGTCCCGACGGTTGTCGCCGACCGCCCGCATGTGCAGCGCCAGGTAGGGCACGTCGACGTGCCGGTCCAGCCAGGCCACGGTGGCGGCGCGGGCCGAGGCGTCCCGGCCGGAGCAGAACACCACCCCGTACCCGGCCCGGTACATGGCCCAGACCGCCGCGATCACCGCCTCGTTGGGGGCGTCCTCGCCGACCCGGGTCATGTCGTACGGGCTGCGGGAGACGGCGAGCGCCACGGTGCCGTCGAGGTCGACCAGGACGATCTCCGTCAGGGCCGGGGCCGACGGGCGGACCCGGGCCGGCCGGCCGGGCGGCGGGCCGGGGACCGGCAGCGGCAGCGGTCGGTCGGCCAGGAACCGGTCGTGCAGCCGTTGGATGACCTCCGCGCCGACCCGGTCGTCGGCCGACCGCGCGGCGTCCCGTCGCAGGCACTCGGCCAGCGGTACGTCGGTGAAGTCGTGCACCTCGAAGGTCGCCCCGTGCCGGGCGGCCAGTCGGGCCCACTCGCGCAGGGCGCGGGCCCGCAGGTTGGTGTCGTCGACGCAGACGTCCACCCGGGCCCGCAGCAGCGCCTCGACCTGTGCCCGCTGGGCGGTGGTCACCTGCGCTTCGGCCCATTCGGTGAAGAGCCGCTCGCCGTGCAGCATCCGCCGCAGGTCGTCCCGGTTGACCCGGACGACGGACGGTTGCAGGGCGCGCGCGAAGGTGGTCTTGCCGGAGGCGGGCAAACCCCGGGTGGCGATGAGACGGGTCACCCCGGTCACGGTAATGGGCCCGGTCGGGGCGGGAATGCGGCTGGTCGGGAGCACGTTGGGGGAGCTGTGCGGCCCGGTTCACGGGTCGGCGCGAGCCCATGGCACACTGGTCAATCGGCCACCGGTTCCGGTTCACGCCGTTTTTCCCGCGTACGGCACAGGCGCGGGCGGCGACCCGGCGACCACCCACGAGAGGACCGAGGCGACATGAAGCCCAACATCCACCCGGAGTACGTGAGCACCGAGGTCACCTGCTCCTGCGGCAACTCCTTCACGACCCGCAGCACCGCCAAGGGCGGCTCGATCCACGTCGAGACGTGCAGCGCCTGCCACCCGTTCTACACGGGCAAGCAGCGGGTGCTCGACACCGCTGGTCGGGTCGCGAAGTTCCAGCAGAAGTACGCCAAGGTTCAGGCGAAGAAGGCCAAGTAGCCACAGGTCCGACGCCCGCGTCCGGTTTCCCGCCGGGCGCGGGCGTCGTCCGTATCTGCCCGATTCGCGCCGACCGCAGGGAGTACGAGCATGAGCAGCGAGCGCCTCGCCGCCCTCCTCGACGAGTACGCCGAGTTGGAGAAGCGGCTCGCCGACCCGGCCATCCACGCCGACCAGGGCACGGCCCGTCGGGTCGGGCGGCGTTACGCCGAGCTGGCGCCGCTGCACAAGGCGGCCGGCGAGCTGGAGCAGGCGCGTGCCGACCTGGCCGCGGCCCGGGAGCTGGCCGCCGAGGACCCGTCCTTCGGCGTCGAGGTGGAGTCGATCGCGGCGACCCTGCCGGCGCTGGAGGAACGCCTCGCCGAGCTGCTGATCCCGCGTGACCCGCACGACGCCAAGGACGTGATCGTCGAGATCAAGGCCGGCGAGGGTGGCGAGGAGTCCGCGCTGTTCGCCGCTGACCTGCTGCGGATGTACACCCGGTACGCGGAGCGGCACGGCTGGCTCACCGAGGTGCTCGACGCGCAGGACTCCGACCTGGGCGGGGTCAAGGACGTCTCGCTGGCGATCAAGACGAAGGGCGTGCCCGAGGGGGGCAACGGGGTGTGGTCGCGGCTCAAGTGGGAGGGCGGCGTGCACCGGGTGCAGCGGGTCCCGGTCACCGAGTCGCAGGGGCGGATCCACACCAGCGCGGCGGGCGTCCTGGTGCTGCCCGAGGCCGAGGACGTCGACGTGACGATCGACCCGAACGAGCTGCGCATCGACGTCTTCCGGTCGTCCGGCCCGGGTGGGCAGTCGGTGAACACCACCGACTCGGCGGTGCGGATCACCCACGTGCCGACCGGCATCGTGGTCTCCTGCCAGAACGAGAAGTCCCAGCTCCAGAACCGGGAGCAGGCGATGCGGATCCTGCGGGCCCGGTTGCTCGCCGCCGCCCAGGAGCAGGCCGACGCCGCCGCCTCCGACGCCCGCAAGGCGCAGGTACGCACCGTCGACCGGTCGGAACGGATCCGTACCTACAACTTCCCGCAGAACCGGATCACCGACCACCGGATCGGCTACACCGCGTACAACCTGGATCTGGCCCTCGCCGGCGAGCTGGACGGCGTCCTGGACGCCCTCGCCGAAGCCGACCGGGCCGCCCGGCTGGCCGGCGACACCGAACTCGCCCGCCGCTGACCCGCCGCTGCTCCTCCCCGACGATCCCGTCGCCCACGAGGCGCCCGACCGTGCTACGCGTGGCCGTGCTGGACGTGGGCCAGGCCGTGCCGGATGGGCGTCGCGCCGGTGAGCCCGGTCCTGCTCGCCCCGCTAGCCCGCCGCCGCAGGTGCCCGCGTGTCATTACTGTGAGTAATGCTATGCCCGGTCGCTGACACCCAACCGCAGACTTTGCTCTGCACCCAGGTACGCGCCAGTCACCATCAGTGGCCGCTGCTCGCCGGGAGTCGGAGCCGACCTGCGAACATCACTCCCTGGTCAGATCTGGTGTCGCGGATATGGGTGCAGAGCAAAGCGTCAGGGAGGCTTGGCCTTTGGTGGGCCGGATGTCACAGAGCGTGAAAGCTAGCTGCCTGGGCGGTGGGCTACCGAACGTGTTTTTCTCCTCGGCTGCCGGCCGGCTCCGGTCGGTGGCGCTGGTCGGTGGCGCTGGTCGGTGGCCTCCCGTCAGCCGGCCCCCGTCAGCCGGCCCCCGTCAGCCGGCCCCCGTCAGCCGGCCCCCGTCGGCCGGCCCCCGTCGGCCGCTCAGTGGGCGCGAGGGCTCGACTTGGCCCGGAGCAGTTGCCGGTCCGCCGCGTCGAAGGCGGCCCGGATGGCGTCGCGGGCCAGCGGGCCGGGCGAGCTGACCTCGGCGAACCCGATGGTGACCCGGACCGGGGTGCCGGGCACCAGGGACTCCCAGTCCTCGGTCCGGATCGCCGCGTCGATCCGGCGGGACACCTCGTCGGCTTCCTCCAGCCCGGTGCCGGAGAGCACCACCACGAACTCGTCCCCGCCGTAGCGGGCCACGAAGTCGCCGCGCCGCATCACCCGGTTGATCACCCCGGCCACCCGTTGCAGCACCAGGTCGCCCGAGTGGTGCCCGTGCCGGGTGTTGACCGCCTTGAAACCGTCGAGGTCGCAGACCCCGAGGACCACGCGTTCGCCCCGGTTGACCATGCCGGCGACGTGCCGCTCCAGCCGCCGCCGGTTGGGCAGCCCGGTCAGCGGGTCGGTGAGCGCCTCACCCTCGAAGCGGGCCGCCTCCCGGCGCATCTGCTCGTGGTCGATGCGGGCCGCGACGCCGTCGATGTAGACGTCGCGTAGCCGGTCCATGCGCTGTGCGGCCAGCCGGAACGCCAACCGGTCCGCCCGGTGGGCCTCGGCGTGCTCCCCGGCGTGGGTCAGCGCGATGCTGCGCAACCGGGCCGGTTCGGCGGCGCCGAGAGTCTCGGTGGAGACCGAGACGGCGTCCAGCCGGGTGAGCGCCTCGATCGGCCGGCCCCGGGAGATGGCCAGGCAGACGTGACCGAGCTGCCGGAAGTCACGCGGCCGGGCGCTGTCCCCGCCGAAGCCGAGCAGCCGGACCGGTTCGTCCTCGGCGTCGCCGGTCAGCCGGTCACCGAGACTGGCCCGGCGGGCGGCGGCGTAGCCGTACGCGGCCAGACTGCTCGGGCGTAGCCGCCCCGCCCGGCCGGTCCGCCGGAACCGGTCCAGGTCGGCGGCGATGTCCCGGAGCACCCGGAGGCAGCCGTCGCTGTCGCCGTGGTGGTCGAGCGCCACCGCGCTGCGCAGCCGGATGCCGGGCGCGGCGAAGATCTCCTCCGGGATGCCCGCGGCCAGGCCCATCTGGCGGGCCTTCTCGATGGCGGTGAGGGCGTACCCGTGGAAGCTGAGGTAGGAGTACGCCATCGCCAGGTCGTGCCAACCCCACGCGGCCTCCCGGTCCGGGTCCTCCACCCGGTCGAGCATCCGGGCGGCCCGGACCAGGTGCGTCACGCACCTGTCGAGCGCGCCCTGGTGGTGTGCGGCCAGCGCGGCCAGCGCGTTGAGGTGCCCGTGCAGGTACGGCTCGGCGAGATCCCGGACCGCGGTGGACGCCTCCTCGATGGCCCGGGTGAACTCGGCAGTCCGACCGAGGTTGATCAGCGCGGACAGCCGTTGGACCCGGGCGTCGGCCCGGGCGTACGGGTCGTCGGTCGTGGCGATGACCTGCTCCAGGAGGACGCACGCCTCGGCGGACCGGCTCGCCTCCATCAGGTCACGCGCCTGCGTGAGAGCGCCAACCTGGTCGGTGACCCGGTCGAGCCAACCCACCCGCAGCCTCCCGTCCGCGCCGGACGCCGGCGCCGCACCATGGTCGCCGGGGAAGACACACCGGCCGGTCACGCGCCCGACCGGGGTCCACCGTCGCGGGCACACCGGAACGGACGCGCGCGTTCGGGGTGCCGTGCGCGACGCTTCATGATTATGTCGTGACCTCCACGCCGCGACAGCCGTCCGAAGGGACGAACAACCGACACCCCGTACCGCCTGCCCTCGTCCGGACGACCCGACTTCTCGCCGCGGCGGGCATCGAGACGGCCCGGCCCGAGGCGGAGCTGCTCGCCGCCCACGTGCTGGGGGTGTCCCGGGGGCGGCTGCTGCTGGTCGACGGGTTCACCGCCGAGCAGCTCGCCCGGCTGGACGAGCTGGTGGCCCGGCGGGCGGGCCGGGAGCCGCTCCAGCACCTGACCGGACGGGCCGGTTTCCGGCGTCTGGACCTCACGGTCGGCCCCGGGGTCTTCGTGCCCCGGCCGGAGACCGAGCTCGTCGTCGAGTGGGGGCTCGGGCAGGCCCGGCAGGTCGCCCGGCCGCTGGTGGTGGACCTGTGCAGCGGTTCCGGGGCGATCGCGCTGGCGGTGGCCCAGGAGGCGCCGACCGCCGTGGTGGTGGCGGTGGAGCGGTCCCCGGCGGCGCTGACCTGGCTGCGGCGCAACGCGACCGAGCGGGCCGCCGCCGGGGACCGGCCGATCCGGGTGGTCGACGCGGACGTCACCGACCCGGCGCTCCTCGACGACCTGGCCGGGCGGGTGGACGTCCTGCTCTGCAACCCGCCGTACGTGCCGCGCGGCACCGAGGTGCCGGCGGAGGTGGCCGGGCACGACCCCGCCGAGGCGGTCTTCGGCGGCGCGGACGGCCTGGACGTGGTCCGTCCGGTGATCGGGCAGGCGGCCCGACTGCTGCGGCCCGGCGGGGCGCTGGCGATCGAGCACGACGACACGCACGGCCTAGTGGTGCCGGAGCTGCTCGCCGCCGACGGCCGCTTCGACTCCGTCGCCGACCGTCCCGACCTGACCGGGCGTCCGCGTTTCGCCACCGCCCGCCGCCGCATGCCACCCGGCTGACCCGCGCCGCGATCCACCGGCGGACCGCGGCGTGGCAGACTGACTCCTCGTGATGCTCTACGACTGCCGGTCGCTGGCCGATCGGGACCGCGGCATCGCCGCGGCCATCGAGGCCGTCAAGAACGGCGAGCTGGTCGTCCTGCCGACCGACACGGTGTACGGGATCGGCGCGGACGCCTTCACCCCGTTCGCGGTGAAGGCGTTGGCGGACGCCAAGGGCCAGGGTCGCCAGGCGCCCCCGGTGCTGATCGGCTCCCGGCACACCCTGGACGGTCTGGTCTTCACCCTGCCCCGGGCCGCCCGGGACCTGGTCGAGGCGTTCTGGCCGGGCGCGTTGACCATCATCGTGGAGCACTCGCCCAGCCTCCAGTGGGATCTGGGGGACGCCGGCGGGGTGGTGGCGGTGCGGATGCCGTTGCATCCGGTCGCGCTGGAGGTGTTGCGGGAAACCGGCCCGATGGCGGTCTCGTCGGCGAACAAGGTCGGGCAGCCGGCGGCGGTCACCGCCGAGGAGGCCCGCGACCAGCTCGGGTACGCGGTTCGCGCGTACCTGGAGGCCGGTCCCTGCCCGGACCCGGTGCCGAGCACGATCGTCGACCTGACCGGTGAGACGCCCCGGCTGCTGCGGGAGGGCGCGATCGGCCTGGCGGCCCTGCGTGAGGTGGCGCCGGACATCGAGAGCCGGGTGGGGTAGGTGCCGCCGTTCACCGTCCTGCACGTCTGCATGGGCAACATCTGCCGTTCCCCGATGGCCGAGCGGCTGCTGACGCTGGCGGTCCGGGAGCGGTTGGCCCGGGCCGGGGCCGATCCGGCCACCGCCGACGAGCTGCTGCACAGCAACAGCGCCGGCACCGGTGGCTGGCACGCCGGTGACGAGATGAACCCGCCGGCCGCCCGGCAGATCACCGCCCGGGGCGGTGACGTCGTCGGGTTCGCCGCCCGCAAGCTGCGCTCGGAGCACATCGACGCCGCCGACCTGGTGCTCACCGCCACCGCCGACCAGCACGAGTACGTGCTGGCGCTGCGCCCGGACGCGGCCGGCCGCACCTTCGTGCTGGGCGAGTTCGGTCGGCTGCTCGGCGTGGTGGAGGCCGCCGCGCTGCCGTCGGCCGGGGTGTCCCCGACGGAGCTGTACGCCCGTGGGGTGGCCCTGGTCGCCGCCGCCGACGCGGCGCGGGAGGGCGCGCACGCGCTGCCCGGTGACGATCTGGACGACCCGTGGGGCCGTGGTGACCAGTGTTTCAGCCGGGTCGCCGACGAGATCGAGGAGACGGTGCAGCCGCTGGCCGCCGTACTGCTGCCCTGAGTTTCCCTATTACTCCCACTCCGCGAGTTTTCTGCGGGTTTGCGGAAAAAGGCGAGTCGGTGGGAGGTTCGGCGGCATGCTGAACGGGTCCTGACCAGGCTCCTGCGGGGGAGAGCTGATGATCCAGGCCCGTCTGCACAAGCTGTTCACCGTGCTGCTCGCCGGCACGCTGGCCGGGCTGGTCCTGGCCGGCGCGGCCCTGCCGCTGGCCCTGGTGCTCGGGTTCGGCTTCGGCGCGCTCGCCACCCCGTACGCGGAGCTGCCGAACAGCCTGCGCACCCCACCGACCGCGCAGCGGTCCGACCTGTACGCCGCCGACGGCGTCACCCTGATCACCTCGTTCTACCTGGAGAACCGGGTGGACGTGCCGCTGGCCGAGGTGGCCCCGGTGATGCGCCAGGCCGTCGTGGCCGCCGAGGACGCCCGCTTCCACCAGCACCGCGGGGTGGACCTGCGGGGCGTGCTGCGGGCGTTCGCCGCCAACCGGGGCGGCGGCGGGGCCCGGCAGGGCGCCTCCACGCTGACCATGCAGTACGTCCGGAACGTGCTCAGCAGCGATCCGACGCTCAGCGACGAGTCCCGGCGGGCGGCCGCCGAGATCAGCGCCGCCCGGAAGATCCAGGAGGCCCGGTACGCCCTGGCGATCGAGCGGGAGCTGAGCAAGGACGAGATCCTCGGCCGGTACCTGAACATCGTCTACTTCGGCGCGGGGGCGTACGGCGTGGCGGCGGCCAGCCGGCGGTACTTCTCCAAGTCCCCGGCCGACCTGACGCTCGCCGAGGCGGCCCTGCTGGCCGGGCTGGTCCGGTCACCGCACACCGACGACCCGATCAACGGCGACGCCGACTCGGCGCTGCGCCGCCGGGCGTACGTGCTGGACCGGATGGTGGCCACCGGCATGGTGCCGGCCGCAGCGGCCCAGGCGGCCGGCGCCGAGCAGCTCGCGTTGCGGCCCAGCGTGGCCCCGGACAACTGCGCGGCGGTGCCGGCCGAGCACGCCGACTGGGGTTTCTTCTGCGACTACTTCCTCACCTGGTGGAACCGGCAGCCGGCGTTCGGCGGCTCGACCGACGAGCGGCAGCGCACGCTGCGCCGGGGCGGCTTCCGGATCGTCAGCTCGCTGGACCCGGACGTGCAGCAGGCCGCCCACGAGCAGGTACGGCGGGTCTACCCGACGGACAGCCGGCACGCCATGCCCACCGCCGTGGTGCAACCGGGCACCGGCCGGATCCTGGCGATGGCGGTCAACCGGAACTACAGCCTCGACGCCAACCCGGACGGCTGGCTCAACCGGCCGAACACGGTGAATCCGCTGGTGGCCGGCGGTGGTGACATCGTCGGGTACCAGGCCGGCTCGACCTTCAAGCTGTTCACCCTGCTGGCCGCCCTGGAGGCCGGGCTGCCGCTGGACACCCGCTTCGACGCGCCGTCGCGCCTGCTCACCCGGTGGCGGATCGACGACCCGGCGGTGAGCTGCGGCGGTTACTGGTGCCCGGGGAACGCGAACCCGCCGTGGATGGACGGCCAGCGCAGCATGTGGACGGCGTTCGGGCGGTCGGTGAACACCTACTTCGCCTGGCTGACCGAGCGGGTCGGCGCGGACCGGGCGGTGGAGATGGCCGAGCGGCTCGGCATCGTGCTCCGCGCCGAGAGCGACGCCCGGCTGGCCCGCTACGGCGCCCGGGAGTGGGGGCCGTTCACCCTGGGCGTGGCCGCCACCACCCCGCTCGACCTGGCCACCGCGTACGCGACGGTGGCCGCCGAGGGGGTCCGGTGCGCCCCGCTGCCGGTCGCGCTGATCGTCGACCGGGCCGGTCGTCCGGTCGACGCCGGCCGACCGGACTGCCGGCGGGTGCTCGACCCGGACGTGGCCCGCGCGGCGACCGACGCGGCCCGCTGCCCGGTCGGTGACCAGTCGACGTACGGGCGCTGCGACGGCGGCACCGCGCCCGGCCTGCGGGACCTGCTGGGTCGGCCGGTGGCGGGCAAGACCGGCAGCTCCGAGAAGTTCGCCACGGAGACCGTGGTGGCGTTCACCCCGCAGGTGGCGGTGGTCTCGATGGCCGCCAACCCGGAGGACCCGGTCCGTGACCCGGTCGGGCCGTACGCGCAGCCCAGCATGGTCGACGCGGTCGGCGGGATCATGGCGGTCGCGCTGCGCGGCGAGCCGGTCCGGGACTTCGTCCCGCCCAGCCAGCGGATCGCGTACCAGCTCAGCCTGCCGCACCTCGGGGAGTAGTCGGGTGACCGGGCGTCGGCCCGGCCGCGCGGGCGGCCTGCTCGGCGGCGCGGGCGATGTTGCGGGCCATCCCGCCGAACACCAGCGCGTGGAACGGGGCGACCGCCGCCCAGTAGGCGTGTCCGGCCAGGCCACGCGGCAGGAAGACGGCGCGTTGGACGTACCGGCTGACGCCGTCGTCGGTCTGGTCGGCGCGCAGCTCCAGCCAGGCCCGGCCGGGCAGCCGCATCTCGGCCCGCAGCCGCAGCAGCGACCCGGGGACGATCTCCTCGACCCGCCAGAAGTCCAGCGCCTCGCCCACGTACAGCCGTTCGGGGTGCCGTCGGCCGCGGCGCAGCCCCACCCCGCCGACCAGCCGGTCCAGCGCGCCCCGCACCGACCAGGCCAGCGGGAACGAGTACCAGCCGTGTTCGCCGCCGATGCCCTCGATCACCCGCCACAGCGCCTCCGGCGGCGCGTCGACCCGGCGTTCCCGCCGGTCGGTGTAGGTGGAGCCGCCGGACCACGCCGGGTCGCTCGGCAGCGGCTCGGCGGGCGCGTCCGGTCCGCTCGCGGTGGACCAGCGGGTCTCCACCTCGGCGTCGCGGACCCTGGTCAGGGCCAGCCGGACGGCCTCGTCGAAGCCGGTCAGGCCGCCGGGCGGGTCGGGCACGTGCCGGGCGATGTCGTGCTCGTGCGCGACCGCCTCGTGGACCAGGCTCTCCACCAGCGGCCGGGCGATCCGGTTCGGCACCGGGGTGACCACGCCGACCCAGTGCGACGACAGCGACGGGGTCAACGGCCGGACCGGCAGGATGAGCCGGCGGCGCAGCCCGGCCACCGCCGCGTACCGCTGCATCGTGTCCCCGAAGGTGAGCACGTCCGGTCCGCCGACGTCGAAGGCCCGGCTCACCTCCGGCGGCAGCGTGGCGCAGCCGATCAGGTAGCGCAGCACGTCGCGGACCGCGATCGGCTGGATCCGGTTGCGGACCCAGCGCGGGGTGACCATGACGGGCAGCCGCTCGGTGAGGTGGCGCAGCATCTCGAACGAGGCCGACCCGGACCCGATGATCACCGCCGCCCGCAGCACCACGGTCGGCACCCCGCTGGCCAGCAGGATCCGCCCCACCTCGGCGCGGGAGCGCAGGTGCGGCGAGGGGTGGTCGTCCGCCGCCGGCTCCGGCCCGCCCAGGTAGACGATCCGGCGTACGCCGGCCGCGCGGGCCGCCGTGGCGAAGTTGCCGGCCGCCTCCCGGTCGGCGGCCTCGAAGTCGGCCTGGCCGAGCGAGTGCACCAGGTAGTACGCCACCTCGACGTCGGCGAACGCGGCCGGCAGCGTCTCCGGCCGGCGCAGGTCGCCCTCGACCACCTCGGCACGCGCCGCCCACGGCACGTCACGGAGCCGACCGGCGGCGCGGACCAGGCAGCGTACGGTGTGCCCCTGGGCGAGCAGGCGCGGCGCGAGCCGCCCGCCGAGGTAGCCGGTGGCCCCGGTGACCAGGCATCTCATGGCTCCAGTCTGCGGCCCCATAGACTCGGGCGCTGTGGACTACGTGACGCCCACCTTCCGGGGGCCGGATTCCGACCAGCTCAGCGCCTTCCTCCCCGGGGCGGACGTCCGGTGATCCGCCGGCGACTGCGGCACCTGGCCCTGCCGCTGCTGACGTCGGCGGCGCTGCTGGTGCTCGCCACGCTGGTGGGGTGGCTGGTCGACGGTGGCGCCGGCGCGGCCGGCGGCGCGGCGGGCGTGGCTCTGGTCACGGTCAGCTACGGGCTGTCGAGCCTGGCGCTCGCCTGGGCGGACTCGGTGCACCCGAAGCTGGTGATGAGCGTCGGGCTGGCCACCTACGTCACCAAGTTCCTGGTGTTCGGCGTGGTGCTGCTCGGCCTGGTCGACAGTGGCTGGGGCGGTCGCCGGACGATGGCCGTCGCGGTGGTGGTGGCGACCGTCTGCTGGGTGTCCGCCCAGGTGTGGTGGACGTTCCGGCGCCACCGCCCCGAGGCGGAGCCCACGGGTGGTTGAGCCCGACTGTCGGGTTGCCGTCGCCACGCCGGGGATGGAGTTCCGTCGGGCGCGGGATAGGCGTAGCCTATCCGCCAGCCGAGGCTTCCCCGACCCACACGACAAGGTTGTGCGGGGGGTGACTCACAGCCTCGTTCCAGCGGCTGATACCGTTCGCTGCGTCATGGCCGACGACCGATCCGACAAGCCTTCCGCACCTTCGGGTGCTGATGCGGGTTGGGCCGCGCTCGGTTACCTCCTCGGCGGCATGACCGTCTGGGGCGGGGCCGGCTGGCTCGTCGACCGTTGGCTGGATCTTCCGGATGTCGGGTTGCTGATCGGGCTGATCGGCGGCACGGCCGCGGGGGTCTACCTGACCATAAAGAGGCTGGGCGCCTGACCATGCCCGACCGACGGAGGGTTCGAGTTGATTGAGCTGCCGACCTATGCCGCCGCGGACATCCGGGCCGCCGAGTTCCCCCCTGGCGTTGACAGCTTCAACTACCGCAGCCTGATCCCGGGGCTGGAGGGGACGGCCTGGGAGCCGGCCTTCACGAAGATCGCTCTCCTGGCCTGGGTCGCGGTCGCGGTCATCATCCTGTTCTTCCTGGTCAGCTACCGGAACCCGCAGTTGGTGCCGACCAAGCGGCAGTGGCTGGCCGAGTCGGTCTACGGCCTCGCCCGGGACAACGTCGCCCGGGACATCATCGGGCACAAGGGCGTCCGGTTCGCGCCCTACCTGGCGACGCTGTTCGTGTTCATCCTGCTGACGAACCTCTGGGGCATCGTCCCGTTCGCGCAGATCTCGCCGAACTCGCACATCGCCTTCCCGATCGTGCTGGCCCTCTCCAGTTGGCTGCTCTACGTCGGGGTCGGCATCCGCAAGCACGGGTTCCTCGGCTACATCAAGGCCAGTTGCTGGGTCAGCGGCGCGCCGCTGTGGGTCCAGCCGATCCTGGTGCCGATCGAGTTCGTGTCGAACCTGCTGCTGCGCCCGGTCACCCTGGCGGTCCGGTTGTTCGCCAACATGTTCGCCGGCCACATGATCCTGCTGGTGTTCACGCTCGGCGGTGTCGCGCTGCTCAACGCGGAGTCCGTCTTCCTCAAGCCGGTCGCGCTGCTGAGCTGGGCCATGGCGATCCTGATGACCTTCTTCGAGCTGGGCATCCTGATCCTGCAGGCGTACGTGTTCACCCTGCTCACCGCCACGTACCTGCAGAGCTCGCTGGCCGACGAACACTGAGCCGTCGCCGGGCGACCGATCAGACCCCCCTGGTACGCACAACTGAAAACCCCCTGTACGCACAACTGAAAAGTTCACCTACACGAACGTGTGACGGTCACGCGTTCCCCGCAGGAGGAAACCAACCATGTTCCTGGCCGAGATCTCAGGCAACGTCAACGTCATCGGCTATGGCATCGCGGCGCTCGGCCCGGGCATCGGTGTGGGTCTGGTGTTCGCCGCCTACATCCAGGCGACCGCCCGCCAGCCGGAGAGCGCCAGCCTGACCCGGGTCTACATGTTCATGGGCTTCGCCGTGGTCGAGGCGCTGGCCCTGCTCGGTCTGGTGCTCGCGTTCGCCCTCGGCGGCTGAGACCCAGCCAGCGCTTAGCTGAACCGGCCGGCCCGTGGTGGTCGGCCGCTGGCGAAGGGGAGTGTCCATGTACCTAGCAGCGGAAGAGGGCGGGAACATCCTGCTCCCGCCCGTGGCGGAGATCATCGTCGGTCTCGTCGCGTTCGGCCTGGTCCTGTTCGTGCTGAGCAAGTTCGTCTTCCCCCGTATGGAGACGATGTACCAGGCCCGGGTCGACGCGATCGAGGGTGGCATCAAGCGCGCCGAGGCCGCCCAGGCCGAGGCCAACCAGCTCCTGGAGCAGTACCGCGCGCAGCTCGCCGAGGCGCGTACCGACGCCGCGAAGATCCGCGACGACGCCCGCGCCGACGCCGAGGGCATCCGCCAGGACATCCTCGCCAAGGCGCGGGAGGAGTCCGACCGGATCATCGCGGCCGGCAAGGAGCAGCTCGCCGCCGAGCGGGCCACCATCGTCCGTGAGCTGCGTGCCGAGGTCGGCGCCATCGCGGTCGACCTGGCCAGCCGGATCGTCGGGGAGTCGCTGGCCGACGAGGCCCGCCGCAAGGGCACCGTCGACCGGTTCCTCAACGACCTCGAGAGCACGGGAGCCCGTTGATGCAGGCCGCCAGCCGGGAGTCGTACCGGGCCGCGAACGAGCGCCTGGCGACGTACGCGCGCGGCGCGCAGCCGGAGGCCGTGGCCGCCACGGCCGACGACCTGCTCGCCGTGGCCGGTCTGCTGGGCCGGGAGCCCCGGCTGCGCCGGGCCCTGTCCGATCCGGCCCGCGACGGCGCGGACCGGGCCGGGCTGCTGGGCGACATGCTCCGCGGCAAGCTCGGCGCCGACGCGCTCGACCTGCTCGCCGGGCTGGTCGCCGGCCGTTGGTCGGCGCCGTCGGAGCTGCTCGACGGCGTCGAGCGGCTCGGCGTGGAGGCGCTGCTGGCCAGCGCCGACGCCGCCGGTGAGCTGGGCGAGGTCGAGGACGAGCTGTTCCGGTTCGGGCAGCTCGTCGCCGGGCAGCAGGCGCTGTCCTCCGCGTTGACCGACCCGACGGCCCCGGCCGGGCAGCGGGCCATCCTGGCCCGGGACCTGCTCGCCGGCAAGGCCCGCCCGGTCACCGTCCGCCTCGTAGAGGTGGCGTTGGGCGGGTTCGGTGGGCGTTCCTTCGCGGGCGCGCTCACCCGGCTGGTGGAGCTGGTCGCCGACCGGCGGGACCGGCAGGTCGCGTACGTGACCGTGGCGGCCCCGTTGACCGACGAGGAGGAGGGCCGACTGGCCGCCCGCCTCGCCGCGATCTACGGTCGGGAGGTCTCCGTCAAGCAGACGGTGGACCCCGAGATCCTCGGTGGCGTGCGCGTCCGGGTCGGTTCCGACCTGTACGACGGCACCGTGCTGCGCCGCCTCAACGAGACCCGAAACGCGCTCGCGAAGCGCTGACCCGCTTCCACCGCTGCGCGCCCCTGAATGACAGACGCCATTCGGACCGGTCGGTACTAGGTATCCCGGGCCCCTGATACTTAAGGAAGCAGAGGATGGCCGAGCTGACCATCTCGACGGAGGAGATCCGCGGCGCCCTGGAGCGCTACGTCTCCTCCTACTCGCCCGACGTCTCCCGCGAGGAGGTCGGCACCGTCGCCGACACCGGTGACGGCATCGCCCACGTCGAGGGCCTGCCCTCGACCATGACCAACGAGCTCCTGGAGTTCGAGGACGGCACGCTCGGCGTGGCGCTGAACCTCGACGTCCGGGAGATCGGCGTCGTCGTTCTCGGTGACTCCGCGAAGCTCGAGGAGGGGCAGCGGGTCAAGCGCACCGGCCGGGTGCTCTCGGTGCCGGTCGGCGACGCCTTCCTGGGCCGCGTGGTCAACGCGCTCGGCCAGCCGATCGACGGCCTCGGCGACATCGCCAACGAGGGCTACCGGGAGCTGGAGCTCCAGGCCCCGAACGTGATGTCCCGGCAGTCCGTCGACGAGCCGCTGCAGACCGGCATCAAGGCGGTCGACGCGATGACCCCGGTCGGCCGGGGCCAGCGGCAGCTCATCATCGGCGACCGGAAGACCGGCAAGACCACCGTCGCGCTGGACACCATCCTCAACCAGCGGGACAACTGGCGCTCCGGCGACCCGAAGAAGCAGGTCCGCTGCATCTACGTGGCCATCGGGCAGAAGGCCTCCACGATCGCCTCGATCAAGGGCATCCTGGAGGACGCGGGCGCGATGGAGTACACCACCATCGTGGCCTCCCCGGCGTCCGACCCGGCCGGCTTCAAGTACCTCGCCCCGTACACCGGCTCGTCCATCGGGCAGCACTGGATGTACGGCGGCAAGCACGTCCTGATCGTCTTCGACGACCTGAGCAAGCAGGCCGAGGCGTACCGGGCCGTGTCGCTGCTGCTGCGTCGCCCGCCGGGCCGTGAGGCGTACCCGGGTGACGTCTTCTACCTGCACTCGCGGCTGCTGGAGCGCTGCGCGAAGCTCTCCGACGAGCTGGGTGGCGGCTCGATGACCGGTCTGCCGATCATCGAGACGAAGGCCAACGACATCTCGGCCTTCATCCCGACCAACGTCATCTCGATCACCGACGGCCAGATCTTCCTGGAGACCGACCTGTTCAACCAGGGCGTCCGGCCGGCGATCAACGTCGGCACCTCGGTCTCCCGGGTGGGTGGCGCCGCGCAGGTCAAGCCGATGAAGAAGGTCGCCGGATCGCTGCGGCTGAACCTGGCCCAGTACCGCGAGCTGGAGGCGTTCGCCGCCTTCGCCTCCGACCTGGACCGGGCCTCCCGGGCCCAGTTGGAGCGCGGCGCCCGCCTGGTCGAGCTGCTCAAGCAGCCGAACTACTCGCCGTTCCCGGTGCAGGAGCAGGTCGTCTCGGTCTGGGCCGGCACCGAGGGCAAGCTGGACGACGTCCCGGTCGGCGAGATCCGGCGCTTCGAGTCGGAGTTCCTCCAGTACCTCCGGCACCGGCACGAGGGCGTGCTGGCGTCGATCGGCGACGGCAAGTGGGGCGACGACATCATCTCCTCGCTCGACTCGGCGATCGGCGAGTTCAAGCAGACCTTCCTCGGCAAGGCCGACGAGCCCCGGATCAACGAGACCCCGGCGCCGGCCCTGGAGGGTGACGAGAACCGCGAGACGGTCACCGCCTACCGCGGCGGCGACGCCGAGAAGCAGTAGGGCTGAGCAGATGGCGGCCCAGGTACGCGTTCTTCGTCAACGGATCCGTTCGGCGAAGGGGATGAAGAAGATCACCAAGGCGATGGAGCTCGTGGCGACGAGCCGGATCGCCAAGGCCCAGGCCCGGGTGGCGGCGTCCCTGCCGTACGCCCAGGCCATCACCGGCGTGCTCACCGCGCTGGCGTCGAACGCGCGGATCGACCACCCGCTGCTGACCCCGCGCGAGCGGGTGCGGCGGGTCGGCGTCCTGCTGGTCACCGCCGACCGGGGCCTGGCCGGTGGGTACAGCTCCAACGCGATCCGGACGGCGGAGTCGCTGATCACCCGGCTGCGGGACGAGGGCAAGGAGCCGGTGCTCTACGTCATCGGCCGTAAGGGCGTCGGTTTCTACCGGTTCCGCAGCCGGCCGATCGAGGCGAGCTGGACGGGCTTCTCGGAGCAGCCGGACTTCGCCTCGGCGCGGGAGGTCGGCCAGACGCTGATCACGGCGTTCACGGCCGGCGCGGACGACGCCGACGGCGGGGCCGGGGCGGACGGGGTGCTCGGCATCGACGAGCTGCACATCGTCTACACCGAGTTCAAGTCCCTGATGACCCAGATCCCGGTGGCCAGGGTCATCGGCCCGATGCAGGTCGAGGACCGGCCGCGTTCCGAGGGTCTGCTGCCGGCGTACGAGTTCGAGCCGGAGGCGGAGGCGCTGCTCGACGCGCTGCTGCCGAGGTACATCAACACGCGGATCTACGCGGCGTTGCTGGAGTCGGCGGCGAGCGAGTCGGCGGCCCGGCGGCGGGCGATGAAGAGCGCCACCGACAACGCCGAAGAGATGATCGAGAAGTACACGCGTGAGATGAACTCGGCCCGCCAGGCCGGGATCACCCAGGAGATCAGCGAGATCGTCGGCGGCGCGAACGCGCTGGCCGCGTCGGGAAGTGAAGTGTGATGACTGTATCCGCAGTGGAGACCAAGACGGCCACCGGTCGCGTGGTCCGGGTCATCGGCCCGGTCGTCGACGCCGAGTTCCCGCGTGACGCGATGCCGGCGCTGTTCAACGCCCTGAACGTGAACGTCAACCTGTCCGGCGGCGAGAAGACGCTGACCCTGGAGGTCGCCCAGCACCTGGGTGACAACCTGATCCGCGCCATCTCGATGCAGCCGACCGACGGCCTGGTCCGGGGCGCCGAGGTGCGCGACAGCGGCTCGCCGATCAAGGTGCCGGTGGGCGACACGGTCAAGGGTCACGTGTTCAACGCCATCGGCGAGTGCCTCAACCTCACCGAGGGCGAGACGCTCGACCCGGACGACCACTGGGGCATCCACCGCAAGGCCCCGGCCTTCGCGGACCTGGAGCCGAAGACCGAGATGCTGGAGACCGGCATCAAGGTCATCGACCTGCTCGCCCCGTACGTCAAGGGCGGCAAGATCGGCCTGTTCGGCGGCGCGGGCGTGGGCAAGACGGTGCTCATCCAGGAGATGATCACCCGGGTGGCCCGGAACTTCGGCGGCACCTCGGTCTTCGCCGGCGTGGGTGAGCGCACCCGTGAGGGCAACGACCTCATCGCCGAGATGACCGAGTCCGGCGTCATCGACAAGACCGCGCTGGTCTACGGCCAGATGGACGAGCCGCCGGGCACCCGGCTGCGGGTCGCGTTGTCCGCGCTGACCATGGCGGAGTACTTCCGGGACGTGAAGAAGCAGGAGGTGCTGCTCTTCATCGACAACATCTTCCGCTTCACCCAGGCCGGCTCCGAGGTCTCCACCCTGCTCGGCCGGATGCCGAGCGCGGTGGGTTACCAGCCGACCCTGGCCGACGAGATGGGCGAGCTCCAGGAGCGGATCACCTCCGTCCGGGGCCAGGCCATCACCTCGTTGCAGGCGATCTACGTGCCGGCGGACGACTACACCGACCCCGCCCCGGCCACCACGTTCGCCCACCTGGACGCGACCACCAACCTGGAGCGGTCGATCTCCGACAAGGGCATCTACCCGGCGGTGGACCCGCTGGCGTCCTCGTCCCGGATCCTTGCCCCCGAGTTCGTGGGCGCCGAGCACTTCGCGGTGGCCACCGAGGTCAAGCGAATCCTCCAGAAGTACAAGGATCTCCAGGACATCATCGCCATTCTCGGTATCGAGGAGCTGTCCGAGGAGGACAAGCTCACCGTGGGCCGGGCCCGGCGGATCGAGCGGTTCCTGTCGCAGAACACCTACGCCGCCGAGCAGTTCACCGGCGTGCCGGGTTCGACGGTCCCGATCAAGGAGACCATCGAGGCGTTCAGGAAGATCAGCGAGGGTGAGTACGACCACTTCCCCGAGCAGGCCTTCTTCATGTGCGGCGGTCTCGAGGACCTGGAGCGCAAGGCCGCGGAGCTGATGAAGGAGGACTGACCTCCGGGTCAGCCCTGACCGTCCGGTCAGCTTTGTCCGAGGCCGTCCCGGTTCACCCCGGGACGGCCTCGGTTCGTTTTTTCCGGACCGGGCCGGCGCCTTTTCTGCAAGTCACGGCCCGGTGTCGCGGTTTTCCGATCCGTTTCGACGGTCCCGGGTCCTTTTCCGTAGAGCATTTGGTCACACGGCGTGTCGAGTTGACAGCCCCACGTCGCTCGATGCGACAGTTGCCCACGCGGCGAGGTACCGTCTATCGCGGCATTCACACATTGAGCCTCACGTCTGCAGTGTTCCGGTGGCTCGCGCCCGTCTCCCCCATGGGCGTGATGAATGGAGATGCTCATGGCTCGCAGGGGTAAACGGGGCGTTCGCCGGTCGGTGTGGACCGGGGTGCCCAGGTGGGCGCGGATCTGCACCGTGTTCGGCACGGTGCTGCTCATGCTCAGCGGGGCGGTGCTGGTGGGCTACGAGGCGCTGCTGTCCCGCTACGAGGGGGCGGTGGGCCGGGGCGACCTCTTCGGCGACAAGGCGGCCGGCGCGCAGGAGCGACGCAACGACATCAAGGGTCCGCTGAACATCCTGCTGGTCGGGGTGGACCCCCGCAAGCCGACCGACGCCCCGCTCGCCGACTCGATCATGATCATGCACCTGCCGGCCGAGCTGGACCGGGCGTACCTCTTCTCGATGCCCCGTGACCTGCGGGTGGAGATCCCCGCCTTCCCGAAGTCCGGCTACGACGGCGGCCCCGACAGGCTCAACGCCGCGATGTCGTACGGCAGCCGGGTGCCGGGGCGCAACCCGGACCAGAACACCGGCTTCGAGCTGCTGGCCAAGACCCTCCAGAAGGAGACCGGCATCGCACGCTTCGACGCCGGGGCGATCATCAACTTCAGCGGCTTCCTGAAGATCGTCGACGCGATGGGCGGCGTCGAGATGTACGTCGAGCGGGAAGTCAAGTCCGAGCATCGCAAGCCGGACGGCACCCACCGCGAGCTGCGCCCCGGCGGCGGCGGCTACCTCGGTCCGCAGGCCGTCTACCCGAAGGGCACCCACCGGCTGGAGGGCTGGCAGGCGCTGGACTACGTCCGGCAGCGGTACCCCAAGAACGGCGTCCCGGACGGCGACTACGGCCGCCAGCGGCACCAGCAGCAGTTCGTCAAGGCGATGGTGAACCAGGCGTTCAGCGCCGACGTGGTGACCAACCCGATCAAGCTCGACCGGGTGCTGCGGGCCGCCGGGCAGTCGCTGGTCTTCAGCGGCCGGGGCAACAGCATCTCCGACTTCGCGTTCGCCCTGAAGGGCATCCGGCCGGATTCGATCACGTTGGTCAAACTGCCGGCCGAGGGCATCGGCACCGGCTCGGGGTACCGGGGGGAGCGGTTCCTGCCCGAGGCGGACGACTTCTTCGCCTCGCTGCGCAACGGGACGGTCGACGCCTTCATGCTCGAACACCCCGACTTCCGGAACACCACCAAGTAGGGCGTGTCGCAGCTCTCCGTACCCGCGTTAGGGAGTCGTGAGGGCCGCGACTAGACTTTCGGCATCCCGCCGCCGCAGCAAGGAGACAGCGTGGCACAGCAGCTTCACGTCGAGCTCGTAGCCGTCGAGGAGAAGGTCTGGTCCGGCGAGGCCGAGATGGTCGTCGCCCGCACGACCGAGGGCGAGCTGGGTGTGCTGCCGGGGCACGCGCCGCTGCTCGGCCAGCTCGCCGAGCCCGGCCAGGTGCGGATCAAGCTGGCCGGTGGCGAGCAGGTCGCCTACGACGTCGCCGGTGGCTTCCTGTCGGTGAGCGCCGAGGGCGTCACCGTGCTCGCCGAGAGCGCGACCCCGGCCTCCGCCGCGCAGAGCCACTGAGCCAAGCCGCCGATGGAGATCGTGGAAGGGATCGGAATCACGGTCGCCGTCCTGATCGTGGCGGCTTTTTTCCTCTTCCTCCGGCGGGCGCTGGTCAGCCGCACCGGTGGCACGATCCGGCTCAACGTCCGGGTCACCACCCTGCTCGACGGCCGTGGCTGGTCGCCCGGCCTGGGCCGGTTCTCCGGTGACGAGCTGCGCTGGTTCCGGATGTTCAGCTTCGCCCTCCGCCCCAAACGGGTGCTCACCCGGCAGACCCTGGTGGTCCGTCGCCGGCGGCTCCCCGAGGGTCAGGAACGCTTCTCGATGCCGGTCGACTGGGTGATCCTGAGCTGCACCAGCGAGCAGACGCCGATCGAGATCGCCATGGCGCGGTCCACGGTCACCGGGTTCCTCTCCTGGCTCGAAGCCGCCCCGCCCGGGGCGGCTTCGCCGCGTCTGGCCACCACCCAGGACTGGCCCGCCGCCTGATCCCGGGTCCGCGCGCCGTACCGGTCACCACCACCCGGCCCGGCCCGCCGCGGGGCGCGCCGACTCCGTGGCCCGGCGGCCGGGGAAGAGCCGGCCGCGCCGACCGTGGCCCGGCGGCCCCGGGAAGAACCCGCCGCGGGGGCGGATGACCGGGGCCAGGCCGGGTATCCACCCGCCGACGTGGCGTCGGCCCTGGGTCAGCGCCTACCGCCCGGCACCCATAGCACATCTCCGTCCGGATTTGCCGTCCTTGACAGGATGAAGAGCAGGTCGGAGAGCCGGTTGAGATACTTTGCCGGGAGGGTGCTGGTTCGTTCGGGGTCGTGGCTCACCAGAGCCCAGGCCGCCCGCTCGGCGCGCCGGGCGACGGTCCGGGCCACGTGCAGCAACGCCGCGCCGGCGGTGCCGCCGGGGAGGATGAAGGAGTCGAGCTTGCCCAGGCGCGCGTTGTACTCGTCGCACCAGCCCTCCAGCCGCTGCACGTACTCCTCGGTCACCCGCAGCGGCGGATACTCCGGCTCCGGCTCGACCGGGGTGGCCAGATCGGCCCCGACGTCGAAGAGGTCGTTCTGGATCGCGGCCAGCACGGCCCGCAGCCCCTCGTCGAGCTGGCCCAGCGCCAGCGCCACCCCGATCGCCGCGTTGCACTCGTCGACGTCGGCGTACGCGGCGATCCGCGGATCGGTCTTCGGCACCTGCTCGTTGTTGCTCAACCTGGTCGTGCCGGCGTCGCCGGCCCTGGTGTAGATGCGCGTGAGGTGGACGGCCATGACGCACAGCCTACGGATACCTGACCTGACTTTTCCCACCCGGCCGGACGAGACGACCCCGTCCCGGCCGGACGCCGCCGACCAGCCGGCCGGGGAACTCGACGTCATCCGGGTCGGCGGCACGGCGCGGCTGACCGGCACGGTGCACGTGGTGGGGGCGAAGAACTCCGCGCTCAAGCTGATGGCCGCCGCGCTGCTCGCCCCCGGGCGGAACGTGATCACCAACGTGCCCCGGATCACCGACATCGCGATCATGGGTGAGGTGCTGCGCCGGCTCGGCTGCGGCGTCCGTTTCGACGCCGACCAGCCGGTCGACCCGATGGCCGCGCGCGGCGGGGTGGCCCGCTCCCGGTCGGTCACCATCGACGTGCCGGAGCGGCCCGGCGCCGACGCCGACTACGACCTGGTGCGCCGGCTGCGGGCCTCGATCTGCGTGCTCGGACCGCTGTTGGCCCGCCGGGGGTACGTCCGGGTGGCGCATCCGGGCGGCGACGCGATCGGTTCCCGGGGGTTGGACATGCACGTCTCCGGGCTCACCCGGATGGGCGCGGAGATCTCCGGCGAGCACGGCTTCGTCGTCGCCGCCGCCCCGCGCGGGTTGCGCGGGGCCGAGATCGTGCTGGACTTCCCCAGTGTCGGCGCGACCGAGAACCTGGTCATGGCCGCGGTGCTCGCCGACGGCGTGACCGTGATCGAGAACGCCGCCCGGGAGCCGGAGATCGTCGACATCTGCGCGATGTTGATCCGGATGGGCGCGCGGATCACCGGCGAGGGGACGTCGACGGTCGTCGTCGAGGGGGTGCCGGAGCTGCGTCCGGTGCGACACGCCACGGTGGGGGACCGGATCGTCGCCGGAACGTGGGCCTTCGGCGCGGCGATGACCCGGGGGGACGTCACGGTCACCGGGGCCGATCCGGCCTTCCTGGAGGTCGCCCTGGACAAGCTGGTCTCGGCCGGCGCGCTGGTCGAGACCAGCGCCGACGCCTTCCGGGTACGGCTGGACGAGCGGCCGAGGGCGGTGGACGTGGTCACCCTGCCGTACCCGGGGTTCGCCACCGACCTGCTGCCGATGGCGATCGGTCTCGCCTCGGTCAGCGACGGCGCCTCGCTGATCACCGAGAACATCTTCGACGGCCGGTTCATGTTCGCCAACGAGATGATCCGGCTCGGCGCGGACATCAAGACCGACGGTCACCATGCCGTGGTACGCGGCCGCGACCGGCTCTCCGGCGCGCCGGTGCGGGCCACCGACATCCGGGCCGGGGCGGGGCTGATCATCGCCGGGCTCTGCGCCGACGGGGTCACCGAGGTCTCCCACGTGCACCACGTCGACCGGGGGTATCCGGACGTCGTGGCCGATCTGCGGGCGCTCGGCGTCGACGTGGCGCGTGGCCGCGCGCCGCAGGAGCCCGACCTGACCATCTGACCCGGCCCGCCCGTCGGCCCTTAACCATCGCTAAGGCGCGCCCGCTAGGGTGCGGGGGAGAGCAATCGACACCCAGGCGAGGGAGAGAACAGATGGCGGGTCGACTCGCGGTCGTCGGGGCCGGGCTGATGGGTTCGGGCATCGCCCAGGTGGCGGCGCAGGCCGGCTGGCAGGTGACCCTGCGGGACCTGGACGACGCGGCCACCGCGCGCGGTCTCGACGGCATCCGGCGGTCGCTGGAGAAGTTCGCCGAGAAGGGCCGGATCGAGGCGTCCGAGGTCGAGGCGACGCTGGGCCGGATCACCCCGACCACCGAGCTGGAGGCCGCCGCCGACGCGGACCTGGTGGTGGAGGCGGTCTTCGAGCGGCTGGACGTCAAGCAGGACGTCTTCCGGGCGCTGGACAAGATCTGCCGGGCCGACGCGGTGCTGGCCACCAACACCTCGGCCATCCCGATCACCCAGATCGCCGCGGTGACCGGGCGGCCGGAGTCGGTCGTCGGCACGCACTTCTTCTCGCCGGTGCCGATGATGAAGCTCTGCGAGCTGGTGCGCGGCTACAAGACCAGCGACGCGACGCTGGCCACCGCGCGGGCGTTCGCCGAGGAGATCGGCAAGACGGTCGTGGTGGTCAACCGGGACATCGCCGGTTTCGTCACCACCCGGCTCATCTCCGCGCTGGTGGTCGAGGCGGTGCGGCTCGTGGAGTCCGGGGTGGTGTCGCCGGAGGACCTGGACACCGCCTGTCGGCTGGGCTTCGGGCACGCCATGGGCCCGCTGGCCACCACCGACCTGACCGGCGTGGACGTGCTGCTGCACGCCTCGCGCAACATCTACACCGACACCGGCGACGAGAAGTTCTTCCCGCCGGAGCTGCTCCAGCGGATGGCCGCCGCCGGCGACCTGGGCCGCAAGAGCGGCCGGGGCTTCTACTCGTACTGAGCGGGCCTCCACCCGTACCGGGCGGGGGAGTCAGCCGTCGCGACGGGTGGTCCAGCGGAAGGTGGTGAGGCAGAGCAGCAGCCCGAGCACGCACCAGGCGACGAGGACCAGGGCGACCCGGTCGAGCTCGAACGAGCCGCCCGGTTCCCGCGCGCCGAAGCTCTCCGGCAGGAACACCGACCGCAGGCCCTGGCACATCCACTTCAACGGGAACAGGGCGGCGACCTGCTGCATCCAGCTCGGCAGGCTGGTGAAGACGAAGAACACCCCGGAGATGAACTGGAGCACCAGGGCCACCGGGGTCACCACCGCGGAGCCGCTGCGGGCGGTGCGGGCCAGTGACGAGATGGCGATGCCGCACAGGGTGCAGGCGGTGACGCCGAGCACGGAGACCCAGCCGAAGGTGAGCCACTTCGCGGCGGTGCCGGGCAGCTCCAGGTCGAACAGCGCGACCGAGACGGCGAGCAGCAGCGCCGTCTCGGCCACGCCGATCACCACCACCATGATCACTTTGCCGGCGAACCACACCCACTTCGGCATCGGCGTGCCCCGGTAGCGTTTGAGCACCCCCCGGTCCCGCTCGATCGGGATCCAGATGCCCAGGTTCTGGAAGCTCACCGTCATCAGCCCGGCGGCGATCATGCCGGTGACGAAGTACTGGGTGTAGCTGACCCCGGGGGCGATCTCGTCGTCGAAGATCGCCGCGAAGATCAGGATCATGATGACCGGGAAGCCCATCGTGAACACGACCGACTCCCGGCTGCGCAGGAACTGGGTCAGCTCCAGCCGGCCCTGGCGCAGCCCGAGGGCGACCGGGCCGATCCGACGGCCGCGGTCCGCGGCGGCGGGCGCGACCGGCTTCGTGGTGGTGGTCATCGGTGTCCGATCATCCGCAGGTAGACGTCTTCCAGGGTGGGCCGGGTCACGGTGAGGCCGGGCACCTCGCCGCCGAAGCGTGCGGCCAGCTCGGCCACCAGCGCCGTCGGCGTCGCGCTCTGCGCCCGTTCCACCCCACCGCCGGGGGTACGCCAGGAGACCGTCGCCAGCGCCTCCTGCCGGTCGCCGAGCCGGGCCGGGGGAGCGACCGCCACGATCCGGCCGGCGGCGATCACCCCGACCCGGTCGGCGAGCGCCTCGGCCTCGTCCAGGTAGTGCGTGGTCAACAGGATGGTGGTGCCGGCGGCGCTGAGGTCGCGGATCAGCTCCCAGAACTCGCGGCGGGCCTCCGGGTCGAAACCCGTGGTCGGCTCGTCGAGGAAGAGCAGCTCGGGGCGACCGACGATGCCCAGGGCGACGTCCAGCCGACGCCTTTGGCCGCCGGAGAGGGTGTGCGTACGCGCGCCGGCCTTGCCGCCCAGCCCGACCCGCTCGATCACCTTGACCGGGTCGTCGGCCTGCGGGTAGAAGGCGCTGAAGTGGCCGACCACCTCGCGTACGGTCAGCTCGTCGAACTCGCCGGCGCCCTGGAGCACGATGCCGACCCGGGCCCGCCAGTCCGGCGTGGGTCGGGCCGGGTCGACGCCGAGGACGCTCACCTCACCGGCGTCCCGCCGGCGGTAGCCCTCCAGGATCTCCACCGTCGTGGTCTTGCCGGCGCCGTTCGGGCCGAGCAGGGCGAACACCTCGCCACGGCGGACCGCCAGGTCCACCCCGGCCACCGCCACGTTGTCGCCGTACGCCCTGCGCAGCCCGCGTACCGAGATGGCCAGCCCGTCGTCCATGCCTCAAGTGTGCGACCTGCGCGGCGGGGCCCGGTCGGCGGGGCGCGGGCCGGGCGTCAGGCCGGCGCGTAGGTGAGGCAGTCGGCCGTCTCCTGGCCGACCTGGATCCCCGGCGCGCGGCACTCCAGCTCCGAGTTGTGCCGGCAGTCGTGCCGCTGGCACGCGCCGACCTGCGCCACCGACATCTCCAGCCCGCCGCGCACCGGCGACTCGACGAACGTGTGGCAGCGGGCCTGGTCGCTGCTGCCGACCGTGATCGCGAACGCGTGGCAGCCGTTCTGGTTGTACGAGCACCGGGTGACGGTGCAGTCCTCCACCCGGGGCATCTCGACTCCGGTGCTCATGTCCGGCCTCCTCTGGTCAGTAAAACCAGATATTAGGCTTATGTCGCTTCTGCTACCCGGTTTCCGGCCGATCGTCCCCGGTTCGGAGCACCTCCGACAGCGGCGCCGGTCGCAGACCCCGTTCGGCCAGCCCGGCCAGGATGTGCGGCAGCGCCTCGTCGGTCATCGGCGCGTTCGCCTCGGTCACGTGCAGCACGATCACCGAGCCGGGCCGCGCCTGGTCCAGCACCGCCCGGACGATCGGCCGCCACGCGGTGGCGAACGGGTCCCCGCTCACCACGTCGCCGTCGACCACGGTCGTGCCGAGCGACGTCAACGCCGCCAGCGCCGCCCCGTCGTGGCAGAGCCCGGGAAACCGGAAGTACCGGGTCTGCCGTCCGCCGTACGGCTCGATGAGCGTGAACGTCCGCGCCACGTCCCGGGTCATCTCCGCCGACGGGATCCGGGGCAACCCGTAGCAGTCGGCGGTGAAGGCCAGGTGCCCGTAGCTGTGGTTGGCCAGCTCGAAGCGGGGGTTGCCGGCCAGTCGCCGGGTCACCTCCGGATACCGCTCGACCCACTTGCCGGTGAGGAAGAAGGTCGCCGGCACCTGTTCCCGTTCCAGCAACTCGATGATCCGCAGGTTCGCGTACGACCGCGCCCGGCCGGAACGCAACTGGTAGAGCATCGCGTCGGTCATGTCCGCGTCGAAGGTGAGCGCCACCCGGTCGCCGGTGCGGGGACCGTGGTCGACCACCGGCGGCCGGGTGCCGGGGCGGGTCGCGCCGGGCAGCCCCGCCGGGCCCGACGGCGACGGCCCCGGGGAGCCGGCCGCCGGACGCCGGTCGGCGTCGCCCGACGCGTTCCCCGGGGCCGGCGGGGTCTGGCCGCCCCAGGCGCCCACCTCGACCAGCCGCCGTTCGCCGGCACACCCGGCGGCGGCGGTCACCGCGGCTAGGACGAGCGCGGCCAGGAGAACGTGGGTCTTCTTCGCGAACACCGGGAGATGATTTCAGGGCCCGGCCCGCGCCGGTCGCCGCCGAACGGCTGATTTCCCGCCCCGACGGCCGGGCCCGGCTCAGCGTGGACCTGCCGGCTTGGCCGGCTCAGCGGTGGACCTGCCGGCTTGGCCGGCTCAGCGGTGGACCTGCCGGCTTGGCCGGCTCAGCGGTGGACCTGCCGGCTTGGCCGGCTCAGCGGTGGCCGACCGGCCGGCGGGCCCGCCGGCGTTCGGTCCGCCGCCGGACGACCCAGCCGACGAAGAGCGCCAACCCGGCCAGGAACACCAGCACCAGCACCGGCAGCAGGATCGCCACGACCGACATCACCACGCTGGCGGCGTCCTCGGCGGTGCTGGCGACGGGCGCGCCGACCCCCGCCGTGGTGGCGTTGACCACCGGCCGGGCCGCGGCCTTCACCAGGTGCACGCCCAGCGCGATCAGCACCCCCACCACGACCGGCGCCCAGCCGGGCGAGGAGAAGAACCCGCCCGGGTCGTCGACCGTGACGGTCTCCGCGCCGGCGCCCGCCCCGAACGCCAGCCCGCCGGCGGTCGGCCGGACCACGGTCTGCACCACGTCGTTGAAATGGTCGACCACCGGGACCTTGTCGGCGACCACCTCCACCGCCAGCAGCACGGCCAGGATCGCGATGACCCAGCCGTCACCCAGCCACTGCCAGCCGGCGGGCAGGTCGAGCAGGTCGGTGTAGCGGGCGAGCAGGCCGACGGTGAGCAGCGGAACGTAGGCGTTCAGCCCGGCCGAGGCGGCGAGCCCGGTGCCGGTGAGGAGTTCGAACACCCGTCCAGGATCGCACCGGCGCGCCAGCGGTGCGCGCGGGCGACCTGCGGCGGCTCCGCTACCCTCGTCGGGTGCGTCTGGTGATTGCGAAGTGCTCGGTGGACTACGTCGGACGGCTCTCGGCCCACCTGCCGCCGGCCACCCGGCTGTTGATGGTGAAGGCGGACGGGTCGGTCTCGATCCACGCCGACGACCGGGCGTACAAGCCGCTGAACTGGATGAGCCCGCCCTGCCGGTTGGAGGAGGCCCCCGGGGTGTGGCGGGTGGTGAACAAGGCCGGCGAGGAGCTGCGGATCACCCTGGACGAGATCTTCCAGGACACCTCCTACGAGCTGGGCGTCGACCCGGGGCTGCGCAAGGACGGCGTCGAGGCGCACCTGCAGGAGCTGCTCGCCGCCAACCCGGAGAGCCTCGGCCCCGGGTACACGCTGGTCCGCCGGGAGTACATGACCGCGATCGGCCCGGTCGACCTGCTCTGCCGGGACGCGAACGCCGGCGCGGTCGCCGTCGAGGTGAAGCGGCGCGGGGACATCGACGGCGTGGAGCAGCTCACCCGGTACCTGGAGCTGATGAACCGCGACCCGCTGCTCGCCCCGGTCACCGGGGTGTTCGCCGCGCAGGAGATCAAGCCGCAGGCCCGGGTGCTCGCCACCGACCGGGGCATCCGGTGCGTGGTGGTCGACTACGACAAGCTGCGCGGCATCGAACGTGACGAGTTGACGCTGTTCTGACTGCTCCCGGCACCGGGCGGTCAGGCTGCCGGCGGGTCAGCGGCCGTACATCACCTTGATCGCCTTGACCAGCCGGGCGACGTCCCGTGGCGTGCGGTCGAAGGTCATCGAGGGCAGCAGGGACGGGCCGCGCCGCCGGGTGACCGACTTGGCCCGGCCGAACTCGCGCAGGCCGTCCTCGCCGTGGATCCGGCCGAACCCGGACTCGCCCACCCCGCCGAAGGGGAGCGTGGACATGCCGGCGAAGGTGAGCGCCGAGTTGATCGAGGCCATCCCGGAGCGCAGCCGCCGCGCGATCGGCACCGCCCGGCGGCGGCCGAAGACCGAGCCCCCCAGCCCGTACGGGACGGCGTTGGCGCGCGCGACCGCCTCGTCGGCGTCCCGCACCCGGTTGACGGTGAGCGTCGGGCCGAAGGTCTCCTCCCGTACGGCGGCGGCGTCCTCCGGCACGTCCACCAGCACGGTCGGGCGCACGTACGGCGGCTGGACGGCGTCCGCGCCGCCGACCACCGCCCGGCCGCCCCGGGCCAGCGCGTCGTCGATGTGCCGGCGGATCACGTCGAGCTGGGCCGGCATGGTGATCGGGCCGATGTCGGCCCCGTCGACCCCGACGGTCAGCCGGCCGGCGCGCTCGGCCACCTTCGCCACGAACGCGTCGAAGACCGGCTCGACGGCGTACACCCGCTCGATGCCGATGCAGGTCTGCCCGGCGTTGGTCAACCCGCCCCAGACGGCCGCCTCGGCCGCCGCGTCCAGGTCGGCGTCGTCGTCGACGATCATGGCGTCCTTGCCGCCGGCCTCCAGCAGCACCGGGGTGAGCGACTCGGCGCACGCCGCCATGACCCTCTTCGCGGTGGCGGTGGAGCCGGTGAAGGCCAGCTTGTCCACGCCCGAGCGGCACAGCGCCGCGCCGACCTCGCCGAGGCCGTGCACGGCGGTGAACACCGGCTGCTCGCCGACCACCTCGGCGAAGCTGTCCACCAGCCACTGCCCGACGACCGGGGTGTACTCGCTGGGCTTGAGCACCACCGTGTTACCGGCGGCCAGCGCGTACGCGGCGGAGCCGATCGGGGTGAAGGCGGGATAGTTCCACGGACCGATCACCCCGACCACCCCGTACGGCTGGTACTCCAGGTGACCGGAGAACTCGGCGAGGATCAGCCGGGACCGGACCCGGCGCGGCCCGAGCACCCGCTGGGCGTTGCGGGCGGCCCAGTCGATGTGCTCGATGGCGGTGACCACCTCGACGACCGCGTCGGCGACGGGCTTGCCGCCCTCGGCGTGGATCAGCTCGGCGAGCTGCTCGATCCGCTGGGCGAGCAGCGCCCGCCAGCGCAGCAGCCGGGCGCGGCGGCCGGCGAAGCCCAGCCCGGCCCACCAGTCGCCGGCGGCGCGGGCCCGCTCCACCGCCCGACGTACGTCCACTACGCTCGCGGCCGGGAGACGACCGACCTCGTCGCCGGTGGCCGGGCTGGTGGAGACCAGGTGGTCGCCATCGACGACAGGCGTGCCCGGAGCGTTCGCAACCGTCATGGGCGGAAGTCTAGACCCGCGCTCTACCGGCCGGTAGGGTCACGTTCCGTACGTTTGTTGTCCACGTACGGTGGCCGCTCCGTCGTCGGGGTCCACCCCTCAGCCGAATCGGTGAACGTGAGTTGACCGGCCGTGGTCGGTGAGGTGGCCGGCCGGTGGTGGGGGTGGCGGCGTTCGGGTGGCAGGCTGACACCGGGGAGACCGGTGGGGTGGAGGGGCGACTGTCCATGGTGGAGCACCCGGAATTGCAGCCAGTGCTGACGGTGGCCGGCGGGCCGATGCGGGGCGCCCGTTTCCGGCTGCGCTCCGGCGCGCTGGTGATCGGTCGCGCGCCGACGGTGGACATCGCCGTCGACGACCCGCACCTGAGCCGGCAGCACGCGGTCGTCCGGCTGACCGGTGAGCTGACCACCCTCAACGACCTGGGCTCGACGAACGGCACCTGGCTGAACGACCGCCGGATCACCGACGTGGAGCCGCTCACCGACGGGGACGTCATCCGCGTCGGCCGCACCGAGCTGCGGTTCTTCGACCCCGGCGTGGCCCGGACCGACCCGGTGGGGCTGACCTTCGGCGTGCTGCGTCGACACCAGCGCCCGACGCTGCCGCTGCCGGTCGCCACACCCCCCGCGCACCGTGCCGTCGCCGGGGACGCCGGCCACCGCCCCGCCGGGGACGCCGGCCACCGCCCCGCCGGGGACGCCGGCCACCGCCCCGCCGGGGACGCCGGCCACCGTGTGTCGGCGGTCCGGCAGCCCGTGGCAGACTCGCGCGCAGAACCTTAGCGACCGTTCACGCGACGGTCCGAGCGACGGGAGGCCGGTCGTGGCGCGCGAGTTCACCAGCGTGGGTGTGGTGGGGCTGGGCACCATGGGTGCCGGCATCGTCGAGGTCTTCGCCCGTAACGGCGTCGAGGTCGTCGCGGTGGAGATCTCCGACGAGGCGGTGCGGCGGGGCCGCGCCACGCTGACCGGCTCGACCGACCGGGCGGTGACGAAGGGCCGGCTCACCCCCGCCGACCGGGACGCCCTGCTGGCGCGGGTGCGCTTCGCCGTCGGGCTGGACGCCCTGCGCGCGGTGGACCTGGTGATCGAGGCCGCGCCCGAGCGGCTGGACCTGAAGCGGCGGCTCTTCGCCGAGCTCGACCGGATCTGCCGCCCCGACGCCGTCCTCGCCACCAACACCTCGTCCCTGAGCGTCACCGAGATCGCCGTCGCCACCGGCCGGCCGCACCAGGTCGTCGGCATCCACTTCTTCAATCCGGCCCCGGTCATGAAGCTGGTCGAGGTGATCCGGACGGTGGTCACCGCGCCCGACGTGGTGGCCGACGTGGAGGCGCTCTGCGCCCGGCTCGGCAAGGTCGACGTGACCATCGGCGACCGCGCCGGCTTCATCGCCAACGCGCTGCTCTTCGGCTACCTCAACCAGGCCGTCGGCATGGTGGAGGCCGGTCACGTCAGCCGGGAGGACGTCGACGCCGCGATGCGGGTCGGCTGCGGGCTGCCGATGGGCCCGCTGGCGCTGCTGGACCTGATCGGCGTGGACACCGCGTACGAGATCCTGGACACCATGTACCGGCGGGGCGGCCGGGACCGCCGGCACGCCCCGGCGCCGCTGATCCGGCAGATGGTCACCGCCGGGCTGCTCGGCCGCAAGTCCGGCCGGGGCTTCTACACCTACGAGCGGCCCGGCTCGGGCCGGGTCGTCCCGGACGACCGGACGCCCACGACGCCGGACCCGGCCGGTCCGGGTCGGCCGGTCACCCGGGTCGGGGTGGTCGGCGCCGGGGCCCTGGCCGACGGCGTCGTCGAGGTCTTCGCCCGCTCCGGCCACCAGGTCGTCCCGGTGACCGGTCACCCGCAGGAGCCCGCCGCGCTCGACCAGCTCGCCGACGTCGACCTGGTGGTCGAGGCGGTGACCGGGGACGCGGACGCCAGGCGGGCCCTGCTCGCCCGCCTCGACGACATCTGCAAGCCCGGCGTGCTCCTGGCGACCACCACCACCGGGCCGGTGATCGAGCTGGCGATGGCCACCCGACGCCCGGCCGACGTGGTCGGGATGCGCTTCTTCCACCCGGTCCCCGAGGTGCCGCTGGTGGAGATCGTCCGGACCGTCCACGCCTCGGTGGAGACCGTCGCCACCGCCCGCGCGGTCGCCGCCCGGCTCGGCAGCGCCGGCGTGGTCTGCGGCGACCGGGCCGGCTTCGTCGTCGACGCGCTGCGGTACCCGTACCTCAACGACGCGGTGAAGATGGTGGAGGCCAACTACTCGACCGTCGACGACGTCGACCACGCGATGAAGCTGGGCTGCGGCTACCCGCAGGGCCCGTTCGAGCTGCTCGACGAGATCGGGCTGGACGTCGCGCTGGACGTCCAGCGGGCGCTGCACCGCGAGACGCGTGAGCCCGGCCTGGCCCCCGCGCCGCTGCTGACGCAGCTCGTCACCGCCGGTCGCCTCGGCCGGCGCGTCGGCCAGGGCTTCCGGGAACACCCCGCCGGCTGACCGCCGCCGGGCGTCCGGCCGCCGGCCGGCTCCGAGGGGCGCCGACCACGGCCACCGGCCGCTCCCGGGCCGCCGGGCGGCGCGGTGGGGGCGGGCAACCGGCCCGTACGCTGGAAAGCGTGAGTCCCCGTCGTAACCGTCCCCGCCGCGAGGACCCGGTCCACCTGGACGCCGACCGGGCCCGCCACGGCCTGCCCATGGTCGAGCAGTGGCGCGACGGCGAGTGGCAGGTACGCGGCATCAGCGGCGGCGCCTCGACGAAGACGTACCGCTGCCCCGGCTGTGACCAGGAGATCCGCCCGGGCGTGGCGCACCTGGTCGCCTGGCCGGCCGACGGCCGGGGTGACCTGACCGACCGCCGGCACTGGCACAGCGGCTGCTGGCGGGCCCGGGACCGGCGCGGCCCGGTGACGCAACGCGGTCGCGGCGCGCCCCGGTACGGCTGACCGGACGCCGGGGGAGCGATCTGCGTCACCCCGCTGCCGGTCGGGGCCGGCGCGCCGGCCCGTCAGGCGGGACACTGGAGGGGTGAGCGCTCCGATCCGTGCCTCGTCGATCCTGCCCGGCCGCCGCGAGGACATCGAACTCCACACCGCCGACGGCCTGACCCTGGTCGGTGAGCTGGCCCGGCCGCTGGGCCGCGACCCGGTGGCCACGCTGGTCTGCCTGCACCCGCTGCCGACCCACGGCGGCATGATGGACAGCCACGTGCTGCGCAAGGCCGCCTGGCGGTTGCCGGCCCTGGCCGACCTGGCCGTGCTCCGGTTCAACACCCGGGGCACCGGCAGCGTCCGGGGCACCAGCGAGGGCGCGTTCGACAACGCGGTGGGCGAACGCTTCGACATCGCCGCCGCGATCGAGTACGCCGAGTTCGCCGAGCTGCCGGACGTCTGGCTGCTCGGCTGGTCCTTCGGCACCGACGTGATCCTCAAGCACGGCTGCGACCCGGCTGTCGTCGGCGCCGTCCTGCTCTCCCCGCCGCTGCGCTACTCCACCCCCGACGACCTGGCCGTCTGGGCCGGCGACGGCAAGCCGCTCACCGTGCTGGTGCCCGAGTTCGACGACTACGTGCGCCCGGACGAGGCCCGGGAACGCTTCGCCGCGGTGCCGCAGGCCGAGGTCGTCGGGATGCCCGGGGCGAAACACCTCTGGGTCGGCGACGCGGAGAACGTCCTCGACGAGGTGGTCCGCCGGGTCAATCCGGCCGCGCCGACGCCCCTGCCCCGGGTCTGGGACGGCCCGATGGAGACCGGCGACGCCAGCGCGTACGCCGACCGGACGGTGGCCGCCTTCGCCGACCGCCCGGTCCCCGGCCCGTCCCGCGACTGACCACCGGCCCGGTCCCCGGCCCGCGACTGAGCACCGGCCCGGGGCGGCGGCGCGCCGCGGCGGGCGTCAGTCCGACTCCACCTTCACCTTCGTCGGTTTGGCGCTGCGCTCGTCCGTGGTGGGCTTGCTCGGCCGCTTGCCGCCCTCGCCGGTGCTGGTGATCTTCGTCGGGGTGGCGCCGCGACCACCCTCGCCGGGGACCGCCGCCACGGTCGGCTCGCCGTCCACGCCGGCGCCGGCGCTGGCCCCGTCCAGGGTGGTGACCGGCTCGGCCACCGGCCGCGTCCGCGGCTTGTCGGGGCCGCCGTCGCCGGCGATCTCGGCGGTCCGTCGGGTCTCGGCCGGCACGTCGGGCTTGTCGGGGCCGCCGTCGCCGGCGATCTCCGCCGCCCGCTGCGCCTCGGCCTGCGCGCGGGCCGCCGACGCGCCGGCCTGCCGCACCGAGGCGTCGGTCTCGGCCAGCCGGGTCTGCTCCGCGCCGAGCTGCCGACGGATCTCCTCCAGGGCGCCCTGCAGGTCGTCGGACTCCTGCCGGGACCGCCAGGTCTCCTGTCGCAGGTCGGCCAGCTCCTGCTGAGCCTGGGCGATCTCCAGCATCACCTGGGCCAACTGCTGCCGGCCGGCGGCGACCTCCTGCTGGGTGGCGGCCAGGTGCTGCTGGGTCGTCGCGAGGTGCTGCTGGGTGGTGGCCGCGTACTCCTCGAACTGCCGCCGGGACGCCGCCACGTGCTCGTCGGCCTTGCGGCGTTTCGCGCCGGCCTCCGCCTCGGCCTGCCGCAGCAGGTGGGCGACCTGCTCCTCGGTCTCCCGGCGCAGCGTCGTCACCTCCTGCTCGGTGCTCTGCCGCAGGGCGGTGACCTCCTGCTCGGTGCTCTGCCGCAGGGTCGCCGCGTCCTGCTCGGCGGCCTGCCGGACCGCCGCCGCGCCCTGCTCGATCTCCTCCCGCCGGGCCGTGTACGCCCGCTCCAACTCGGTCTGCCGGGCGGCGTGCTGCCGCTCCAGATCCTCGCGGCGGGTGGTGAGCTCCCGCTCGGCGGTCTCCCGGCGTCGGGTCAGCTCCCGCTCGGCCGCCTCCCGCTGGCCGGTGACCTCCTGCTCCACCCCGGCCCGCCAGGCGCCCAGCTCCTGCTGGGTCTGGGTACGCGCCTGGGCCACGTACGCCTCGGTCTCGGTGCGCATGCGGGTCACGTACGCCTCGGTCTCGGCCCGACTGCGCTTGGCCGCCTCGGCGGTCTGCGCGGTGAGCTGGGCGGCCTCCTGCTCGGCCTTCGCCCGGGTGGCCCGGGCCGTCTCGGTCGCCTGGTCGGTGATCTTCTTGGCGTCCTGCTGGGCCTTGGCGTGGGTGGCCCGCCCGGCCTCGGTGGCCTGGTCGGTCAGCCGCTTGGCCTCCTGCTGGGCCTTGCGGTGCACCTCCTTGGCCGCGTCGCGGACCTGCGCCGCCTCCTGCTGGGCCTGGGCCTGTGCCTCCCGGGCCGCCTCGCGCAGCTTCGTCGCCTCCTGCTGGGCCCGGTTGTGGATCTCCTTGGCGGCGTCCCGGAGCTGGGTGGCCTCCTGCTGCGCCTTGGCCAGGGCGTGCTGCGCGGCCTCGCGCGACCGGGCCGCCTCCTGCCGGGCCGCCTGGAGGGTGGCCTCCGCCTCGGCCCGTCGGGCGGCGCTCTGCCGCTCCTCCTCGGCCCGCCGGGCGGCCAGGGCGAGCTCGAAGTCCTTCAACGCCTTGGCGGCCTGCTCGCGGGCCTCCTCGATGATGTGCTCCGCCGCCGCGCGGCGGGCCTCGATCTCCTCGTTCGCGGCGGCGAGGATGTCGTCGGCCTGCTCCTCGGCGAGGCTGAGGATCTGCTCCACCCGAGGGCCCAGGTGCCGGAAGGAGGCCCGGTCCACCACGCCGACCTGTCTGCGCACGTGCGCCAGGTCGCGCTGGAGCACCTCCACCTGACCGGCCAGTTTGTGGATCTGGGTGTACGCCTGTTCCCGTTCGGCTGTCAGCGCCGCGATCTCGTGTTCGGCACGGGCCACGTACCGGTCGACCTGTCGTTTCTCGTACCCCCGCAGGGCGGACTCGAAGCTGGGCTCCGTGGTCACGTCCCCGCCGAGAGCGAACAGTTCCTCGCCGTGCGACATGCCCCCATCCTCACACGGCCCTGCCCGCGTCGCGGCGATACGCACGGCGACGATGCGACCTGATTCACCCCTGCGGACCCGGGTGTGTCGACAGTGCCCCGGGCAGCGTACGGCGGGGTGACACCTGTTCGGGTGACACCCCGCCGGACGGCTCTGCCCCGGTCTACGCGCCCGCCGTCAGTTGGACTTCTCCTCGGCCGCCCGGTCGGTCGCGGCCGACCCGTCGGCCGGCTTCGCCGCCTCGGCCTTGGCCGGCGGCACCCCCGGCACGATCCCGGCCAGGCCGGAGAGCATCTGACCGAGCTGGGAGGTGACCGCGTCCTTCTGACGGGTGAGGTCCTCGACCTCGCGCCGCGCCGCCTGGGTGGTCAGCTCGGCCTCGGTGCGCGCCTCGTTGAGCAGGCGCTGCGCCTCGGCCTTGGCCTCGTTCAGCGTCTTGTCGGCAAGCGTCTTCGCCTTGTCGACGGTGTCGGCGGCGGTGCGCTCCGACTCGACCCGGCGGGCCTCGGCGCGCTGCTCGATCTCCTTTGCCCGCTCCTGCGCGGCCCGGGCCCGCTGCTCGGCCTCACCGACCAGCTTCTGGGTCTGGGCGACCTGCGCGGCGTGCCGCTCGGACTCCTCGCGCTCGGCCTTCTCCCGCCGCTCGGCGAGCTGCAACTCCAGGGCCTGGAGGTCCTTGTCCCGCTTGTCCCGCGCGTCGGTGAGCAGCTTCGTCGCCTCGGCGCGCTTCTCCTCGGCCTCCCGGGCCGCCTTCGCCCGCTGCTGGGTGATCTCCCGCTCGGCGGTGGCGCGCAGCGTGGCGACCTCCCGCTCGACGGTCGACTTCAGCTCGGCCACCTCGTGCGCGGTCACCGTACGGAGCTGCTTGGTCTCCCGCTCGGCGTCGGTGCGGAGCGTGTCAGCCTCCCGCCGGGCCTGCACCCGCACCTCGGCAGCCTCCCGCTCGGCGGTGGTGCGGACGCTGCCCGCCTCCCGCTCGGCGGTGGCCTTCATCGCCGCCGCCTCGGCGCGCGCCTTGTCGGTGATCTCCCGGGCTTCCAGGCGGGCCGCGGAGAGAATGCCCTCGGACTCGCGCTTGGCCTCGTTGCGGTGGTCGTTGGCCTGCTCCTCGGCGAGCCGGAGGATCTGCTCGACCCGGGTGCCGAGACCGGAGAGGGTCGGGCGGCTGTTCTCCTCGAGCTGCTTGTTGGTCTCGGCGAGCTTCTGCTCCAGCGCCGCGAGCCGCTGCTCGGCCTGGCGCAGCCGGCGCTGCGCGTCGTTCATCCGCTGCTCGGCCTCGGCGCGGGCCTGCTCGGACTGGGTCAGCGCGGCGGTCAGCCGGCCGATGAAGTCGTCGACCTGCCCGACGTTGTATCCGCGCAGGCCAACGGTGAAATCGGGCTGGGAGTTCGCGTTATCGAAGAACGCCAGAGGGGAGGACTGCTGCTGGGGCATTGGCACATACTCGCAGACGCCCCGGGGTGCTTCCAAGAGCGGTGTGGAGCTTTCCGTGTCCTCTTTACATGGTCAACTTCGCCCGCCGGAGGAGTGCCCGGGACCGGCGATCTTGGCAGCTCCGGGCCGACGCGGACGGTGTCCGGGGTGGGGTGGAAAAGGGTCGGCGTCCGACACGCCGCCCTTTTCCCCCACCACCGGTATCGATCGATTGGGCGCCGGCGGGCCGGGGGTTAGGAAGGGCCCCCTGCTATGCGCCAGGCGTTAAGAAGGGGCCTTCCTTACTCTTCGGCGGGCTGGACGAGTTCGACGAGGACGCCGCCGGCGTCCTTGGGGTGGACGAAGTTGATCCGGGAGCCGGCGGTGCCCCGGCGCGGGGTCTCGAAGAGCAGCCGCATGCCGCGTTCCCGCAGCGCCGCGCAGGCCCGGTCGATGTCGACCACGGTGTACGCGACCTGCTGCACCCCGGGGCCGCTACGGTCCAGGAACCTCGCGATCGTCGACTCCGGGGTCAGCGGGGCGAGCAGTTGCACGCGACCGCCGTCGGCGGTCGGGCCGACCGCCAGCATCGCCTCGCGTACGCCCTGCTCGGTGTTGGTCTCGGTGTGTACGCAGCGCATGCCGAAGACGCGCCGGTAGAAGTCGATCGCCGCGTCCAGGTCGGCGACCGCCACGCCCACGTGGTCGATTCGGCGGATGCCGATGTCTGTGACGTAGTCCGCAGCGGGCTCGACGGGGAGGTTCTCAGCCATGGCGCTAGTCTGGCCGAACACTCGTTAAGGCGTACAGGTTCGGCCACCCCCTCGGAGGCAGGCACATGGCTTCGGTGATCGTCAGCGGCGCGCGGACCCCGATGGGCCGCCTGCTCGGCAACCTCAGGGACCTCCCGGCGACGAAGCTCGGCGGCGTGGCGATCAGGGCGGCGCTGGAGCGCGCCGGGGTGGCCCCCGAGCAGGTGCAGTACGTCATCATGGGTCAGGTGCTCCAGGCCGGCACGGGGCAGATCCCGGCCCGGCAGGCCGCCGTCGAGGCGGGCATCCCGATGTCGGTGCCGGCGCTGACCATCAACAAGGTCTGCCTCTCCGGGCTCGACGCGATCGCGCTGGCCGACCAGTTGATCCGGGCCGGCGAGTTCGACGTCGTGGTGGCCGGCGGCATGGAGTCCATGACCAACGCCCCGCACCTGCTGCTCGGTCAGCGTGCCGGCCACAAGTACGGCGACGTGACGATGAAGGACCACATGGCGCTGGACGGGCTGACCGACGCCTGGGACTGCTGCTCGATGGGGGAGTCCACCGAGCGGCACGGCGTACGGCACGGCATCACCCGCGCGGAGCAGGACGCGTTCGCGGCGGCCAGCCACCAGCGCGCCGCCGCCGCCCAGAAGAACGGCCACTTCGCCGAAGAGATCACCCCGGTGATCATCCCGCAGCGCAAGGGCGACCCGCTGGTGATCAGCGAGGACGAGGGCATCCGCCCGGACACCACCGTCGAGTCCCTGGGCAAGCTGCGGCCGGCGTTCGCCAAGGACGGCACGATCACCGCCGGCAGCGCGTCGCCGATCTCCGACGGGGCCGCCGCGGTGGTGGTGATGAGCAAGGCCAAGGCCAAGGAGCTGGGGTTGACCTGGCTGGCCGAGATCGGCGCGCACGGCAACGTGGCCGGGCCGGACAACTCCCTGCACTCGCAGCCGTCCAACGCGATCGTCCACGCCCTGCGCAAGGGCGGGCTGAGCGTCGCCGACCTCGACCTCATCGAGATCAACGAGGCGTTCGCCGCGGTCGGCATCCAGTCCACCCGTGACCTCGGCGTCGACCCGGACATCGTCAACCCGAACGGCGGGGCGATCGCCCTCGGCCACCCGATCGGCATGTCCGGGGCGCGGCTGGTGCTCACCCTGGCGCTGGAGCTGAAGCGGCGTGGCGGCGGCACCGGCGCGGCGGCGCTGTGCGGCGGCGGCGGCCAGGGCGACGCCCTGATCATCCACGTGCCGGCCGAGGGCGAGCAGGTCAGGTGAGCGAGCCGGGCACCGCGACGCCGTCGATCCGGCGCAGTCGGGACGTGCCGCTGCTGGTGGAGCGGGCCCGCGCCGGTGACCCGCGCGCGGTGGCCCGGCTGATCACCCTGGTGGAGAACGGCGACGAGGCGCTGCCGCAGGTGGCGGCGGCGCTCGCGCCGTACGCCGGGCAGGCCCAGGTGGTCGGCCTGACCGGGTCGCCCGGGGTGGGTAAGTCGACCACCACCAACGAGCTGGTCCGGGCGCTGCGGGCGCGCGGCCATCGGGTCGGGGTGCTGGCCGTCGACCCGTCCAGCCCGTTCACCGGCGGGGCGATCCTCGGCGACCGGGTCCGGATGCAGGACCACGCCACCGACCCGGGCGTCTACATCCGCTCGATGTCCAGCCGGGGGCACCTCGGCGGGCTGTCGGCGGCCACCCCGCAGGCGGTCCGGGTGCTGGAGGGCGCCGGCTGCGACGTGGTGCTGGTCGAGACGGTCGGGGTGGGTCAGGCCGAGGTCGAGGTGGCCTCGCTGGCCGACACCACGCTGGTGCTGCTGGCCCCGGGCATGGGCGACGCGATCCAGGCGGTCAAGGCCGGCATCCTGGAGATCGCCGACGTCTTCGTGGTCAACAAGGCCGACCGGGACGGCGCGGACGCCACCGTCCGCGACATCAACGGCATGATCGCGCTGGGCGAGCGCGGGCCGGGCCAGTGGCGTCCGCAGGTGGTGCGCGCGGTGGCCGTCCGGGGCGAGGGCGTCGACGACGTGGCCGCCGCGATCGACAAGCACCGGGGCTGGCTGGTCGAGCACGGCGAGCTGCGCCGCCGCCGGGAGGCGCGGGCCGCCGCCGAGATCGAGGCGATCGCGCTCGGCGCGCTCCGGGCCCGGATCGGCTCACTACGTGACGGTACGGGGCTGACGACGCTCGCCGCGAAGGTGGCCGAGGGCGCCCTCGACCCGTACGCGGCGGCCGACACGCTCCTCGCCGAGTTGGGCCGGTGACGAGACTACCGGCCGGTACCCGTTCGCCTTAGCGATCGTTCAGGGCGGCATCTACACTCGACGTGCAGCCGAGGACTCGAGGAGGAGCCCTGCGCATGAACGCCGACGAGATCGCCGCCGGACGGGCCCGCTGGCAGGCCCGGTACGACGCCGCGCGTAAGCGGGACGCGGACTTCACCACGCTCTCCGGGATGCCGGTCGAACCGGTGTACGGCCCGCCGGACGGGGTCGACCACCCCGGCTTCGAGCGGATCGGCTGGCCGGGCGAGTACCCGTACACCCGGGGGTTGCACCCCACCGGCTACCGGGGGCGGACCTGGACGATCCGGCAGTTCGCCGGGTTCGGCAACGCCCGGCAGACCAACGAGCGCTACAAGATGATCCTCGGCGCGGGCGGCGGCGGGCTCTCCGTCGCGTTCGACATGCCGACCCTGATGGGTCGGGACTCCGACGACCCGCAGGCGCTCGGCGAGGTCGGCCACTGCGGCGTCGCCATCGACAGCGCCGCCGACATGGCGGCGCTCTTCGACGGCATCGACCTGGCCGGGGTCACCACCAGCATGACCATCTCCGGTCCGGCCGTGCCGGTGTTCTGCATGTACCTGGTCGCCGCCGAGCGGCAGGGCGCGGACCTGGCGGCCCTCGACGGCACGTTGCAGACCGACATCTTCAAGGAGTACATCGCCCAGAAGGAGTGGCTGTTCGACCCCGAGCCGCACCTGCGTCTGATCGGTGACCTGATGGAGTACTGCGCGGCCGAGATCCCGCGCTACAAGCCGCTGTCGGTCTCCGGCTACCACATCCGCGAGGCCGGCTCGACCGCCGCGCAGGAGCTGGCGTTCACCCTCGCCGACGGGTTCGGCTACGTCGAGCTGGGCCTGTCGCGCGGGCTGGACGTGAACGTCTTCGCCCCCGGGCTGAGCTTCTTCTTCGACTCGCACCTCGACTTCTTCGAGGAGATCGCCAAGTTCCGGGCCGCCCGCCGGATCTGGGCCCGCTGGCTGCGCGACGTCTACGGCGCCACCAGCGAGAAGGCGATGTGGCTGCGGTTCCACACCCAGACCGCCGGGGTGTCGCTGACCGCCCAGCAGCCGGTCAACAACGTGGTCCGGACCGCCGTCGAGGCGCTGGCGGCGGTGCTCGGCGGCACCAACTCGCTGCACACCAACGCCCTCGACGAGACCCTCGCCCTGCCGACCGACTCGTCCGCCGAGATCGCCCTGCGCACCCAGCAGGTGCTGATGGAGGAGATCGGCGTGACCAACGTGGCCGACCCGCTGGGCGGCGCCTGGTACGTCGAGGCGCTCACCGACCGGATCGAGGCCGAGGCGGAGGAGATCTTCGCCCGGATCCGCCAGTTGGGCGGGGACGGTCCGCACCAGATCGGCCCGATGACCTCCGGCATCCTGCGGGGCATCGAGGAGGGCTGGTTCACCGGCCAGATCGCCGAGGCGGCCTTCACCTACCAGCAGGCGCTGGAGAAGGGCGACAAGAAGATCGTCGGGGTGAACTGCCACACCGGCACCGTCGCCAAGGAGCTGGAGATCCTGCGCATCTCCCACGAGGTCGAGCTGGAGCAGCGTGAGCTCCTCGCCGAGCGGAAGGCCGGGCGGGACAACGCCGCGGTCGCCGCGGCCGTCGGGAAGATGGTGGCGGTCAGCCGTACCGGGGAGAACATGATCCCGGCGATGCTCGACGCGGTCCGGGCCGAGGCGACCCTCGGCGAGATCTGCGACGCGCTGCGCGCCGAGTGGGGCGTCTACCGCGAGCCGGCCCGGTTCTGACCCCTGACCAGCCGTGGAAGTCACAGGTGTCGGCACGTCGGCTGAGCTGACTTGGGCCGGGCACGTGCGAGACTAGATAACCATGAGCGACCCACGGATCACCTCGTCGATCTTCACCCGCGGCGCGGTCGACCTCAGCGCGCTGCGCCCGTCCACCCCCAGTCCCGCCGCCCGTCCCGCCGCCCCCACCCAGGCCGGCCCGCCCGCCGCGATGCCGGGGGCGGCCACACCGGGCGCCGGCGTCGTCGTGGACGTGACCGAGGCGACCTTCCAGACCGAGGTGCTGGAACGCTCGCTCACCACGCCCGTCGTGATCGACTTCTGGGCCGACTGGTGCGAGCCCTGCAAGCAGCTCTCCCCGCTGCTGGAGATGCTGGCCGCCGAGGGCGGCGGCGCGTGGGTGCTCGCCAAGGTCGACGTCGAGGCCAACCCCCGGCTGGCCCAGATGTTCCAGATCCAGAGCATCCCGATGGTCTACGCGGTGGTCGGGGGTCGCCCGGTCGACGCGTTCGCCGGCGTGGTGCCCGAGGCGAACCTGCGGCAGTGGGTCCAGGCCGTGCTCAAGGCCGGTGGCGTCACCGTCGAGACGCCCGGCGACCCCCGCCTCGACGAGGCCGACGACGCGCTGATGGGCGGCGACCTCGACGCGGCCGAGGCGGCGTACCGGAAGATCCTCGCCGAGACCCCGGCGGACGCCGCGGCCGAGGCGGGGCTGGCCCAGGTCGGCCTGGCCCGCCGGGTGGGCGGCGCCGACCCGGCCGCCGCGCTCGCCGCCGCCGCGGCCACCCCGGACGACGTGGCGGCGCAACTGCTCGCCGCCGACATCGAGGTGCTCAGCGGTCAGGCCGAGGCGGCTTACGCCCGACTGGTCGCCGTGGTGCGCCGGACGGCCGGGGACGAGCGCGAGCAGGCCCGCCAGCACCTGGTGTCGCTGTTCACCATCGCCGGGCCGGACGATCCCGCCGTCGGCAAGGCCCGCCGAGCTCTGGCCAGCGCCCTGTTCTGACGCCACCACCACCCCCAGACGGCAGCGCGGGCCGGCGGTGGCCGGCCCGCCCGACACCTGAGGACGGGAGCCCATGATGCGCCGGATCGCCGTCCTCGACGCGCCGACGAACCTCGGCCTGCGCCCACCCACGTTCACCTCCGTGCCGGGCTGCGGGAAGGCCCCGGGCGCGCTGCGCGACCACGGCCTGCTCGCCCGGCTGCGGGCCCGGGACGCCGGCTGCCTCACCCCGCCCCGGTACGACCCGGGGGACTGGCGGCCCGGTGACGGCGTCTGCCACGCGCGGGAGATCTCCGCGTACTCGACGGCGCTGGCCGGTCGGATCGGCGACGTCATCGACCGGGGCGAGTTCCCGGTGGTGCTCGGCGGGGACTGCTCGGTGCTGATCGGCTCGGCGTTGGCGATGCACCGGCTCGGTGAGGCGGTCGGCGGCCGGATCGGGCTGGTCTTCGTGGACGGGCACTCCGACTTCCGGCACCCCGGCAACGCCTCCTACGTCGGCGCCGCCGCCGGTGAGGATCTCGCCCTGGTCACCGGCCGCGGTCAGGCCGACCTGGCCGCGATCGAGGGCCGCCGGCCGTACTTCCGGGACGTCGACGTGGTGGTGCTCGGCATCCGGGCCCAGGACGAGTACCGGCTCGACCTCCAGGCCGCCGGCATCGTGAACCGGCCGGTGCCGGCGCTGCGCGCCGAGGGCGCGGCCCGTACCGCCCAGTGGGCGCACGAGCAGTTGGCCGACTGCGCCGGCTACTGGGTGCACGTCGACGTGGACGTGCTCGACCCGGCGGTGATGCCGGCGGTGGACGCCCCCGACCCGGGCGGGATCGCCTTCGCCGAGCTGGAGATCCTGATCGCCGGCCTGGTCGACACTCCGCACTGCCTCGGCATCGAGCTCACCGTCTTCGACCCCGACTACGACCCGGACGGCTCCTACGCCGCCGAGATCGTCAACACGCTGGTGGCCGGGCTGGCCCCGGTCTCCGCGCCGGCCGCGACAGCCCCCCGCCTGCTGGCCCCCCGTCCGGCCGGCTCGCGCGCCACCGTCGGCTCCGGCCACGCGCGCCCGGCCGTCGGCTCCGGCCACGCGACCGTCGCCTCCGTCGACGCCGCGGCGGCGGACGACCTGGCGGTGGTGCCCGAGTCGACATCGGACGGCCAGCAGCCGGCGCCGTTGGACGAGGCGCTGCCGGACCTCGACCGGGCCTGACCGGCTGGTCGAGGTCCCACCGGACGAGGGCCCGTGCAGGGTCGACTCCCGATCGCCGAAACGGGGGTCTCGCCGGGCGGGGATACCGCGATATCCCGGATCTCGCGGCGGCCCGCCCCGGATCTCGCGGCGGACCGCCACGGATCAGGAGAGGGCGCGGAGGAAGCGGGCGGTGATCGGGACGGCCGACTCGGTGCTGGCGCCGCCCTGCTCGACGAAGACGGCGAACGCGACGTCCCCCTGCCAGCCGACGAACCAGGCGTGGGTGTGGGCCGGGTCGTCGTCGTACTCGGCGGTGCCGGTCTTGCCGTGCACCGGGCCGCCCGGGACGGTGCGCAGGGTGGTGGCGGTGCCGGCGGTGACCACCTCGCGCATCATCGTGTGCAGTGGCCCGACCGACTCCGGTTTGAGCTGCGGCCCGGCCGGGGCGGGCTGCTCGGGCGCCGGGTCCAGCACCAGTTTCGGCTGCTCCCACCGACCACGGGCGACGGCGGCGGTGGCGGCGGCCATGGCCAGCGGGCTGACCAGCGTGGTGCCCTGGCCGAACGCGGCGGCGGCCCGCTCGGCGGGGGCGCCGCCGGTGGAGACCTTGCCGGTGAACACCTCCGCGCCGAGGTCCCACCGGCCCTCCAGGCCGAGCGTACGGCCGGTCTCGGCCAGGCCGTCGGCGTCGAGTTTCGGGGCGAGGGCGGCGAAGGCGGTGTTGCAGGATTTGGCGAAGTCGGCGCGGAACGGCACCTTGCCGAGGGCGAAGTTCTCCGAGTTCCTGAAGGACCGACCGTCCACCGTGAAGGTCTTCGGGCAGTCGACCGGGCCGTCCAACGTCACCGCGCCTCGGTCGAGCAGGCCGAGCGCGCTGACCATCTTGAACGTCGAGCCGGGTGGCACCTGGGCGGTGAAGGCGAGGTTCTCCCCGAGCGGGCCGGGGCCGTTGGCGGTGGCCAGCACCGCGCCGTCGCTGATCCGTACCGCGACCAGGGCGGACCGGCGTCGCTCGGCGCGCAGGGCCGCGTCGGCGGCGTTCTGGACCTTCGGGTCCAGAGTGGTCTTCAGCGGCTGCCCGGCCGTCGGCTCCTGCCGGAACACCTCGATGCCGGTGGCGGCCCAGGCACCGTCCGGCCCCTTACGCTCGGTGACCACGCTGACCCCGGGTCGGCCGCGCAGCCGCTCGTCGTACCGACCCTGGAGCCCGCCGTGGCCGACCCGGTCGCCCTCGGCGTGGACGCCGGGCCTGGCGGCCAGGTCCTCGGCGGTGGCCGGGTCGACCGAGCCGAGCAGGGCGCGGGCGAACTCCCGGGTGGGCGCCAGCTCGACCTGCTCGGTGACGAACTTGGTGCCCGGCAGGTCGTGGATGCGGTCACGGATCTGCCGGTACGCCTCCTCCCGGAGGGTGACCACCTCGACGCGCGCCTGCGGTTTCGCCTCGGCGAGTCGTCTCGGCAGGTCGGAGAGGTCGACCGGCGGGGTGATCGCGGGCCGTACGGCCCTGAACGCGGCGTCCAGCTCGCGGACCAGCGCCGCCCGGTCGGTGACCTCGCCCGGTTGGATCCCGACCCGGACGACCGGTCGGGGCGCGACGATCGGCTCTCCGGCGCCGTCGAGCACAGCGCCCCGGGGCGCGGCGACCCGGCGCACCGCCAGCCGGTCGCCGCGCAGCAACTGCTCCTGGACCAGGGCGGGCTCCCAGATGACCTGCCAGGCGTCGTCCCCGCCGCGGGCGAGCCGGATCGGGCGCTGGTAGCTCCACCCGGTGTCACCGGGCAGTCTCCAGGTCACCTGGATCCGGCCCTCGGCGGAGTCCCTGGTGATCGTCGGCTCGCCGGACTGGCGCAGGGTCGGCGGCTGGTCGGCCAGGTCGCCGGAGAGGGCCCGGATGTCCGCCATGACCTGGTTCGCCGGCACCCGGGCGCCGGTCGGGTCGCGGAACCCGACCGCGTTCAGGTCGCCGCGCCGCCAGCCGTCCAGGAACGCCGTGACGCTGTCCTGCGGGCCGTCGCTGTCGGAGCAGCCGACCAGTGCGGTGGCGGCGACGGCCACCGCGAGCAGCGCCCACAGCGTCCGCCGGGGGCGGTCGGGGTGACGCGATACCACTGACGCCTCCGATCTCGGGCCGACGGCGACCCAGCCCGACAACCGGTGGCCTCCGGCCCGAACTGCACGGTAGTACGCCGGCCGCCGGGCGCGTGGCCCCGTCGGCGGCCGGTCGAAGTCCGACCGTGGATCTTGTGATAAATCTCCTCCACGGGGGTAACCCGAGGCCACTGCGAACGTCGCGAACCGGAGCCCAGCGGGTCGCCCGTCGAGGGCCGAACATGATCCGTAAGATCTGGGCGGGAAGTGACCCACAACGCGGTGGGTCGGGGGGAGTGGCACCGATGGACCGGCGTCCGGCTATCAAACCGGGTCCCGACCTTCGGCCGGTCGAGGCCGGTCGGGACGACGAGCGCGACGCGGCGGACGACCAGGACGGTCTGAGCCGCCTCACCACGGGCACGACCGGTCTGACCGGTTCGAGCATCGACACCCTGTACGACCTCGGGCTGCCGCCGGAGGCGTTGGTCGACGACCTGGAGGACGCCGAGCTCGACGAGCCGGTGCCCAACGCGGAGCGTCTGGTCGCCCAGGCGGTGGCGCTGGCCGGCGACGACCACGGCGCGGCCACCCTGGTCGACCGGTTCTGGCGGTTCGCGCCGGACGAGGAGCTGATCGGGTTCACCGCCGAGGAGATGCTGGCGGCGGCCCGCACCCACCGGGAGCTCGCCCAGCAGCGGGTGCCGGGCGAGTTGAAGCTGCGGATCCACGAGCCGGACGCCGAGCAGCACCACACGGTCGTCGAGATCGTCACCGACGACATGCCGTTCCTGGTGGACTCGGTGACCGCGCTGCTCAACGCCCATCATCTCGACGTGCATCTGCTGGTGCACCCGCTGGTGGTGGTCCGTCGGGAGCCGCTCGGCACGTTGACCGAGGTGGCCGCCGACGTCGAGCCGGACGACGCGATCGACGGCGACATCGTCGAGAGTTGGATGCGGATCGAGATCGACCCGATCCGGGACGCCGACCAGCGGGACCGGCTGCGCGCCGAGCTCAAGCGGGTGCTCACCGACGTGCGGGAAGCCGTCGAGGACTGGCCGAAGATGCGCCAGCGGGCCCTGGCGCTGGCCGACGACCTGGCCGCGGCGCGCACCTCGGAGCACCGTCCGCCGGTGCCGGAGAAGGACATCACCGACTCGGTCGAGCTGCTGCGCTGGTTGGCCCACGACCACTTCACGTTCCTCGGCTACCGCGAGTACCGCCTGGTCGACACCCCGGCCGGCGACGGCCGGTCCGGCGGTGACACCCCGGCCGACGGTGGTGGGCAGTCCGGCGGTCAGGCCCTGGAGGCGGTGCTGGGCACCGGGCTGGGCATCCTGCGGTCCGACCGGACGGAGCCCCGGGCGTTGTCCTCGATGACGCCGGAGGCACACGAGAAGGTCCTGGAGAAGCGCCTGCTGATCATCACGAAGGCGAACTCCCGGGCCACCGTGCACCGCTCGGCCTATCTCGACTACATCGGTTTCAAGATCTTCGACGAGTACGGCCAGGTGGTGGGGGAGCGGCGGTTCCTCGGGCTGTTCTCCACCGCGGCGTACCGGACCAGCGTCCGCGAGCTGCCGGTGGTGCGCCGCAAGGTCGCCGAGGTGATGGAGCGCTCCGGGCTGAGCACGCGCAGCCACTCCGGCAAGGATCTGATCCAGATCCTGGAGACGTACCCCCGGGACGAGCTGTTCCAGATCAAGACCGACGACCTCTACCACGCGGTGGTCGGGGTGCTGCGGATGGCCGGCCGCCGACAGTTGCGGGTGTTCCTGCGCCGGGACGGCTACGGACGGTTCATCTCCTGCCTGATCTACCTGCCCCGGGACCGCTTCACCACCCAGAACCGCCTCCGCATGCAGGACATCCTGCTCCGCGAGCTGAACGGCGTCGGGGTGGACTACACCACCCGGGTCACCGAGTCGATGCTGGCCCGGGTGCACTTCATCGTCCGGACCGACCCGACCAACCCGCCCGGCGAGGTCGACGCCGACCTGCTCGCCGAGGAGCTGGCCGACGCGACCCGGCTGTGGGACGACGACTACCGGCTGGTGCTGGAACGCAAGCTCGGCGACGAGCAGGCCAAGCACCTTTTCACCAGGTACGCCGACGCGTTCCCGGAAGGCTACAAGGACGGGCACACGCCGTACGAGGCGATGAAGGACCTGGCCAAGCTGGAGCTGCTGGAGGAGCCGGGCCAGCTCGAGATGCACCTGTTCCGCAAACAGCTCGCCCCGCGCGCCGGGGCCCGGGGCGCGGAGCCGACCGAGGCGCTGGACGTCCGGTTCAAGGTGTACCGCAACGCCGAGCCGATGCTGCTGTCCGACGTGCTGCCGGTGCTGCACTCGCTCGGCGTCCGGGTGGTCGACGAGCATCCGTACGAGGTGGACCGGATCGACGGGCGGATCTACCTGTACGACTTCGGGCTGCAACTGCCGGAGGGCCACCAGGAGCTGGCCGAGGTGCGCCCGCACGTCGAGAACGCCTTCGCCGCGGCCTGGCGGGCCGAGGCCGAGGTGGACGGCTTCAACGAGCTGGTGCTGCGGGGCGGGCTCACCTGGCGGCAGGTGGTGGTGCTGCGGGCGTACGCGAAGTACCTGCGCCAGGCCGGCACGGTCTTCTCGCAGGACTACATGGAGTCCACCTTCATCGCGTACCCGGGCGTGGCGACGCTGCTGGTGGAGCTGTTCGAGGCCCGGTTCGACCCGGGCAACGGGCTGGCCGCCGAGCAGCGTGAGCGGCGCGGCGACGAGCTGGCCGAGACGATCACCGCCGCCCTGGACGATGTGGCCAGCCTGGACCAGGACCGCATCCTGCGGTCGTACCTGACGTTGATCCGGGCCACCCTGCGGACCAGCTTCTACCAGAAGATGGAGGGTGGGCGGCCCAAGTCGTACGTGGCGTTCAAGCTGGATCCGCAGGCGATCCCGGAGCTGCCCGCGCCCCGCCCGAAGTACGAGATCTTCGTCTACTCGCCCCGGTTCGAGGGCGTGCACCTGCGGTTCGGGCCGGTGGCCCGGGGCGGGTTGCGCTGGTCCGACCGGCGGGAGGACTTCCGCACCGAGGTGCTCGGCCTGGTCAAGGCGCAGATGGTGAAGAACGCCGTGATCGTGCCGGTGGGCGCGAAGGGCGGCTTCGTGCTCAAGCGCAAGCCGGGCGACCGGGACGAGGCGGTGGCCTGCTACCGGGAGTTCATCTCCGCGCTGCTGGACGTCACGGACAACATCGTCAGCGGCGAGGTGGTGCCGCCGACCGACGTGGTCCGGCACGACGGCGACGACCCGTACCTGGTGGTCGCGGCGGACAAGGGCACGGCCACGTTCTCCGACATCGCCAACGAGATCTCCACCGCGCACCGGTTCTGGCTGGGTGACGCGTTCGCCTCCGGCGGTTCGGCCGGCTACGACCACAAGAAGATCGGCATCACCGCCCGGGGCGCCTGGGAGTCGGTGAAGCGGCACTTCCGGGAGTTGGGCCACGACACCCAGTCGGCGGACTTCACCGTGGTGGGCGTGGGCGACATGTCCGGTGACGTGTTCGGTAACGGGATGCTGCTGTCGGAGCACATCCGGCTGGTGGCCGCGTTCGACCACCGGCACATCTTCCTCGACCCGGAGCCGGACGCGGCCCGCTCGTACGCCGAGCGCCAGCGGTTGTTCGAGTTGCCCAGGTCGTCGTGGGAGGACTACGACGAGAGCCTGATCTCCGCCGGGGGCGGGGTGTACCCGCGTACGGCGAAGTCGGTGCCGATCTCCCCGCAGGTCCGCGCGGCGCTCGGCATCGACGACGGGGCCACCCAGCTCTCGCCGCCGGAGCTGATGAAGGCGATCCTGACCGCCCCGGTGGACCTGTTCTGGAACGGCGGCATCGGCACCTACGTGAAGTCGGCCGACGAGACCAACGCCGAGGTGGGGGACAAGTCCAACGACGCGATCCGGGTGGACGGCAGGGACCTGCGGTGCCGGGTGGTCGGCGAGGGCGGGAACCTGGGCTGCACGCAGCTCGGCCGGATCGAGTACGCCCGGGCGGGCGGCCGGATCTACACCGACTTCATCGACAACGCGGCCGGGGTGGACTGCTCCGACCACGAGGTGAACATCAAGATCCTGCTGAACACGGCGGTCGCCGACGGGGAGCTGACCGTCCCGGAGCGCGACGAGTTGCTGGCGCAGATGACCGACGAGGTCGCCGAGCTGGTGCTGCGGGACAACTACGACCAGGCGCGGGCGTTGAACACCGCCCAGGCGCAGGCGGTGTCGCTGCTGCCGGTGCACCGGCGGATGATCGTCGACCTGGAGCGTTCCGGCACGCTGAACCGCGCGCTGGAGGCGCTGCCGCCGGACGACGAGCTGGCCGTCCGTACCGAGTCCGGGTTGACCGCGCCGGAGTTCGCGGTGCTGCTCGCGTACGTGAAGATCGCGTTGGAACGGGAGATCCTCACCGACGGGCTGCCCGACGAGGAGTGGACGAACGACGTCCTGGTCAGGTACTTCCCGACGCCGATGCGGGAGCGGTTCGCCGACCGGATGGGGCGGCACCGGCTGCGCCGGGACATCGTCACCACCGTGCTGGTCAACGAGGCGATCAACCGGGGCGGCATCTCGTTCGTCTTCCGGGTGGTCGAGGAGACGGCGGCCTCCCCGGCGGACGTGATCCGGGCGTACCTGGTGGTCCGGGAGGTCTTCGGTCTGCGCGCGGTGTGGGACGCGGTCGAGTCGCTGGACAACCGGGTCCCCCCGGAGGTGCAGACCGCCGTCTACCTGGACACCCGGCGGTTGCTGGACCGCGCGGTGCGCTGGCTGGTGACGAACCGGCGGTCGCCGATCGACGTGCCGGCCGAGATCGACCGCCTGCGGGACGGGGTGTCCCGGCTGCTGCCCGAGTTGGCGGATCTCTTCTACGGCGCGGAGCGGGAGGCGCTGGCCGCGCACGTGGACGCGATGACCAAGCGCGGGGTGCCCCGGGAGCTGGCCGAGCAGGCGACCCGGTTGATGTACAGCTTCGGCCTGCTGGACGTGGTGGAGACCGCGACGCAGACCGGCAAGGACGTCGGCGAGGTGGCGCCGGTCTACTTCGTGCTGTCCGACCGGTTCCGGGTGGACTCGCTGTTGTCGAAGATCTCCCTGTTGCCCCGGGAGGACCGCTGGCAGACGCTGGCCCGGATGGCGTTGCGCTACGACCTGTACGCCGCGCTGGCCGCGCTCACCGACGAGGTGCTCGACTCCACTCCCGGTGGCCTGCCGCCGCAGGAGCGGGTGCAGCAGTGGGAGCAGTCCAACGCGGTGTCGATCCACCGGGCACAGCGGGCGATGGGGGAGTTCGACGAGTCCCGGGCGGACCTGGCCGCGCTCTCCGTGCTGTTGCGGCAGATCCGCACGCTGGTGCGGACCTCCTCGGCGACCTGACCCGGGCCGCACCCGGACGCCCCGGCGGGAGGGACGATCCCGCCGGGGCGTCCGGGTGCGGTTAGCCGTCAGGGCGACACCAGGGTGGCGAAGACGATCACGTTGTCCGGGTACTCCCGGGCCTGTTCGTCGAAGACGCCGCCGCAGGTGACCACCCGCAGCCCGGCGCGGTCGTTCGGGCCGTAGACCAGCTCGGCCGGGAACTGCTCCTTCGGGTACGCCCGTACCGCGTCGACCTGGAAGGTGACGGACCGGCCGTCGGCGCGGCCGACGGTGACGAGGTCGCCGGGGAGCAGCGCGCCGAGGTCGAAGAAGACCGCCGGCCCGAGGTACGCCGAGTCGACGTGCCCGACGACGACCGCGTTGCCGATCTCGCCCGGGCTCGGTCCCCGGGAGTACCAGCCGGCGTGTTGGGCCTGCTCCAGCGGCGGCACCTGGACGCTCCCGTCGGCTTCCACCCCGAGCTTCATGATCTTGGCGTCGACGCCGATGCGGGGGATGGTGATGGTGGTGGGGGTGGCGCGGGGCAGGCCACGCGGGTCGGTCGGGAACCCGTCCGGGTCGGTCGACCAGGCGGGTCCGGGCGCGCCGGCCCCGGGCGCGGGTCGCGGCGGGCGCGGGGCCGGCTGCCCGGTGAGCCCGGCGCCGAGCAGGCCCGCCCCGAGGACCGCGGTCAGGAGCACCGCGGTCGGGCCGGCGGCCCGCCACGGTCTCCCGTGACGGCCGCCGGCCGGGGGCGCTCCCGCGTCAGACGGGTGACTCATCGGTCCGGCGACGCCGCATCAGCACGATCCCGCCGAGCGCCGCGGCGCCGAGCATCGCCGCGCCGCCGACCGCCGTGCCCCGGTCGGCTCCGCCGCGACCACCGTCGCCGCCCTCGACGGGGCCGGTCGGCAGGACGACCACGCTGCCCACGCCGCAGGAGCCCTTGAGCTTGTACGTGCCGGGCTCGGCGTCGGCGGCGATCGTGGCCTCGCCGTAGTAGACGAAGTGCGGCTTCGCCTCGGCCTCCTCCTCGGCGGCGGCCTCTTCGGCGGCCTCCTCGGCGGCCTTCTTCTTGCCCTCCTCGGCGGCGGCCTTCTTCCTGGCCTCCTCCTCGGCCTTCTTCTTAGCCTCGTCCTTGGCCTCGTCGCCGCCACCCCAGCCGCCCGGGTGCTTCGCGTTGCCGCCCGGCTGTTCGGCCTCGTCGGCGGCCTCCTCCTCGCCGTGGCGGGGCCAGTGGCCCTTCTCGGCCTCCTCCTCGGCGTCCTCGGCGTCCTCGGTCTCCTCGGCGTGGTGGCCGGGCCAGCGGCCACCCGTCTCTTCCTCTTCCTCTTCCTCTTCCTCGCCCTGCTCCTGCTCACCGGGTTGGAGCTTGACCTTGCCGGTCACCTCGGACCAGACGAAGGCGTGCTCCTGGGGCTCCGGGCAGATTTCGATGAGCTTGACCTCGTGGCCGGGCTGCGCGGCATGCGGATCGGCGTAGACCTTGCCCTCGTGGTGCGGGGCGTCGCCCGCCGCGCCGTCGGCGACGGCGATCCCCGGCGCGAAGGCCAGCAGGGAGGCCCCGCCGAGGGCAGCGCCTGCGACGACCTTCCCGAGCATGTTGGTAGCCATGATCAGCGTCACTCCATCCCTTTTCGTCCTGGCCCGGCGGAAGCCGAGCTAAGTCAGACGTTAGACGCTTTCATGACCTATGAGGGGAAAGATTCGTCTTTTAGGGTTTGTCTGCTAAGGGGTTTTCAGGGTGCTACGGGGGGTTTTCGGGCTGGATCGGCGTGACCGTGTTACCGGGCCGCTTGCCGAAAATTCCGGGCAGATGGCCGGGATGTATCGAGAGGTTGTCATGGAAGCGCTCCCATGCAAGAATCACTTCACTGCGTCAGAGGAGCCACACCGCGCAACACCAGGCGTCATGGGCAACCGGTTCGGTCCGGTCGACGTCGACGGCTTCGGCCGTCACCGGCGGGTGGCTCGTCCGACCGCACCATCGGAAACACCGCTGCCCGTCCGGGTCGGGCAATTCCACCACCCCCTGATGGCCTCTGTGGAACGACGCTTCCGCCGGCCTCATCAGCCGGGCCGTACCCGGGTCCGGTAACGCCCAAGGAGATCAGTGGCATGAATCTGTGGAGAAGTCTGTCCGGCCGCCGCCGGGCGGTCGCGCTGGCCGGCGCGAGCGCCCTGGTCGCGGGCGGACTGGTGACCGTCCCGGTCACCGTGGCGCACGCCGCGACCCAGTGCGACGTCGCCTACACGACCAACGACTGGCAGGGTGGATTCACCGCCAACCTCACCATCAAGAACCTTGGCGACCCGCTGAGCAACTGGACCCTCGGCTTCACGTTCCCGAACAGCAGCCAGCGGGTGGTGCAGGGCTGGTCGGCGCGCTGGTCGCAGTCGGGCCAGAACGTCACCGCGCAGAACGAGTCCTACAACGGCACGCTCGCCACCGGGGCCAGCACCACGCTCGGCTTCAACGGCTCGTGGAGCGGCAGCAACCCGAAGCCGACCTCGTTCACCATCAACGGCGTGGCCTGCAACGGCGGCACCACCAACCCGACCACCCCGCCGCCCACCACCACCCCGCCCCCCACCACGCCCCCGCCGACGACGCCTCCGCCCACCACGCCTCCGCCGACCACCCCGCCGCCCACCACGCCCCCGCCCGGGACCAAGGTGGACAACCCGTACGCCGGGGTGAAGGGCTACGTGAACCCGGAGTGGAAGGCCAAGGCGGACGCGGAGCCCGGCGGTAGCCGGATCTCCAACAACCCGACCGCGGTGTGGCTGGACCGGATCGCCGCCATCAACGGCACCGACGACAGCAGCTCCAACGGCTCGATGGGTGTGCGTGACCACCTGGACGCCGCCCTCGCCCAGGGCGCCGGCTACATCCAGTTCGTCATCTACAACCTGCCCGGCCGGGACTGCTCGGCGCTCGCCTCCAACGGTGAGCTCAAGCCGGACGAGCTGCCCAAGTACAAGGCCGAGTACATCGACCCGATCGCCGCGATCCAGGGCGACGCGAAGTACCGGAGCCTGCGCATCATCAACATCGTCGAGATCGACTCGCTGCCGAACCTGGTGACCAACACCTCGAACAACCCCGGCGGCACCGCGACCTGCGACACGATGAAGGCCAACGGCGGGTACGTCAACGGCGTCGGCTACGCGCTGGCCAAGCTGGGCGCGCTCTCGAACGTCTACAACTACGTGGACGCCGGGCACCACGGCTGGCTCGGCTGGGACAGCAACTTCACCCCGAGCGCCAACATCCTCAAGGAGGCCGCTGTCGCCTCCGGCAGCACGGTGAACAACGTGCACGGCTTCATCGTCAACACGGCGAACTACTCCGCCCTGAAGGAGCCGTACTTCAAGGTCACCGACAACGTGAACGGCCAGACCGTCCGCCAGTCCAAGTGGGTCGACTGGAACTACTACGTCGACGAGCTCGGCTTCGCCCAGGCGTTCCGCAACGAGCTGGTCCGGGTCGGCTTCAACTCCAACATCGGCATGCTGATCGACACCTCCCGCAACGGCTGGGGCGGCACCGCCCGGCCCACCGGTCCGGGCGCGACGACCAGCGTGGACACCTACGTCGACGGCGGTCGGGTCGACCGGCGGATCCACAAGGGCAACTGGTGCAACCAGAACGGCGCCGGCCTCGGCGAGCGGCCGAAGGTGGCCCCGGAGACGGGCATCGACGCCTACGTCTGGGTCAAGCCCCCGGGCGAGTCGGACGGCTCCAGCAAGCTGATCCCGAACGACGAGGGCAAGGGCTTCGACCGGATGTGCGACCCGACGTACACCGGTAACGCCCGCAACGGCAACAGCATGAGTGGCGCGCTGCCCGACGCCCCGATCTCCGGGGCCTGGTTCTCCGCGCAGTTCCAGCAGCTCATGCAGAACGCGTACCCGCCGCTCTCCTGACCGGCACTCCGGCCCGCCGCCTCCGGTCGTGAGGCGCTGGAGGCGGCGGGCCACCGGGGCCCCCGGGACCGACCTGCACTGGTCGGCCGGGGGCCCCTCCGCGTGCCCCACTCAGGGAACGGTGCGCTCCACCGCCGCCGGCCCGTCCCGCTCCAGGTCCCGTCGGGCCCGCTCGACGTGCTCCGGGTCCGGGTCCTGCCCCCGGGCCACCGCCAGGTCCTCCGGGTCCCAGGGCTGCTCCGCGCCGGTCCGCACGGTCGTCCGGCCGACGCCGCTGCGTCCGGCGTACGCGTCACCGATCACCTCGTCGCCGCCGGTCTGCTCGGCCGGCGTCGCGCCCGGCTCGGTGAACGCCGGGGACTGCCCGTCCGGGCCGCCGTCGGACGTCAACTGCGGCACCGTGCTGTCGTCGTCCACCGCCGAGGCCACCTCGGGGCGCTCTTCGAGCGGCCGGTCGGCGCTGTGGTCGCGATCCGTCATGTTGCTGCCCTCCTGTCCCCAGGCGCGTTCCTGATCCCGCTCGCGTACCCCGCCCGACGGCGCCCATGCGTGCGCGCACCGCGCACCCCGCCTCCGGGCGGACCGGACGTGCCGACGTCCCTGGCGGGCCCGGACGGGGACGACGTCCCTGGCGGGCCCGGACGTGCCGACGCCCCGGCCGGGTGGACGGCCGGGGCGTCGTGGACAGCGGGGCGTCGTGGACGCGGACGCGGGTGGCGTGGGGACGGGAGACGTCAGCGGCCGAGCACCCGGTCCAGGAAGTCGCGGTAGCCGCGTACCGCCTGACGGAGCTGCTCGGTGTCCGCCGAGCCGGCGTCCTGCCAGCCGCTGATCCGGTTCTTCTGCTCGGCCAGCGCGGCGGCCAGCGCGTGGATCGCCTCCTCCACCAGCGCCTGGGCCTGACCGGCCGCGGCCTTCGGGTCGTCGACGAACCGGAGCTGCACGTCCCGCCAGCGGTCCCGGAACCCCTCGGCGGTCGACGGGTCGAACAGGGTGGCCGGCTCGGCCAGCTCGGCCGAGGAGGACCCGGTGGTGCCGGCGGCGGTCAACGTCTCCGCCCCGGCGCTCCGGCGCGCCGCCGGATCGGTGGTGGGCGTCAGCTCCGGGTCGGTGGTCCGGGTCGCCTCCGCGGCGGAGTCCGGGTCGACCATGGTCGGGGTCGGGCTGCCGTAGCCGGGGCCGCCCGGCGCGGCGGCTTCCGCCTCGTCGGTGGTCTGCGCGCGGTGGTGACCGTGCAGCAGCGCGGTCGGATCGGCGTCCCGGCCGACCCGGTCCGCGGCCCCGGTCCGCGGGTCCCGGTCGCTGTCACCGTCCCGGTCGCGCAGGTCGGCGTCGGCGTCCCGCAGGTCACCGTCGACGGCGCCGTCGCCGGGGCGGGCGGTACGTTCCTCGCGCGGGTCCGGCTCGTCGGCCGGGACCGGGTTGGCCAGCGCGGAGGCGGCCACCGCCCCACCGACAGTGGTCGCGCCGAAGGCGGTCGGCACCGGGGCCGGGGGAACGACCTCGCCCCGGTCGTCGGAGCGGTCCTCCCACCGGCGGCCGTCGGGCGCCGCCGGGTCGTCGAAGGTGCCCCGGTCGTCGATGGCGTCCTCGGGGACCTCGGTCCGTCCGGCCCGGTCGGCGTGCCGACCGTCCACCCCGTTCGGCGGCGGAACCGGAACCGGCTCCGAGCGGATCACGTCGGTCTGGTCGGTCTGCTCGTGCTGGCGCATGGCGGCGGCCTCCTCAACGGCTCGTGGCGTCGTGCGGGATCTCGGTGTCGGCCGTGGTCGGCTCGCCGCCGAGCAGGTCGGTGACGAGGGCCCGGTAGTGGACGACCGCCTGGCGCAGCTCCTCGGTGCTCGCCTCGCCGCGTTCGTTGCGCAGGTGGATCTCGTGGGCCTCCCGGTAGCGGGCGAGCGTACGGCCGTGCTCGACGGACAGGTGCGCGGCCTGCTCGTCGAAGTCCCCGGTCGGGTAGCCGCGTTCGGCGACCAGCCGACCGACCAGGGCGTCGGCGTCGCCTACCGCTTCGGCGGGGGTGTCCACGAAGCGGAGCTGCACCTCCTCCCAGGCGGCGGTGTAGCGGGCCCGGGACTCGGGGCTGAGCGGGGTCAGGGTGAGTTCGGCGTGCCGGCGCTGCCGGGCGCGGAGCTCCTTCTCCGCCGCGCCGCGGTCGGCGTGCTCGGCGACCACCCGGTCGTACTCCGGGCCGAAACGGTTGCGCAGCTCACGGCGGCGGCTGGCCCGCACGGCCACCGCGGCCGCCAGGGCGGCGATCACGAGTACGACGAGAACGATGACGACTACCTGCGTGGGCGACATGGCCTCCTCCTTCGTCATCTGGTATTCCCGCCGGCACCTGATCGCCAATCCCGATCGGGCCTACTTTTCGACAGGTCTCCGACGTGCCCGGGACGAAGGGATCGACAGGTGACGGTCCGGCAGCACGGGTATTCGAGTTTTCAAAATACCCGTAACGGGATGATTCCGGCGCGGAACGCGTACCCGGTCCGGTCGGGGCGGGACGTCCGGGTACCTTCGTCCACCGTGGAGATACCGCCTCGAACGTGAGCGGACGGAACGGACGGTAGTGCAACACGCCACGATTACGTATCCTGCCCAAGGCGCTCGTACCGGTGCCTGGCGTGCCGGGCGGGGCGCTGTCCGGCCGGCGCCGGCGCCACCCCTGCCACACCTTCCGGGCGAGGTCTGATGAACTCCCGCGACTGGCCGCTCCGCTCGAAGCTGACCGCGCTGGTCGTCGCCCCGGTGGCCGCCCTGCTGGCCCTCTGGATCTTCGCCACCACGCTCGCTCTCGGCCCCGCCCTCGACCTGCTCGCCGGCCGTACGCTGCTCACCGGGCTCGGCCTGCCCGGCGACCGGCTGGTGCTCGACCTGCAACAGGAACGACGACTCTCGGTGGCCCAGCTCGCCGGCGAGCGGGAGCTGCCGGCGCTGCGCGACCAGCGGCTGCGGACCGACCGGGCGGTGACCGAGCTGCGCCGCCGGGCCGGCCTGCGGGACCTGCGGGACGCCACCGACGACCTGCTCGACGCCCGCCTCGACCGGCTCCTCACCGCCCTGGAAGCGCTGCCCGCCGGCCGGCGTTTCATCGACCAGCGGCAGGTGGACCGGGCCGGCGGGCACGGCCTCTACACCGGCATGCTCGACGCGGCCTTCCAGACCTTCGCCGCGATGTCCGTGGCGCCCGACGTCGACCTCACCCGGCAGGCCCGCGCGTTGAACCTGCTCGGCCAGTCCCGGGAGCTGCTCAGCCAGGCCGACGCGCTGGTGGCCGGGGCGCTCGCCGCCGGCCGGTTCGCCCCGGGCGAGCACGCCCGGCTCGTCCAGACCGTCGGCAACCAGCGGTACGCGGCCACGCTGGCCGTCACCGACCTGCCGTACCTGGTCCGCAGCAACTTCCAGCAGCTCAGTGAGGGGCCGGACTTCGTCCGGTTGCGCCGGCTCCAGGAGGAGCTGATGGTCGCCGACCGGTCCGGCCGGCCCCCGGTGGACGAGACGGCCTGGCGGTCCACCCACGACGCCGTCCAGCGACAGCTACGGGACTTCGAACTGGCCGAGGCGGCGGCGTTGACCGACCGCTCCGTGCCGGTGGCCGTCGGCATCCTGGTCCGGCTCGCCGCCGCCGGACTGCTCGGCCTGGTCGCGGTGGTGATCTCCCTGACCGTGGCGTGGCGGGTCGGGCGCTCCCTGGTCCAGCGGCTGACCGGGGTCCGGACGGCCGCGCTCGACCTGGCCGAACGCCGACTGCCCGACGTGGTGGCGCGGCTGCGCCGGGGCGAGCCGGTCGACGTGGCCCGGGAGGCCCCGCCGCTGGAGTTCGGCGCCGACGAGATCGGTCAGGTCGGGCACGCGTTCAGCGTCGCCCAGGCCACCGCCGTCCGGTCGGCGGTGGACGAGGCGGCCCTGCGGCACGGGCTGAACGAGGTCTTCCTCAACATCGCCCGACGCAGCCAGGGGCTGGTGCACCGGCAACTCGCCCTGCTCGACCGGATGGAACGGCGCACCGAGGACCCGGCGGAGCTGGCCGAGCTGTTCCAGGTCGACCATCTGGCCACCCGGATGCGACGCCATGCCGAGGACCTGGTCATCCTCGCCGGCGCCACCCCGGGCCGCGGCTGGCGCAACCCGGTCGCCGTGCTCGACGTGATCCGGGGCGCGATCTCCGAGGTGGAGTCGTACGCCCGGGTCGACATCGTCGCCGTGCAGCCCGCCGCCGTGGTGGGCCGGGCCGTCGGCGACGTGATCCACCTGCTCTCCGAGCTGATCGAGAACGCGACCTCGTTCTCCCCGCCGCACACCCGGGTGCAGGTGCGTGGCGAGCGGGTGCCGAACGGGTACGTCGTCGAGGTCACCGACCAGTGCCTCGGAATGACCCCGGAGGCGATCGAGGAGACCAACCGGCGGCTGGCCAGCGCGCCGGAGTTCGACCCGTCGGAGAGCGCCCGCCTCGGCCACTTCGTGGTGGCCCGGCTGGCCGCCCGGCACGGGGTGCGGACGCAGGTGCGCGCCTCCGCCCAGGGCGGGTTGACCGCGGTGGTCCTGCTGCCGGTCGCGGTGGTGACCGCCCAGCCGGCCCGGCCGCCGACCCGGGGCGTCGACGGCGTCGGGGCGGGCCGGATGGCCAAGGTGACGAAGCTGAACACCGCGCCCCGGTCCCGGCCGGCCGGGCGTGGCGTCCGGGAGCCGAACGCCGCGCCGTCGGTGGTGCCGTTGTCGTCGGCGCGGCCGGCCCCGACCGAGGCGCCGATCGGCCCGGACGGCCTGCCGCGCCGGATCCGCCAGCGCGGCCCGGTCCGACCGGTCCGTCGGTCGACGCCCGGTGAGCCCTCGGCCCGTACCCCGGAGCAGGTCCGGGCCGCGATGGCGGCGCTCCAGGCCGGCACCGCCCGGGGCCGGCAGGCCGCCACCCGCCCGCCGCAGCAGCCCACCGCCCGGCCGCCCGGCGGGCCGGCGGGGGCGGTGGACGCGCCCACGCTGCCCACCGGGTCGCCGGTGGACGAGCCGACGACGGAGCTACCCCGGCTGTCGCCGGTGGAGACGACCGTCGAAACTGTCACCGGAACGGGAAAGGACGCGTAGTGGTGCAACCCACGAGGCAGGCCACGGATCTCGACTGGCTGCTCGACGAACTGGTCGACCGGGTGCCGGCCGCCCGCCAGGCGGTGGTGCTCTCCGCCGACGGGTTGCTGATGGGTACCTCCAGCGGGCTGGACCGGGACGACGCCGAGCACTTCTGCGCGATGGCCTCGGGGTTCGCCAGCCTCGCGAAGGGCGCCAGCCGCCACTTCGCCGCCGGCCCGGTCCGCCAGACGGTGGTGGAGATGGAGTCGGCGTACCTCTTCGTCACCGCCGCCGGGCAGGGCGCGTGCCTGGCGGTGCTCAGCGACGCCGAGGCGGACATCGGCCTGGTCGCGTACGAGATGGCGATGCTGGTGACCCGGGTCGGCGAGACCCTCGCCGTCGGGTCGCGGGCCTCGACGGTCGTGACCGATGCGCGCTGAGCCGCCGGGGCGGCCACACGTCTGGCTGGACGACGACGCCGGCCCGGTGGTGCGCCCCTACACCGTCACCGGCGGCCGGGTCGCCCCGGTGACCGGTGACTTCGACCTGGTCGCCTTCGTGCTGGCCAGCCCGGACGCCGAGCCGGACGACCACCCCCACCTGCACCCGGAGCACCGGCAGCTCGTCGAGCTGGCCGGCGAGCCGATGTCGGTGGCGGAACTCGCCGCGCACCTCAACCTCGCCGTCGGCGTGGTCCGGGTGCTGGTCGGCGACCTGCTCGCCGGTGGGCTCGTCGACGTGCACGAGCCGCCGACCACTGCGTACCTGCCCGACGACAACATCCTCAAGGCGGTGGCCAATGGACTTCGTGCGCTCTGACCGGAACGGAGCCGGCCAGCGGGTCCCGCTGGCCCTGAAGATCCTCATCGCCGGAGGCTTCGGGGCCGGCAAGACCACCCTGGTGAGCGCGCTCAGCGAGGTCCGGCCGTTGCAGACCGAGGAGGTGCTCACCGACGCCGGGATCGGCACCGACGACACCTTCGGCGTGGAGGGGAAGTCCACCACCACGGTGGCCATGGACTTCGGCCGGATCACCATCAACGAGGACCTCCAGGTCTACCTGTTCGGCACCCCCGGCCAGGACCGCTTCTGGTTCCTCTGGGACGAGCTGGCCTTCGGCGCGCTCGGCGCGGTGGTGCTCGCCGACACCCGGCGGCTGGCCGACTGTTTCCCGTCGGTCGACTACTTCGAGCAGCGGGGCATCCCGTTCGTGGTCGGGGTGAACTGCTTCGACGGCTCGCGGCGGTTCAGCCTCGACTCGGTGCGCCGGGCGCTCGATCTCGACCCGGACGTGCCGTTGGTGCTCTGCGACGCCCGGGACCGCCAGTCCGGCAAGCTGGTGCTGGTGGCGCTGGTCGAGCACGTCGCCGCGATGCGGGGCGAGCCGGCCGCCTGATCCTCGGCCGGGCGCGGCGCGTGGACGATTTTCCGCGGGAAACCGGTTCGTCGGCCGGTGATCCCGGGAAGGCTCAGGAGTGATCTCGACAGCCAGTGATCTCGGCAGTCCCGGGGGCGGCGACCCCCGGGCAGGGCGGAAGGCGGTACCGGTGACCGACGAGGGTGGCATCGTCCACATCGGTGGCTACACGGCGGAGGGCGACGGCAAGGGCGAGGGCATCGTCGCCGCCCGACGGGACCCCGGCACGGGGGAGCTGACCCCGCTCGGCACGGCGGCGGTCACCCCGTCCCCGTCGTTCCTGGCGCGGCACCCCACCCTGCCCGTGCTGTACGCGGCGCACGAGCTGCCGGAAGGGCAGGTCAGCGCCTGGCGGATCGGTTCGGACGGCGACCTGACCCGGCTCGGCGGCGGGCCCACCGGCGGGCCCGAGCCGTGTCACCTGGCGGTCACCCCGGACGGGCGGCACCTGGTGGTGGCCAACTACGGCGGCGGCAGCGTGGCGGTCTTCCCGCTCGACGGGACGGGCACGCCGGGTGAGCGCAGCGACCTGGTCGTGCACTCCGGGCACGGCCCGGACCCGGAGCGCCAGGAGCAGGCGCACGCGCACATGGTCTCGCCGGATGCGGCGGGCGGCCCGCTGTACGCGGTCGACCTCGGCACCGACTCGGTGTACCGGTACGACCTGGACCAGGCGACCGGGCGGCTGGTGCCGCGCGCGCCCCGGGTCCACGTCCACGCCGGCTCCGGGCCCCGGCACCTGGCCCGGCACCCCGACGGGCGGCGGGTGTACCTGGTCGGCGAGCTGGACGCCACGGTGACCGCGTACGACCGGGGCGCCGACGGGGCGCTGCGGGAGCGGGGCCGGGTGCCGGCCAGCGGCCGGGCCGGGCACGTCCAGCCGTCGGAGATCGCGGTCGGACCGCAGGGACGGGTGCTCTACGTCGCCAACCGGGGGGTGGGCACGCTCGCGGTCTTCGCCCTCGACGGTGACCTGCCGGAACTCGTCGACGAGGTGGAGACCGGCGGGGAGTGGCCCCGGCACTTCGCCTGGGCGGGCCGCGACCTCTACCTGGCGGACCAGCGGGCCGACATGATCCGGCAGTTCCGCATCGACCCGGCCTCCGGAGTGCCGACGGCGGTGGGGGAGCCGGTCCCGGTGCCGAGCCCGAGCTGCGTCCTGCTCTGAGCCAGCCGTGCCGATTCAGTCACCCAACGTGACATGCGGCGGGTTTTCGCAGGTCGACTGTTCATCCTGAGTAACTTTCGTCCGAACGGTTGTGGCAGCAACGTTCACCGGTCCGCAAGATGGTCACTGTGTCGGGCCGCCATCGCATGCGTTCGAAGATTCGTGGAGCGGGCGCCGTCGCCTCGGCGACGGCGCTCGTTGTCGTCGTCACCGGGTCCTGGTTCGGGTACCAACGACTGGTCGGGCCGGCCTGCTCGGGTCAGGTCGAGCTGACCGTCGCCGCGGCGCCCGAGGTCGCCCCGGCGGTGCAGGCGGCGGCCGCGAAGTGGATGGACGACGGCGCGGCGGTCGGCGGCGCCTGCATCGCGGTGAACGTCTCCGCCCAGGAGCCGGTCGACGTCGCGGCGGCGGTCGCCGGCAAGCACGGCGTCACCCTGGCCGGCGTGGGGCAGGCCAGCGGCACGGCCGTCACCCCGGACGTGTGGGTGCCGGACTCCTCCACCTGGTTGTCCCGGCTGAAGGAGGGCGGCGCCGCGGCGTTCGACCCGGCCAACGGCGACTCGATCGCCCGCAGCCCGGTGGTGGTGGCCATGCCGGAGCCGGTGGCCACCCGACTCGGCTGGCCGCAGAAGAAACTCACCTGGTCCGACCTGCTGAAACAGATGAACACCGGGACGAACCTGCGGACCGGCATCGTCGAGCCGACCCGGGACGCCGCCGGCCTCGCCGGGCTGCTGTCGTTGACCGCCGCGGCCAGCGCGGCCGGTGGCGACGTCCAGCAGGCGAAGACGGGCGCGCTGCGGGCGTTGGCGACCGGCCGCTCCGCGCTGCGGCAGGACCTGCTGGCCCGCTTCCCGCGCGCCACCGACCCCGCGGCCGTGGCCGGCGGGCTGGGCGCGGCGCCGCTGTCCGAGGAGGACGTCGTCGCGTACAACAGCACCAAGCCGCCGGTGCCGCTCGCCGCGCTCTACCTGGAGCCCGCGCCGATGCCGTTGGACTACCCGTACGCGGTGCTGCCGGGCATCGAGCCGGCCCGGGCGTCCGCCGCGAGCGTGCTGTTCGAGGCGCTCACCACGGCGTCCTTCCGGGACCGGTTGGCCGCCCAGGGGCTGCGGGCCCCGGACGGCAGCGCCGGCGCCGCGTTCCAGGCGCCCAGGGGCGCGCCGGACGCCGCCGGGGCGCCCGCCCCGGGCGACGGCGGCACGGCGGCGGGCGGGCTGGACCCGTCGGCGATCGAGGCCGCCGTGTCGGGCTGGTCGATCGCCACCCAGTCCGGCCGGATGCTCTGTGTCATCGACGTGTCCGGCTCGATGAAGGCGCCGGTGCCGACCGCCGACAACGCCTCCCGCGAACAGGTCACGGTCGCCGCGGCGAGCCGGGGGCTGGGGCTCTTCGACGACTCGTGGGCGATCGGGCTGTGGACCTTCTCCACCCAGTTGGTCGGCAGGCGGGACTACCGCGAGCTGGTCCCGATCGGCCCGCTCTCCACCCAGCGCCGTCAGTTGGAGGCGGCCCTGGGCACGGTACGGCCGAAGGACAACGGCGACACCGGCCTGTACGACACGGTGCTGGCCGCCTACCGGACGGTGCAGGACGACTGGGAGCCCGGCCGGGTCAACTCGGTCGTGCTCTTCACCGACGGCAAGAACGAGGACGACGACGGGATCAGCCAGGACGCGCTGCTCGGCGAGCTGACCCGGATCGCCGACCCGGAACGACCCGTCCAGGTCGTGATCATCGGTATCGGGCAGGACGTCAGCCGTACCGAGCTGGAGGCGATCACCAAGGTCACCGGGGGCGGGGTCTTCGTCACCGAGGACCCCACCAAGATCGGTGACATCTTCCTGAAGGCGATCGCGCTGCGCCCCAACGCGCCACGCTGACCGACCGGACAGTCAACGACGGCTGATCGTACGAGGCAAGGGTTGCGCGAATCCGTCCACAACGGAATCAGCAAGTGACGGTATTCCGTCGGTGGCTTCCGAGGGGACGATTATCAGGGGAAGATGTCCGGGTGCTCGCGCGGCACCGGCGACCGGGGATGCCGACGCCGTCCCGGCACCACCGACGCTAGTGGGGAGGGTCGTTGACCTCGGCGCTGCTGACCCCTGCCTCGACCTCGGCGCCGTCCGGCGCGCACCGGCCGACACGTACGGGCCGGGCCGAGGAACGAGCCTACGTTCGTACCCTGGTGGTGCTGGACACCGCCGTGCTCGGCGTGGCCGTGCTGATCGGCTACGTGACCCGCTTCGGTGACCACGAGCCCCGTGGCTCGGACGTGCCCTACGTCCTGGTGGCGCCCGGGCTGGTGATCGCCTGGCTGCTCTCGCTGAAGATGCTGCGCTGCTACGACGACCGGGTGCTGGGCTACGGGGCGGACGAGTACCGCCGCGTCACCTCGGCGAGCCTGCGGCTGGCCGCGACCATCGCGATCACCGGCTACATCCTGGACGTGGGCGTGTCCCGGGGCTTCCTGGCGATCGCCCTGCTGGCCGGCACGCTCGGGCTGGTGGCGGCCCGGTTCGCGGCCCGCAAACGACTGCACCTGGCCCGCTGCCGGGGCGCCGGCTGGTCCCGGCGGGTGCTGGCGGTGGGGGACACGCCGCACGTCCTCGAGCTCGTGCACACCCTGCGCCGCGAGCCGTACGCCGGCTACCAGGTGGTGGGGGCGTGCATCCCGGACGCGTTGCTCGCCCCGGTGCCGCAGCGGCTGGGTGACGTGCCGGTGGTCGGCTCGTTCCGGGGCATCCCGGAGGCGGCCGAGGCGATCGGCGCGGACACCGTGGCGATCACCACCTCCAGCGAGCTGACCGCGACCCGGCTGCGCCGGCTCGGCTGGCAGTTGGAGGGGACGGGGATCGACCTGGTGCTGGCCCCGGCCCTGACCGACGTGGCCGGCCCGCGGATCCACACCCGCCCGGTCGCCGGGCTGCCGTTGATCCACGTGGAGGCCCCCGAGTTCCGGGGCGCCCGCAAGCTGATCAAGGGACTGGTCGACCGGTCGCTGTCCCTGCTGGCCCTGGCGGCGCTGTCCCCGCTGCTGTTGCTGATCGCGCTGGCGGTCCGCCTCGACAGTCGTGGCCCGGTGCTGTTCCGGCAGACCCGGGTCGGTCAGGGCGGGCGCGAGTTCGGTGTGTTCAAGTTCCGCACCATGGTGGTCGACGCCGACGCGATGCTCGCCGAGCTGACCGCCCGCAACGAGACCGACGGGCTGCTGTTCAAGATGCGCGACGACCCCCGGGTGACCCGGGTCGGTCGGCTGCTGCGCAAGTGGTCACTGGACGAGCTGCCACAACTCGTCAACGTGCTGATCGGGCAGATGAGCCTGGTCGGCCCGCGCCCGCCGCTGCCGTCGGAGGTGGCCCGCTACGACGGCGACGTGGCCCGCCGGCTGCTGGTCAAGCCGGGCATGACCGGTCTCTGGCAGGTCAGTGGCCGGTCCGACCTGAGCTGGGAGGACGGCATCCGGCTCGACCTGTACTACGTGGAGAACTGGTCGCTGGCCGCCGACCTGACCATCCTGTGGAAGACCTTCGGCGCGGTGGTCAACAGCCGGGGCGCGTACTGACCGGCGGTCAGGGCCGCGGGCCGTGCCAGTCCAGGCACACCACGACCGCGTCGTCGACCAGGTCGCCCGCGACGAAGGCGCGCAGGTCACCGATGAGGGACCGGACGGCGTCCAGGGGCGCCACCGGCCCGGTCCGGCGCACGAACCGCTCCAGGGCGGTCTCGCCGTACCGCACGTTCTGGCCGGTGGCCTCGACGACCCCGTCGCTGACCACGAAGAGCCGGTCATCGGGGCGCAGCGGGAACGTCTGGGGCCGGTAGTCCGTCCCCTCGAACATGCCGAGCGGAAACTGCGCCTCCAGCGGCTGCTCGTGGACCGCGCCGTCGCGCAGCAGCACCAGCCGGGGCGACCCGGCGTCGACCACGGTCGTCACCCCGTCGGCCAGGTCGAGTTCCAGCAGCAACGCGGAGACGTGCCGGTCACCCTGGTAGGCCGAGTAGATCGCCTGGTCGGCCAGGGCCGCCTGGTCGGCCAGGGAGATCCCGGCCCGGCGGGCGTTGCGCAGCGCGTACACGGCCAGCGAGGTGAGCATCGAGGCCTCGACGCCTTCGCCCATGCCGTTGACCACCGACAGCCACAGCCGGGCGCCGTCGTCGGACCAGTCGAAGCTGTCGCCGCGCACCGCGTACGCGGGTTCGAGCTGACCGGCCAGGCTGAACGACGGTCGCTCCCGGCTGCGGCCGGGCAGCAGCTCCCACTGCATCTCGGCGGCCAGGGTGAGGCGTCGGCTGCGTCGGGCGGTCCGGTACACGTCCGTGCCGGCGGCGACGGCGGCCAGCTCGTGACCGAGGACGGTGGCGATCTCGGTGAGCTCGGTCAGCACGGTGGGGTCCGTGGGCGCCGGGGCGAACCGGAGCACGCCGCGGCGTTCGCCGCGCATGCCGACCGGCAGGTATCCGGCCCCGTCGGCGAGCACCGGCTCCTGGTGGTCGAAGCACCGCCAGGCCGGGTGACCGGGAGTGGTAAGCGCTTCCCCGTCCCGCAGCGGCAACAGCGCTGACAGCCGGTAGTCGACCTGGAGCAGCTCGACGTCGGTGATCCCGTACGACCGGGCGAGCTCGTCGGAGATCCGGTCCAGGAGGAGGTCCGCGGGCGCTGCGGTCAGCGCCCGACGGGCCCGGTTGACCGGCACGCTCATGAGCACTCCTTCTGGTAGCCCGACCAGCAGCGGGTCAGGGGTAGTCTCGGGCACACGATGGCCGAGCAACAGCGTCCACACGGACCGGAAGCGAGTATGGCTGGGGTGCTCGACGACGCGGCAGCCAGCCTGCTCGCGGTGTGGGAGCAGTCCCGGGAGCGGACCACGAGTCAGCTGTCCGGCGTCCAGTTACGCGTGGTGATGGCAGTGGCCGAGCACGACGGGATCAACCTGCGGCGGCTCGCCGGCATGCTCGGCATGCTGTTGTCGTCGGCCAGCCGGCTCTGTGACCGGTTGGTCGCCGCCGGCATGCTGGAACGGGAACCGGGTCGGCTCGATCGTCGCGAGATCTCCCTGCACCTGACCCCGGAGGCCGTCCGGCTCCTGGCCGACCTGCGCGCCGACCGTCGGGCCAGGCTGGCCCGGGTGCTCGCCCGGATGACGCCCGCCGGCCGGGAGGCTCTGGTCCGGGGGCTCGTGGAGTTCGACGCGGTGGCCCGCCGCCTGGCCACGTCGGCCGACCCGGCCGAACCCACCGACCTGACGGACCCGGCCGAACCCACCGACCTGACGGACCCGGCCGAATCCACCGACCTGACCGGCCCCACCGATCTGGCTGACCCGGCCCACCTGGCTGGCCCGGCCGAGCAGCGGGAACCGACGCCCGGACCGCAGCCGTTCCGGCGCACCGCCTGAGCTCCGTCCGCCTCCGGCGCGCGGGTGTTTCGCGTTCCGTGGCTGCTCGCGGCGGAGAGGCGATCGGATCGGCGTCTCGGGGTGCGGTGGCCCGAGACGCCGGTACCTCGCGTTCACTACCCGTAGTTACTCTCCGGCTCGCTTGTCGCTTCGTGACGCAGTGTGACGTCATAGGTGACGGCTGCCACCCGGTCGCAGACTTTGCTCTGCACCCGTATCGGCACCACTCGTATGAGCAGGAGAAACCTCAACAGGATGGGTGACGCTGTCTTGAGTTCCTGATCACCATGTGTGGCTGGCGCGTATCAGGGTGCAGAGCAAAGGGCGCAACGAGATCCGTAGGCCTACGACAGAACATCACTGGAAGTGAGGCCGGCGGCACTGCGTCGTGCGACGACGTGAGGGCACGCCGAGCGGATCGTGTGGTGATCCAGCGCGGACGGCCGGGTAGGCGGAAGCGGGTCGGGCGAGGGCGGGCGGGGGACCCGGACTGACCGCGGGGGACCCGGGCTGACCGCGGGGGACCCGGACTGGCCTCAGCCGGGAAGGCGGGCCTGGCGGAGGTACCGGGCGGCGCGGGGATGCTCGGTGAGGGCGTCGGCGCAGGCGACCAGCAGGGCGTCGTACGACGGCTGCCGGGGACCGGACGTGACGACCTGGCGCTGCCATCGGACGAACCCGGCGACCAGCTCCGGATCGTCGACCCGGAGCGCGGCGGCGAGCGAGTCCAGCAGTTGGGCGACGGCGGTTTCGAGCTGCTCACCGTCGCCCTCGGCGGTCGCCGCCGTCCGGGCGACCGACTGCACCACCTCGCGGCGGCGGCGCAGGACGGCGACGTGTTCGTCGTCCTGCGGGCGCGGCACGGGATCCCCTGGCGCGGTGCGCTGGTGGCGACGTTCCAGCAGGTCGAGCGCGTCCCGCGCGGACGCGCCCCAGGCGGCGGCGCCCACCGCCGCGGCCCAGCGGCCGTCCGCGCCGAAGCCCGGTCCGCCGGCGACCACCGGCACGCCGGCGGACCGGCACGCCTCGATCATCCGGGCCGCCCGGATCAACCGGCTCGGCTGCACGCAGCTCAGCAGGACCGCGTCCGGCCCGGTCTGGTGCAGGTAGCTGACCAGGTGCCGGGGCGGGACGCTGGCCCCGAGGAACGTCACCCGCCAGCCGCCGGCCCGGACCACCTCGGCGACGATCCGCGCGGCCAGCGCGTGCCACTCGCCCTCCACGCAGGCCAGCACCACGTGACCGCGTCGCCCCGGGTCGGTGAGCCGGCGGCCCACCGCGGCCACCACCTCCTCGCCGACGTGTGTCGCGGCGTGCTCCCGGGCGACGCTCCACCGCCCGGTCAACCAGCGCCGACCGATCTCCCGCTGGGCCACGGCCACCAGGTCGACCAGCACGTCCGGGACCGACCAGCCGTCGTCGAGCAGGCCCAGCACGAGCCGGGTGGCGGCGACGGTGGGCTCCGCCCCGTCCAGGCAGGCGAGGTACGCGTGCACGGCCGACGCCCTCGTCTCGACGGTCGGGCCGGCGCCGGCCGCGCCGTCGGTGGGGTCCCGGGGCGGGCCGTTCACCCCCCGGGCGCTGCCGCGATGGCCAACATGGCGATGTCGTCGTGGCCCTGCCCGTCGAGCCACTCGTCGACGAGTTGCAGCAGCCGGTCCACCATGGCCCGGGGTGGCAGGCCGGCCCCGGAGGCGAGCGCCCGACGCAGCCGTCCCGCACCGAACATCTCGATCGCGCCCGGTCCGCCCCGCGCCTCGGTCACCCCGTCGGTGTAGGCGAGCAGCAGCTCACCGGGAGCGAGGCGGAGCTCGACCTCGACGAACCGCGCGTCGCTGAGCGCGCCCACCGGCATCCCGCCGACGGTCGCCGTCCGGACCGCGCCGGCGGCCGTCACCACCAGCGGGGACGGGTGGCCGCCGCCGGCGACCCGCAGCGTGACGCCGCCGTCCGGCCCGGCGGCGAAGGCGCCCAGCAGCAGGGTGGTGAACTGGTTGCGCCGGGTGGCTTCCGGCGCGTCGAACAGCGCCCGGTTGAGCAGGGCCATCAGCTCCAGCGGGCGCTGCTCCACCAACCGCAGCGTCTGGATCGACTGGCGAACCCGGCCGGTGAGCACGGCCGCCCCGACACCCTTGCCGCAGACGTCACCGAGCGCGAACGTGCCCCCGTCGCCGGTGGCGGAGACGTCGTAGAAGTCCCCACCGATGCGCAGGCTGTCGCCGGCCGCCCGGTAGCCGCCGGCCAGGGCCACCCCGGGAATCTCGGGCAACCTGGGCGGGAGGAGGCTGGCCTGGAGCACCCGGGCCAGGTGGGTCTGCTCGCCGTACAGCTCGGCGGTGGCCAGCGCCGCGCCCGCCCGCGCCGCGAACTCCCGGGCCACGTCGGTGTCCCGCTCGTCGAAGCCCGTCCGCCCGGCCCGGCGTACCAGGATCAACGCGCCGGTCGGGCCGCCGGCCCCGAGCACCGGGGTGACCAGGACGGTGCCGGGGCGACCGAACCCGTCCGGCAGCAGCCGACCGAGGTCGGCGAGCTCGGCGTCCAGCCAGGGGCGGGCGTCGGTGCGGTCGCCGTCGAGCGCCTCGGCGAGCCCGGGGACCGAGTCGGCCAACTCGGCCGGGCCGGTCCCGACGAGCGGACCCGGATCGCCGTCGGCGAAGCGTACCCAGACCGGCTCGGCGTCGGCCGGGGCCGGCGGCGGCGCTCGGTGCACCAGCAGCGCGGCGTCGGCCAGGTACGGCACCGGCAGGGTGACCGTGGTGCGCTGGGTCTGCTCGCGGTGCAGGGAGACCCCGAGCCGGCTGCCGGCCCGGGCCAGGAAAGCCGTCCGGGAACGCTCCGCCAGCAGCGCGTCGGTGCGGGCACGTTCCTCGGTGACGTCCCGGACGTACCAGGCGTGACCTGGCCCTTTGAGCGTTCGGCGGACGCCGCGCAACCGGCGCCCCCGGTGCTCGGTCTCGAAGACGTCGGCTCCGGCGCGGGCCGCCCCGGCCAGCGCCGGCATCGGAGCCCCGGCCAGCGGCGTGCCCGGCGTGACCTCGGGGAGCAGCTCCACGGCCATGGCGTTGACCAGGGTCACCACGCCCTGGGCGTCGGCGGTGACGACCGCCTCGGCCAACCCGTCGAGCAGCTCACGGGCGAGCGTGGCATCGGTCGGGGCGGCGCCGGCCGGGGTGGGCCGGGAACGCTCGCGGGTGGCGTGACCATCACCGCTGACCGGACCGGTCACCCCGCCCTCCCGGGTGGTGGTCACCGTCGCTCGCCGGGTGCCCCGGGCGGTTGACCTGTGCACATGGCGCGGCGGAACTCCTCGGTCCGGATTGCTTGCTTCCCGGCAAGGGTAACGGGACTGTCGACCGGTCGACCATCCGCCGGCGCGGCGCTCACCCGCAGCGGGCCAGCCAGGCGTGCGGCCGGGCGATGATCCGGCGGACCACCGAGCCGGCCGCGCCGACCGCGGCGGCGTCCGCGCCGAGCACCGCCGGCCGGATGGTGACCGGCGCCCAGGCCGCGGTGAGCACCCGGCGGGAGACCTCGGCGGTCACCGGCGGGCTCAGCCACCGGGCCAGCGGCGCGTAGCCGCCACCGAGGACGACGGTGTCGAGATCCAGCAGGTTGACCACCCCGGCCACCGCGACGCCGAGCGCCGTGCCGGCTTCGGCGAGCGCGGCCAGCGTGGCCGGATCACCCTCGTCGGCCAGTCGGTGCAGCCGGGCGGCGTGCGCGGGCAGGTCGTCACCGCCCAGGCCGGCGGCGCCGATGATCGCTTCCTGGCCGGCGTACTGCTCCAGGCAGCCCCGCCCGCCGCACCGGCAGGGCCGCCCCTCGGGGTGCACGGGCAGGTGGCCGATCTCGCCGCTCCATCCGCGCCCACCCCGGTAGAGCGTGCCGTCCAGCACGATCCCGGCGCCGATGCCCACCTCGCCGGAGATGTAGAGGAAGTCGGTGACCCCGGCCCGGCCGGCGTGCAGCTCACCCAGGGCCGCCAGGTTGGCCTCGTTGTCGACCACCAGCGCCGGCAGGCCGGGAACGGCTTCGGTGAGCGGGGGGCGGGTGGCCAGCAGCGCCGGCACGTCGACCTCACGCCAGCCCAGGTTGGGCGCGAGCCGGACCACGCCGCCCGCGCCGACCAGGCCGGGCACCGCGAGCGCCGCCCCGGCCAGGGTGAGGCCCTGGTCGTCGGCGTCGGCGCGGGCCCGCGCGGCCAGCTCGGCGACCAGGCCCAGGGTCTCGCCCGGGGAGAGCAGGCGCAGGTCGACCCGGCGCACGGTGCGGTGCCGGACCGCCCCGGCGAGGTCGAGCACGCAGGCGGCCAGGTAGTCGACGTTGACCTCCAGGCCGAGACCGGCCGGGCCGTGCCCGGCCAGCAGCAGACCCCGGGCGGGCCGCCCGGCCCGGGCCCGGGGCGTCGGGTCGACCTCGGTGACCAGCCCACCGCCGATCAGGTCGTCGACCACCGCGGAGACGGTCGCCCGGGTGAGGCCGGTGTCGGCGGCCAGATCGGCCCGGGACGGCGGGCGGGGCGCGGCGGCGATCCGGCCGAGCAGCAGCGCGAGGTTGATCTCACGGAGGCTGGTCTGGCGGACCGCTCCGGCCGGGGTCGAGACGACGGAGCTGGACACGCCCTTGACAGTGCCACACCGTCGCCAAATAATTCAACCGCTGAACAAATGGGCTCCGGCGCGGTCGTGCCGCGTCCGTACGACAGCCCCGTCACCCACCCGGAGGTCTGCATGGCACCCCGTCCCACTCCCGCCGACAAGTTCTCCTTCGGGCTCTGGACGGTGGGCTGGCAGGGCCGCGACCCGTTCGGTGACGCCAGCCGCCCCGAGCTCGACGCCGTCGAGGCGGTGCACAAGCTCGCCGAGCTCGGCGCGTACGGGATCACCTTCCACGACGACGACCTGATCCCGTTCGGGGCCGACGCCGCCACCCGCGACCACCACATCGCCCGGTTCCGCAAGGCGCTCGCCGACACCGGCCTGGTGGTGCCGATGGTCACCACCAACCTCTTCACCCACCCGATCTTCAAGGACGGCGGCTTCACCAGCAACGACCGGCAGGTCCGGCGGTTCGCGCTGCGCAAGGTGCTACGCAACGTCGACCTCGCCGCCGAGCTGGGCGCGAAGACCTTCGTCATGTGGGGTGGCCGGGAGGGCGGCGAGTACGACGTCGCCAAGGACGTCCGGGCCGCGCTCGACCGCTACCGCGAGGGCGTCGACCTGCTCACCCAGTACGTCATCGACCAGGGCTACGACCTGCGCTTCGCCCTGGAGCCCAAGCCGAACGAGCCGCGCGGCGACATCCTGCTCCCCACCGTCGGCCACGCGATGGCGTTCATCTCCACCCTCCAGCACCCCGACCTGGTGGGCCTCAACCCCGAGGTCGGGCACGAGCAGATGGCCGGCCTGAACTTCGTGCACGCCATCGCCCAGGCGCTCTGGCAGGGCAAGCTGTTCCACATCGACCTCAACGGCCAGCGCGGCGTCAAGTACGACCAGGACCTGGTCTTCGGCCACGGTGACCTGCTCAACTCGTTCGCCCTGGTCGACCTGCTGGAGCACGGCGGCATCACCGGCGCCCCCGGCTACGACGGCCCCCGGCACTTCGACTACAAGCCCTCCCGCACCGAGGACAGCACCGGCGTCTGGGCGTCGGCCGAGGCGAACATGGCCACGTACCTGCTGCTCAAGGAGCGGGCGGCGGCGTTCCGGGCCGACCCGGAGGTGGCCGAGGCGCTGGCCGCCAGCAAGGTCGCCGAGCTGGCCGAGCCCACCCTCGCGCCCGGGGAGAGCACCGCCGACCTGCTCGCCGACCGGTCCGCCTTCGAGGAGCTGGACGTCGACGCGGTCTCCGCGAAGGGCTTCGGTTTCGTCCGGCTCAACCAGCTCGCCGTCGAGCACCTGCTCGGCGCGCGCTGAGGAGGGCGTCATGCCGCTCGTCGCGGGCGTCGACTCGTCGACGCAGTCCTGCAAGATCGTGGTCCGGGACGCGGAGACCGGCGCGCTGGTCCGGCAGGCCCGCGCGCCGCACCCGGACGGCACCGAGGTCGACCCGGCGGCGTGGTGGCACGCCCTCACCACGTCCCTCGACGCCCTCGGCGGGCTGGCCGACGTGGCCGCCGTGTCGGTCGCCGGCCAGCAGCACGGCATGGTCTGCCTGGACGACGACGGCCAGGTGATCCGGCCGGCGCTGCTGTGGAACGACACCCGGTCCGCCGGGGCCGCCTCCGACCTGGTCACCGAGGCCGGAACGGGGGAGGCGGGCCGGCGGTTCTGGGCGGACGCGGTGGGCAGCGTGCCGGTGGCCAGTTTCACCGTGACGAAGTTGCGGTGGCTGGCCCGGCACGAGCCGGAGCACGCCGCGCGGGTCGCGGCGGTCTGCCTGCCGCACGACTGGCTGACCTGGCGGCTCGGCGGCAGCGGCGACCTGGCCGCGCTGCGCACCGACCGCAGCGACGCCAGCGGCACCGGCTACTGGTCGCCGGCCACCGGCGACTACCGGCTGGACCTGCTGGAGCAGGCGCTCGGCCGGCGACCGGTGGTGCCGACGGTGCTCGGTCCGGCCGAGGCGGCCGGCACGGTCGGCGGCGGCGGGGCGCTGCTCGGCCCCGGGGCCGGGGACAACGCCGGGGCGGCGCTCGGGGTCGGGGCGCGCCCCGGCGACGTGGTGATCTCCATCGGCACGTCCGGCACCGTGTTCAGCGTCGCCGACGCGCCGGCCGCCGATCCCAGCGGCACGGTCGCCGGGTTCGCCGACGCCACCGGGCGGTACCTCCCCCTGGTCTGCACGCTCAACGCGGCCCGGGTGCTGGACGCCGCCGCCGCCCTGCTCCGGGTCGACCTGACCGAGCTGGCCGAGCTGGCGCTGTCCGCGCCGCCCGGCGCGGACGGGCTGACCCTGGTGCCGTACCTGGAAGGGGAGCGCACCCCGAACCGGCCGGACGCCACCGGGGCGGTGCACGGGTTGACCCTGCGCACCTCCACCCCGGCGCACCTGGCCCGGGCCGCCGTCGAGGGGATGCTCTGCGCCCTCGCCGACGGTCTGGACGCGCTGCTGGCGCACGGGGCCCGGGTCGACCGGGTGATCCTGGTCGGCGGGGGCGCGCGGTCGGCGGCCGTCCGTCGGATCGCGCCGCAGGTCTTCGGTTGCCCGGTGCTGGTCCCGCCGCCCGGCGAGTACGTCGCCGACGGCGCGGCCCGCCAGGCCGCCTGGGTCGCCCTCGGCGGCGCGCAGGCGCCGCGGTGGTCGGTCGGCGAGACGGAGGAGTACGCGGCCGAGCCGGTGGCCGAGATCCGGGCCCGGTACGCCGAGGCCCGGGACCGGGTCGTGGACGCGCGACGGGACTGACAGTCGGTGAACGGCCCCCGGGCGCGCGTCCCGGGGGCCGTTCGCGGGCGTCTGTCACCGCCGCGTGACCTGCTCGTGGTTTGCTGCCCGACGTGACCACCACCAGTGACGCCGGTCGGCCCACCCGGGGCGGCACGCGGGCGCACCGGCTCTACAGCGTCGTCGTGTTCGTGCTGCTCGCCTCGCTGGACAACGTGGCGATCGGTCTGGTGCCGCCGCTGTACGGGCCGATCGCCGACTCGTTCGCCGTGCCGCAGCGCCTGGTCGGCCTGGTCACGGCGGTGAGTTTCCTGGTCAGCGCGGTGGCCGCGGTGGGCTGGGCGTACGTCGGCGACCGGACCAACCGCAAGCCGCTGCTGATGGTCGGCACCCTGCTCTGGGCGGCGGGCACGGCGGGCAGCGCCCTGGTGGCGGACTACCCGGCGTTCCTGGCCGCGCAACTGGTGGCGGCGGTCGGGCTCGGCGCGGTCGGCTCGGTCGGGTTCTCGGTGGTCACCGACCTGATCTCGCCCCGCCGCCGGGGGCTGGTGATGAGTTTCTGGGGGCTGTCCCAGGGCGTCGGCACGCTCGCCGGCACCCTGCTCGGCGGGATCCTCGGCGCGGTCGACTGGCGGCGGCCGTTCCTGCTGCTCAGCGTGGTCGGCCTGGCCGCCACGGCGGCGTACCTGTTCACCTACGACGTCCGGCGCGGACAGAGCGAACCCGAGCTGGCCGCCGCGCTCGCCCACGGCGCCGAGTACGACTACCGGATCAGTCACGCCGACCTGCCCCGGATCCTGCGTCGGCGGACCAACCGCTGGCTGGTGCTCCAGGGGCTCACCGCGCAGGCGGCGTTCGGCTCCCTGGTCTGGCTGCCGGTGCTGTTCAGCGAGCGGGCGCGGGAGCAGGGCTACTCGGCGGCCACCGCGATCGTGGTGGGCAGCGTCTTCGCCACCCTGTTCCAGTTGGGTGGGGTGTTCTCCATCGTCGGTGGACTCGTCGGCGACGCGCTGCAACGGCGTACCCCGCGGGGCCGGGCCATGGTCGCCGCGGTGGGCATCCTCGCGGCGGTGCCGTTCTACCTGGCGCTGTTCTTCGTGCCGATCCGGATCGACGTGCCGGACGGGGCCGGCGCGGGGGCGGTGACCGGCGCGGTGCTGACCAGCGTGTTCACCGAGCCCACGGTCGGCTTCAGCCTGCTCGCCGCCGTCCTGGCGTTGGCGTTGACCTCGGCGAACTCGCCGAACTGGTTCGCCCTGATCGCCGACGTGAACCCGCCCGAGCACCGGGGCACCGTCTACAGCCTCGGCAACCTGGTCAACGGGGTCGGTCGGGCGACCGGCAACGGGCTGGTGGGGGTGGTCTTCCACGCGCTGCGTGGGGCCTTCCCGCCACCGCTGAACTACGCGGTCGGGCTGGCCGCCTTCCAGCTCTTCTTCGTGCCGACCGGGGTGATGTACTGGCTCGCCTCGCGTACCTCGCCCCGGGACATCGCCGCCGTGCGCGACCTGCTGCACCGCCGCGCCGAGCGGCTGTGAGCCGTCAGGAAGGGCCCCTTCCGGTGCGGAGGGGCCCTTCCTGACCCGGTCAGGGGCGGTACCAGGCGGTGGCGTCGGTGGGGACCAGGCCGTCGTCGAGGGGGCAGCTCGCGTGCAGCAGCTCCGCGCCCTCGGGCAGCGGCACGGCCGCCGCGCCGAAGTTGGTCAGCACGCCGACCTCGCCGGTACGGAAGTGCAGCACCTCGTCGCCGGAGGCCAACCAGCGCAGGGCGCCCCGGCCCAGGTCGTGTTCCCGGCGCAGCCGCAACACGGTCCGGTACATCTCGTACGTGGAGCCGGGCGTCCCGGCCTGCCGGTCCCGGGCGTACTCGGCCCAGCTCGCCGGCTGCGGCAGCCAGCTCGCGTCGGTCGGGCCGAAGCCGTACGAGGGGGCGTCGGCCTCCCAGGGGATCGGCACCCGGCAGCCGTCCCGGCCCCGTTCGGTGTGCCCGCTGCGCTCCCAGGTCGGGTCCTGCCGGGCCTCGTCGGGCAGCGCCGTGTGCTCCGGCAGGCCGAGCTCCTCGCCCTGGTAGAGGTACGCCGAGCCGGGCAGGGCCAGCATCAGCAGGGTGGCCGCCCGGGCCCGGCGCAGGCCCAGCGCGGCGTCCGGCTGCGGGTCGCCGACACCGATGCCGTTGGGGCGGGGGACGCCGATCGGCAGCCCCAGCCGGGAGGCGTGCCGGACGACGTCGTGGTTGGACAGCACCCAGGTGGTCGGCGCGCCGACCGCGTCGGTGGCCTCCAGGGAGCGGGTGATCACCGCGTACTGGGCGGGCGCGGTCCACGCGGCCAGCAGGTACTCGAAGTTGAACGCCTGGTGCATCTCGTCGGGGCGGACGTAGCGGGCGAGCCGCTCGGCGGGCTCCACCCACGCCTCGGCGACCAGGATCCGTTGGCCGTCGTAGCTGTCCAGCAGGCGACGCCACTCCCGGTAGATCTCGTGCACCCCGTCCTGGTCCCACATCGGCGGACGGGGCCGTTGGGCGTCGGAGCCGGAGAGGATCTCCTGCGGCTCCTGCCAGTCCGCCAGGTCGGCCTGTTTGATCAACCCGTGCGCCACGTCGACCCGGAAACCGTCGACGCCCCGGTCCAGCCAGAACCGCAGCACGTCCAGGAACTCGGCCCGGACTTCGGGACTGTCCCAGTTGAGGTCGGGCTGGGCGGTGTCGAACAGGTGCAGGTACCACTGGCCGGGGCGGCCGTCCGGGTCGGTCACCCGGGTCCAGGCCGGTCCGCCGAAGACGCTGCGCCAGTCGTTCGGCGGCTCGGCCCCGTCCGGCCCCCGGCCGTCCCGGAAGACGTACCGGCCGCGTTCCGGGCTGCCCGGCGCGGCGGCCAGCGCGGCCCGGAACCAGGCGTGCGCCGACGAGGTGTGGTTGGGCACCAGGTCGACGATCACCCGCAGGCCGTGGGCGTGCGCGTCGGCGATCAGCTTGTCGGCGTCGTCCAGGGTGCCGAACAGCGGCTCGACGCCCCGGTAGTCGGCCACGTCGTAGCCGGCGTCGGCCTGCGGCGACGGGTAGAACGGCGACAGCCAGACCGCGTCCACCCCGAGGTCGGCGAGCTGGCCGAGCCGGGCGGTGATGCCGGGCAGGTCGCCGATGCCGTCGCCGTCGGAGTCGGCGAACGAGCGGGGGTAGATCTGGTAGATGACGGCTTCGGTCCACCACCCGGTCGCCGGGCCGGTGGCGCTTTCCTGGTCGGTGTGCTGGGTGTTCAGGGCCTACTCCCGAGTGTCGAACGGCTGGTCGGGCGGGTACCGGCGGCTGGTCGGACCGGTCCGACCGGCTCCGGCGGTCGAATCCGTTCAGTTTGCCCGGGGCGGGGCGGTCGAATCCCGTACGACCAGCCGAGTGGGGAGAATCACCGGGGCGGTGGACCGGGCCTGCCCCGCCGCGCCGACCAGCGGGTCGAGCAGGACCCGGGCGGCGAGCCGGCCCTGTTCGGCGGCGGGCTGGGCCACCGTGCTCAGCCCCAGCACCACCGACAGGTCGTGGTCGTCGATGCCGATGACGCTGACGTCCTGCGGCACCCGCAGTCCGGCGGCCCGCAGCGCGCTCAGCGCGCCCATCGCCATCTCGTCGCAGGCGGCGAAGATGGCCGTCGGTGGCTCGCCGCGGCGCAGCAGCTCCACGGTGGCCTGGTGGCCGCCGTCGATGGTGAACCGGGACTCCACGTCCAGTCGCGGGTCCGGCTGGACGCCGGCCGCCCGCAGCGCCTGCTGGTAGCCGCGCCGCCGGTCGAGGTGGGTGGTGTAGGCGAGCTCGTCCTCCGGGTCGCCGGAGAGGTGCGCGATCCGCCGGTGGCCGAGGGCGAGCAGGTGCCCGGTGGCGGTGCGCGCGGCGGCCACGTCGTCGATCCGCACGCACGGCCAGCCGGGTACGACGCTGCCGGAGCTGATGATCGCGCCGGGCAGGTCGAGGGCGGTGAGCGCGGTCAGGTCGGCGGGCCGCAGCGGGGTGGCGACCAGCAGGATCGCGTCCGACCGTTTGTGCAGGTTGGCGGTGCGCAGCACGCGTCGCCGGGTCTGCTCCCGGCCGCCGAGGTTGTGCAGCAGCAGGTCGTACCCGCCGGTGTGGAAGACCTCCTCGGCGGCTTCGACGACCGTGGCGAAGAACCAGCGGGTGATCCGGGGGACCACCACGGCCACGGTGCCGGTGCGCCCGCCCGCCAGTCGGGACGCGCTCGGCGACACGGCGTAGTCGAGTTGCTCGGCGGCGGCCAGCACCCGTCGGCGGGTGGCCGCCGAGACGGTCGGCAGTCCGCGCAGCGCCCGCGAGACGGTGGCGGTGGAGACGCCCGCGAGCCGCGCGACGTCATCGATCTTCGTCACGGTTCATCCGATCCGGTCGGCCCGGCCGCCGCCCGCGTCCGGCGGGCGGCGGCCAAGGTCGGATCAACCCTTGACGCTGCCGGCGAGCAGTCCCCGCACGAAGTAGCGCTGCAGGGACAGGAACACGATCAGCGGTACGACGATCGAGACGAACGCCCCGGCGGTGAGCCGTTGCCACTCGTTGCCCCGGGTGCCGGCGAGCTCGGCCAGCCGGACGGTGAGCGGCGCGGTCTCGTCACCGCCACCGGCGAAGATCAGCGCGACGAGCAGGTCGTTCCAGACCCAGAGGAACTGGAAGATGCCGAAGGCCGCCAGCGCCGGGGTGACCAGCGGCAGCACGATGGTGCGGAAGATCTTCGGGTGGGTCGCCCCGTCGACCCGGGCCGCCTCCATCAGGTCCTTCGGTAGCTGCGAGATGAAGTTGTGCAGCAGGAACACCGCCAGCGGCAACGCGAAGCAGGTGTGCGCGAACCAGACCTGGACGAACTTCTCCTCGTCGGCGAGGTCCCAGGCGGGCATCAGGGTGACGCCGCCGACGCTGACCCCCGTGGAGAAGAAGCTGAGCAGGGGCACCAGGGCCATCTGCAGCGGCACGATCTGCAACGCGAAGATGCCGATGTAGATCCAGTCCCGGCCGCGGAAGTTGATCCACGCCAACGCGTACGCGGCGAGCGCGGCGAAGGCGAGCGGGAACAGCACCGACGGCAGGGTGATCACCAGCGAGTTGACGAAGTAGCTCGCCAACTGCCCGGAGGACGCCGACCGGCCGAAGAGCACGTCCTGGTAGTTCTGCAGGGTGAACTGCGGGTCGGTGAAGAACGTCCACCAACCGGTGGTCTTGATCTGGTCCTCGGGCCGGATGGAGGAGATGAACAGCCCGAAGGTGGGGATGGTCCAGACCACCGCGATGACGATCGAGACCAGGGTGGCGGTACGGCTGTTCAGCCGTTTCCGTACCCGGGCGGCGGCGGTCCTCGGCCGGGGTTCGGCCTGCGTGCCCGCGGCCACCGGGGGCGTGGTGGTGGTCATCTCAGCCCTCCCGCTGCTGCCGCAGGTTGCGGATCTGGTAGATCACGATCGGGATGACCAGGACGAAGAGGAAGACGGCGAGCGCGGAACCCTGTCCGGCCTGGCCGTACCGGAACGCCTGGTTGTACATCTCGTTGGCGATCACGTTGGTGGCGAAGTTGCCGTTGGTGGTGGTCCGGACGATGTCGAAGACCTTCAGCGTGGCGATCGAGATGGTCACCACCACCACGATCAGCGCCGGCCGGATGCTCGGCAGGGTGACCTGCCAGAACATCTGCCACGGGTTCACCCCGTCGAGCCGGGCCGCCTCGACGATGTCGGCCGGGATGGCCTTGATCGCCGCGGAGAGCACCACCATCGCGAAACCGGCCTGGATCCACACCATGATGACGATCAGCAGGACGGTGTTCAGCGGCGAGTCCAGCAGCCACTGCCTCGGCTCCCCGCCGAGGGACACCACGATCTGGTTGAGCAGACCGATCTGCTCCTGCTCCTCGCTCCGGAAGGCGTAGACGAACTTCCAGATGATGCTGGCCCCGACGAACGAGATGGCCATCGGCATGAAGATCAGCGACTTGGCCAGCGCCTCCATCCGGGCCTTGTCCACCAGCACCGCGTAGAGCAGGCCGATGGTGGTGGCGACCAGCGGAACGAGGGTCACCCAGACCAGGGTGTTGACCAGCACCCGGACGATCTCGTCCTGGGAGAACAGCCAGCCGTAGTTCCGCAGCCCCACGAAGTTGTCGCTGCCCCTGTCCATGAACGACAGGAGCGTGGTGCGCAGGGCCGGGACGACCAGCCCGATGAGCAGCAGCAGCACCGCCGGCAGCAGGAAGAAGACCGCGAAGAGCCCCTCCCGTGGCTTGGCCCGGTGGGCGGGGGCCGGGGCGCCGCCGGCCGACGCCGCGACCAGGTGGGCCTCCCGCCGTCGGGCGAACCAGGCCGGGACCGCGTCGAGCAGCAGGAGCAGCCCACCCACCACCACGACGAAGGCCACCAGGCCGTACAGCAACATGACGAGCTTCGGTGACTCGTCGGCGAAGTCGAAGTTCATCCGCACTCCCGGAGTTCTCGGCCCGGACGCCGGTGGCCCGGCCCGCGGGGCGCGGACCGGACCACCGGGCGACTCACTTGGGCCAGCTGCTCTCGATGCTGCCGAGCACGGACGCGGTGTCCTTACCGTTGATCCACTCGATCATCTGCTTCCAGAACGTCCCGGTGCCGACGGCGCCCGGCATCAGGTCGGAGCCGTCGAACCGGAAGACGGTCGCCTGGTCCTGGAAGATCTCGACGGAGAGCTTGTCGATCGGGTTGGCCACGTTCGCCACGTCGAGCTTGTTGTTCGCCGACGCCCAGTTGCCGAGCTTCGCCCGGGAGTTGGCGTACTCGCCGGAGGCGAGGTAGGTCTGCACCGCCTGCACCTCGGGGCGGTCGGCGAAGGCGACGGTGAACTCGCCGCCGCCGAGCACCGGCTTGCCCTGCGAGCCCTGCCGGGTCGGGAAGTAGAAGGCGAAGATGTCGCCGTCCTCGGCGACCTTGGTGCCCTCGGGCCACTGGTTGGCGTAGAACGAGCCCTGCCGGTGCATGGCGCACTTGTCCTGCAGGATCGGCGTGCCGGCCTCCTGGAAGGAGGTGGTGACGATGCTCTTCACCCCGCCGAAGCCGCCGTTGACGTACTTCTCGTTCTTGAGGATCGTGCCGGCCAGGTCGACCGCCTCGACGACCTTCGGGTCGTTGAACGGGATGCCGTGGGTGGTCCACTGGTCGTAGACCTCGGGGGTCTGGGTCCGGAGCATGAACTCCTCGATCCAGTCCGTGGCTGGCCAGCCGGTCGCCTCACCGGACTCGATCCCGACGCACCACGGCTTGGTGCCGTCGGCCGCGATCTTGTCGCTGAGCGTGACGAGCTGCTCCCAGGTGGTCGGGACCTCCCAGCCCTTGTCCTTGAAGGTCTTGGGGGAGTACCAGACAAACGACTTCACGTTCGAGCCGAGCGGGGCGCCGTAGAACTGACCGCCGACGGTGCTGTACTTCAGCCAGTCGGCCGAGTAGTTCTGCTCGGCCATCGCCTTGGTGTCGGCCGACGCGGGCTTGAGCTTGCCCGACTCCGCGAACCGGGCGAGCAGGCCGGGCTGCGGGATGAACGCGATGTCCGGGGCGTTGCCGCCGTCGACGCGCACCTGGAGCTGGGCCTCGAACTCGCCGCTGCCCTCGTAGTCGATCTCGATGCCGGTGCAGTCGACGAACTGCTCCCAGGACTGCTCCAGCAGGTCCGCCTCGGCGTCCCGGATGGATGCGTAGATGGAGACCTTCTTGCCGTCGTTGCCCTGGTACTTCTCGTATGCTGTGCACTCCGCCGAGTCGGCGTTGGTGCCGCTGCTGTCGTCGCTGCCGCAGGCGGTGGCGGTGAACGCCAGTCCGAGCGCGCCGATGATCGCGATGGCCTGGCGTGGCCTGGCGGAGACCGCCATGCCGTCCTCCTTCTCTAGGCGGCGCGGTCGTCGTCTGGTGACCTCGCCGATCCGATTGGGCGTCTCCACATGTAAGCGCTTGCATCCGGCTCGGTCCAGACCTCCCCGGACACGAGCGAGTAACAATCCAGAAACTCTCACGTTCGGATCAGGGTGGCCTGGGCTGCGCAAAGAGAGATCAGATCGATGCCTTTCGAACGGTGGAGTTTTCTGTCACGCTGACGAGTGACATCGAAAGCTTTCAACATCGGAGGATGCCCGTGCGTAAGAAGCGGTTGTCAGGGATGGCGGTGGCGGCGGCGCTACTGGCCGCGGCGGCGCTGCTGCCGGCGGCCCCGGCGCTCGCCGCGCCGACGTTCAAGGTGCCGTTCCCCTGTGGACAGTCCTGGTCCGGTCAGACCCGGACCAACCACAGCCCGCCGTACTCGATCGACTTCAACCGCGCCGACGACCAGGGCGACCCGGTGGTGGCCAGCGCCCCCGGCACCGTGGACCGGGTCACCGACCTGGGCGGCACCAGCTACGGCAAGTACGTCCGGGTCGCGCACAGCGGCGGCTACCACACCTACTACGCCCACCTCAACGGCTTCGCCGGCGGTATCACCGTCGGCAAGAGCGTCGGGTACGGCACGGTGCTCGGGTACGTCGGCACCACCGGCGGCTCGACCGGCCCACACCTGCACTACGAGCAGCGGCTCGACGGCAGCGACATCCAGATCCGGTTCAACGGCGCGCTGGCCCTCTACTGGGGCACCAGGACCTACACCAGCGACAACGGCTGCTCCGGCTCGACGGCCAGCGGGACGGTGAACACCAGCGGCACCCCGCTGACCGTCCGCTCCGGGCCGGGCACCGGCTACGCCGCGGTGGGCAGCCTCGCCGACGGCACGAAGGTCACCATCGGCTGCCAGACCACCGGCACCACCGTCACCGGCACCTACGGCACCAGCAACATCTGGGACCGGATCGGCTCCGGCCGGTTCATCGCCGACGCCTACGTCTACACCGGTCACGACGGTTTCATCCCGAACGTCCCGCGCTGCTGAGCGCCCGACGTGCGTACCCGCCGGCCCCGAGGCGTCCGCCCGGGGCCGGCTCAGGCCCCCGGGTCCGCGCTCAGTTCATCCTCCAGATGGCCAGGTTGAGCGCGGCGGCGAAGCTCACCCAGGCCCAGTACGGCAGCATCAACGCCGCCGCCGGCCGGCTCAGCCGCCAGAACAGCGCCACGGTCACCCCGATCAGCAGCCACAGCGCGACCACGACGAGGAAGGCCAACCCGTACCGGCCGGCGCCGAAGAAGACCGGCGTCCAGATCGCGTTGAGGACGAGCTGCGCGGTCCACGCCCACAGCGCCGGCCCGAATCCGCCCCGCCGCCAGGCCAGCCAGCCGGCCACCGCGATCAACGCGTACAGCAACGACCAGACCGGGCCGAACACCTCAGACGGCGGCGCCCAGGAGGGCTGGCGCAGGTTGGCGTACTCGTCGGCGGTCTGCGGCACGCCGAGCACGCCGATGCCGGCCGCGACGACCACCGCCGACCCGAACCCGAGCAGCGCCCACCAGGTCCGCGCGCCGCGCGTCCGGCGCGCGCTCCGTGTCGTCGTCATGTCGGAGGAAGTCCCCGGGCCACGGGGTGGGCAAACCGGCCCGGGGGAACCGGCCCGCGCACACGAGGACGCCGGGGTCGTCGGCGCCGGTCTCGTGTCTGGGAGGACTGAGACGCGGAATCGACGACCCCGGCGGGTCTTCGGGGGGTCGGGGGACGGGTAGTGCCGGCGTCAACTGAAGATGCTCACCCCACCGGGGCCGACGAGCAGGCCCACCACGATGAGCACGACGCCCCAGAGGATCTGCCGGCGGAACAGCGCCAGAATGCCGGCGACCACGAGGACTACTGCGAGAATCCAGAGAATCAGCTCCATGGCTGCTGAATACCCGGCGCGTCGATTCGGGAAACCTGGCTCAGTCGGAGTGGTTGCCCAGGTGGAAGACGCTGTAGGCCTGTTTGATCACGGGGTGCGCGACGTTGCGGACGCGTACCCCGCCGGGGGTGGTGCCCCGTTCGCTGCCGGCGTGCGCGTGCCCGTGCAGGGCCAGCGCGGTGGGCGCCGAGTCGATCGCCTGACCCAACTGGTACGCGCCGAGGAACGGGTAGATCTCCAGTGGCTCCCCGGCCAGGGTGTCCGGCACCGGGGCGTAGTGGGTGAGCGCCACCAGCACGTCGCACTCCAGGCCGCGCAGCGCCGCGCCCAGCCGGTCGGCGCTGTCGGTGGTGGTCCGGACGAACGCCTTCATCTCCGGCTCGCCGAAGTCGCTGGCGCACCGGCCGGCGAAACCGCCGCCGAAACCCTTCACCCCGGCCACGCCGAGCCGTTGGCCGTCGATCTCCAGCACCGTGCCGTCGCCCTCCAGCACCGTGATGCCCGCCTCCTGGAGCACCTTGACCACCTGCGGCACCTGGTCGCACTGGTGGTCGTGGTTGCCGAGCACGGTGATCACCGGGACGCCGAGCCCGCCGAACTCCTTGGCGACACAGCGCGCCTCGCTCTCCGTGCCGTGCCGGGTCAGGTCACCGGCGAGCAGCAGCACGTCGGCACAGTCCGGCAGCTCCTCCAGCGCCGGCCGGAACCGGCCCACCACGTCCTGGTCGACGTGCACGTCGCCGACGGCGGCGATCCGGATCATGACGTAACCCCCTTCACGGCAGTTCCTCGAAGCCGGTCGGGGCCTGCGCCCGGGTCACCCCGATGTCGTTGATCACCGCTACGTCCGGGAAGCTCTCGCTCACCCGGCGCAGGATCTCGTCCCGGCGGCGCGGGCTCTCCACCTCGCCGTACAGGACCAGGCCGTGCTCCCGGCGGGCCACGGTGATGCCCTGCTCGGCGACGGCCGGATCCTCGGTCAGCAGGCGCTGGATCTCGGCCTCGACGTACTCGTCCGGTGGCCCGGTGGCCGCCCTGAGATGCTCGGTCACGGTTGCTCCCTTCCTTCCGGGGCGCCGGCGTACGGCACCACGTCGAGCCGGTCCAGCAGCACCAGGAACGCCTCGGCGTACGGCGAGTGCTGGGTCTCCTTCCGTACCCGTTCCCAGTCGATTTGCTCCCGCAGCGAGCGGGCCAGGGGCAGGCCCCGGGCGAAGTCGCAGTAGTGCTGGGAGAAGCTGAGCAGCTTGTGCACCATGAGCTGGGTGGCGGAGAGCACCGGCATGTGGATCGCGTCGACCGGACGGACCACGGTGTCGGCGAAGGTCTCCTGGGTCACCGGGGTCTCGATGGGGCGGTGGATGAGATCCACCATCCGGCCGTCGTCGTAGACCTTGACCAGCCAGTCCTCCGGGGGGCGCTCGGCGGTGAAGCCCTCCGCCACCAGGGCCTCCAGGGCGGCGTCGACGTCCTGGTGCCGGATCAGGAAGTCGACGTCGTGCTCGCTGGAGTGCCCGCCGTGCGCGTAGACGGCGAAGCTGCCGCCCAGGGCGAAGGGGATGTCGGACTGTTTGAGCACGGCGGCGACCCGCTTCAACGTGTGCAACAGACTGGCGTCCCCGTTTTGGGCCATCGGAGTCTCCCCTGGGTCGGTGGGCGGGACAGGAGGTCGCAGTGAAGTTGCGTACCCGGCATTCCGATCCGCCACACCTGGCAACCGCCGTGGGGACTGCGGCCTACCGCAAATTTTAAGCGTTATGAGGCTTTTGGCAGTAGAGTGACTACCTATGCGGCGCGCCTCCGATATCCTCGGGCGGGTGGCCAGATCACAGCGGGCACGGCGCGGCACGGCCCGGCTGCGCGCCGTCGCCCTGATCGGCATCGACGGCTCGGGCAAAACCACCCAGGCGCACCGGCTCGCCGACGCGCTCACCCGGGCCGGGCTGCCGGCCACCTACCACCGCAACGCCGGCGGACGGGCCTGGCTCGGCCACCTCGCCCAGCGGGTCGGCCGGCGCGACGCCCAGGCGCTGGTCGGCCGCCGGGGCATGTTGACCGTCGAGTCGGTGCTGCGCTGGCTCGCCATCACCCGGGCCCTGCTCACCGCGCTCGTCAGCGGCCGGACGGCGGTGATGGACCGCTACGCGGTCTGCCAGTACGCCAGCATCCGGGCGCACGGGGGCCGCCCGGGGACGGCGTCCGGGGGCAGCCCGGGGGAGCGGCTGGCCCGGCTCGCCTACCGGCTCTTCCCGGCGCCGCAGGTGACCATCCTGCTGACCGTCGACCCGGCGGAGGCGTACCGGCGGATCGAGCGGCGCGGCACCGACCACGAGCCGATCGGGTACCTCGCCGCGGCCGACGCCGCGTACCGGTCGCTGCCGGAGTTCCCGACGTTCGTGCTGGTCGACGCGAACGGGCCGCCCGACGAGGTGGCCCGACGCATCCACGCCCACCTGGCGGCGTGGCTGCCGGCCACCGGGGCGGGCGTGCCCACGCCCCGACCGCCGCTGCGTACCCCGCTGCCCGCCACCGCCGCCGTCCTGCCCGCCCCGACCGCCGCCCCCTGATCGACTGCCGCCCCCTGACCGGCCCACCCCCGGTCAGGTCGCGGAAGTCCGGTGCGGGAGCGGCTTGCGGACAGGTCGGCGCGGGGCTCAGGCCCGGCCGTAGACCGGCACGGCGGCGCCGCTGGTGGGGGCGGACTCGTCACCGGCCAGGAAACGCACCACCGGGGCGATCTCGGCCGGGGCGACCCAGCGCGAGTGGTCGGCGTCCGGCTGGGCGGCGCGGTTGGCCGGCGTGTCGATCACGCTCGGCAGCACCGTGTTGCACCGCACCCCGGCCGACCGGTACTCCACCGCGACCGCGTTGGCGAAGGCCAGCACCGCCGCCTTGGCCGTCACGTACCCGGCCACCCCGGGAAACGGCGCGAGCGCGGCCCGCGCCGCCACGCAGACCACCGCGCCCCCGCCGGCCGCCACCAGCGCCGGCAACGCCGCCCGGGTCACCAGGTGGGTGGGCCGGAGGTTGAGGGTGAGCATCCGGTCGAACTCCTCGACCGGCGTCTCGTGCACCAGCCCGCCACCGGCGTACCCGCCGACCAGGTTGACCACCGCCCGCAGCGGGGCCGCCGGGTCGCCCGCGGCGGCCTCGACGGCGTGGGCCGCGCCGGCCGGGTCGGTGAGGTCCGCGGCGACGCCGGTCAGCCCCACGCCGTCGACAGGGCGCAGGTCGGCCACCACCACCCGCCAGCCGGCGGCGACGAACGCGGCGCTCACCGCCCCGCCCAGACCACCCGTCCCACCGGTCACCAGCACGCTCCGCTCCACCATGCGCCACAGGTTAGCGCCGCCGCCGCGCGGCCACGGGCGGCGGCCGGCGGCCCGGCTGTTCCGGCGGCCCGGCTGCGCTGCCGGCGTAACCGTTCTGCCCACGGCTAACCGGGCTGGTTCCGGGGCGCGGTCCGGTCCAGCATCGTGGCCATGCGACTGCTCATCCTCGGTGGTACCCAGTTCCTCGGCCGGGCGGTGGCCCGCCTGGCCCGTGCCCAGGGGCACGACGTCACCTGCGCCGCCCGGGGGGTCTCCGGCGCCCCCGTGCCGGGCGTCCGGTTCGTCGCCGTGGACCGCGACGACCCGGCCGGGCTCGCGCCGCTGGACGGCGACCGGTTCGACGCGGTGATCGACGTGACCCGACGCCTCGACCACGCCCGGCACGCCGTCGCGGCCCTCGCCGACCGGGTCGACCACGTCACCTTCGTCTCCAGCATCTCGGCGTACGCGCAGCCCGTCCCGGTCGGCAGCGCCGTGGCGGACACCCCGCTGCTGCCGCCCGCCCCGGCCGACGTGCTGGCCCCCGGCCCGGATTTCGAGCACTACGGCGAGCTGAAGGTCAGTATCGAGCAGGAGTACGCGGCGGCGTTCCCGCGGCTCTTCGTCTGCCGGGCCGGCCTGATCATCGGGCCGGAGGACCCCACCGACCGGTTCCCGTACTGGGTGCGACGACTCGCCGCCGGTGGGGAGGTGCTCGCCCCCGCCCCGCCCGACGCCCCGGTGCAGTACGTCGACGTCGACGACCTGGCAGGCTGGCTGCTGAACGCCGGCGCGACCGGGCTCACCGGCACGTACGACGGCATCGGCGCGCCGGTGCCCCGGGCGGAGGCGTTGCGCGCCGTCGCGGCCGGCGTCGGCGTGCCGGACGCGGAGCTGACCTGGGTGGATCCGGGTTTCCTCCAGGCGCGGGACGTCCGCCCGTGGTCGGGGGAGCGGTCCCTCCCGCTGTGGGTGCCCGACCCGGAGTGGGCCGGCTTCCTGGCCCGGGACGCCGGTCCTGCGCTCGCCGCCGGCCTGGTCACCCGCCCGGTCGCCGACACCGCCCGGGTGACCCTGGCCTGGATGCGGGCCCATCCGCAGGACGTCCGGCAGGGTGGTCTCGAGCCGGCGGAGGAGGCGGGAATTCTCCGGGAATGGCACGCTGCGGAAATCGGGTAACCCGATCGGGGATTGTTTTCCCGACAGGCTGGATCGTGGTTGACGCCCACGCCTGATGAAAGTAAGTTTCATCCGTGGCGAAGAGTCCGAAGATTTCCGCGAGAGGTGAGTCCGCTGGCGCGGGCCGGACGGAGCCGGGCGGCCCCGCGGGCCAGAGCCACGAGCCCGGGGGGCTGATCGTCCACATCAGCGGCCTGCTCCCGTCGCTGTCTCCGGCCGAGCAGCGGGTCGCCCGGCTGGTCGTCGCGGACCCGGCCGACGCCGCCCGCCGGACCATCACCGACCTCGCCACCGCCGCCGAGACCTCGGAGGCGACCGTCATCCGGTTCTGTCGTTCGGTCGGCATGGACGGCTACCCGCAGTTGCGGATCCGGCTGGCCGCCGAGGCGGCCCGCCGGGTGGAGCCGCCGGACGCCCGGGTGGTCGGCGGGGACATCCCGCCCGGGGCGGACCTCGCGCAGATCATCGCCACCATCGCGTTCAACGACGCCCGGGCCGTGGAGGAGACGGCCGAGCAGCTCGACCCGGCCGTCTGCGAGCAGGTGGTGGAGGCCATCTCGCACGCCGGACGCATCGAGATCTACGGCGCCGGGGCCAGCGGCTTCGTCGCCTCCGACTTCCAGCAGAAGCTGCACCGCATCGGCCGCACCGCGTTCTACTTCCCGGACGTGCACACCGCGCTCACCTCGGCCGCGCTGCTGGGCCGGGGGGACGTGGCGGTGGGCATCTCGCACACCGGCACCACCTCCGACGTGATCGAGGTGCTGGAGCAGGCCCGCGCGCGGGGCGCGGTCACCGTGGCCCTGACCAACTTCCCCCGGTCACCGATCACCGAGGGGGCCGACTTCGTGCTCACCACGGCGGCCCGCGAGACGACCTACCGTTCGGGCGCGACGGCCAGCCGGCTCGCCCAGCTCACCGTGGTCGACTGCCTCTTCGTCGGGGTGGCCGCCCGCAACCGGGCCCGGGCCCGCAAGGCCCTGGAGGTCACCGCCGAGGCGGTCCGGTCGCACCGGGTCGGGTCGAGCCGGAGGAAGGCATGACCACCGACCAGGCGCCGACCGGGGTCCGGCCGGCGGTCCGGGTGACCGCGCCGACCGAGCGGCGCAACCCGCTCAGCGCCGACCTCGACCTGATGTCGACCCGGGAGATGCTCGCCGTCATCAACGAGGCCGACCGCCGGGTGCCGACCGTGGTGGCCGGGGTGCTCGACGAGACCGCCGCCGCCGTGGACCTCGCGGTGACCGCGCTGCGGGCCGGGCGGCGGGTGCACTACTTCGGCGCGGGCACGTCCGGCCGGCTCGGCGTGCTCGACGCGGTCGAGTTGCTCCCCACCTTCAACTCGCCCCGGCACTGGTTCTGCGCCCACCTCGCCGGTGGACCGGACGCGATGTGGCAGGCGGTGGAGGACGCCGAGGACGACCGGCGGGCCGGGGCCGCCGAAGCCGACGAGTGCGTGGTCGCCGGGGACGTGGTGGTCGGCCTGGCCGCCAGCGGGCGCACGCCGTACGTTCTCGGGGCGCTGGCCGCGGCCCGGGACCGGCAGGCCCGTACGGTGCTGCTCTGCGCCAATCCGGAGGCCGAGTCCGCCGGGGACGTGGACGTCTTCATCGGGGTGGACACCGGCCCGGAGGTGATCACGGGGTCGACCCGGATGAAGGCGGGCACCGCGCAGAAGCTGGTGCTGAACGCGTTCTCCACGGCGGTGATGGTCCGACTCGGCCGGGTCTACTCGAACCTGATGATCGACGTCGTGGCGACCAACGCCAAACTCCGGGGCCGAATGATCACGATTCTGGTCGAGGCGACCGGGTGCAGCGAGGACGCCTCCCGGCAGGTGCTCCAGGAGGCCGACGGAGACCTGAAGACCGCCCTGGTCTCGCTGGTCTCCGGCGCGGGGGTCACCGACGCGCGGGCCGCCCTCGCCCGCTCCGCCGACCAGGTGCGCGGCGCGCTCGCCCTGCTCGCCTCCTGACGCCCGGCCCGCTCGTGCCGACTGACCGATCGGTCGGCGCCGCCGGCCACAGCCGACCTGTGGTCGGGCCGACCGGATACTTCCCGGCCCCCGGGGGTAATCCTGGACGGCATGGATGAACCGACGGCGCGCCGTACGCGTGTCTTCCAGTGACCAGGATCGCAGGCCGGCGGTGACGTGGATCGCTGTGCGTACGGGTACGTGATGGTGCGATACCCGTGGGCGGACGACCGACCTGTCGCCATTGCGCGCTGCCCACCGGTCGTCATTTCGGTGGGGTGCTGACAGCAAACATCGATCGGGCTTTCAGCTAGCACTCAGACACTCGTGACACTTTCGAACCATGACATGGAATCCCCGACGCTTCCCATCTGTTGTGTAGGTGTCAGCACCGGTGGGCACAGCGGAGATTACGGGGGAGGGCTGATGGACGTGGGGATGGCAAGGAACCGGGCGACCGGCGCGAGCGAGGGGACCGTGGGCAACGTGGACAAGAACATCGGCATGCGAACCGACGAGGTCGCCGAGGAGCGTGACCTGGTCGGAGTCTACCTTCACGAGATCTCCCGGACGCCGCTGCTGGACGCTGCCAAGGAGGTCGACCTCTCCAAGGCGATCGAGGCCGGCCTCTACGCCGAGCACCTGCTCGGCGAGGACCGGGTCCCCGACGGCGTGGACCGGGAGGACCTGGAGCGGCTGGTCGTCGAGGGGGAACGGGCCAAGGACCTGTTCATCCGGGCCAACCTTCGGCTGGTCGTGTCGATCGCCCGGCGCTACGTGCGTTCCGGGATGCCCATGCTGGACCTGATCCAGGAGGGCAACACCGGTCTCGTCCGGGCGGTCGAGAAGTTCGACTACGAACGGGGCTACAAGTTCTCCACCTACGCGACGTGGTGGATCCGGCAGGCGATCAGCCGGGCCATCGCCCAGCAGGAGCGCACCGTGCGACTGCCGGTGCACCTGGTCGAGGACGTCAACCGGATGCGCAACGTGGCCCGTCAGCTCACCCGTGAGCTGGGCAGCGACCCGGAGCCCGAGCAGATCGCCAAGGCCCTCGGCGTGACCGTCGAGCGGGTCAACGAGCTGGTCCGCTGGTCGCAGGACACCGTCTCGCTGGACACCCCGGTCGGGGACGACGGCGACACCAACCTCGGTGACCTGGTGGCCGACAGCGACGCCCCGTCGCCGGAGGAGATCGTCCTCACCGGCCTGGAGCGGCAGCGCATCGAGGGGCTGCTCAACCACCTGGACGACAGGTCCGCCGGCATCATGCGGGCCCGGTACGGCCTGGAGGACGGGCGGGAGCACTCGCTGACCGAGGTCGCGTCGCGCTTCTCGCTCTCCCGGGAGCGGATCCGGCAGTTGGAGATCCAGGCGCTCGGCCGGCTGCGTGAGCTGGCCCGCGCCGAGGGGCTCCAGGCCGCCTGACCCGAACGGCCCGAACACGTCCGGCCGGCGTCCGAAAGGGGGACGCCGGCCGGACGCGTTCGTCGGGCCGCTCACCGTACCCGGCCGTACCCGTACGGGGGCATCAGGTCGACGTCGCGGATCTCGACGTTACGGCCGAAGGTCGGCGCGTGGATCACCTTCCCGTCGCCGACGTAGAGCGCCACGTGCCCGAGACTGCGGTAGAAGACCAGGTCACCGGGGCGCAGCTCGGCACGGCGGATGTGCGCCACCACGTTCCACTGCATCGCGGTGTTGTGCGGCAGGGACTTCCCGGCCGCCCGCCACGCCGCCGAGGTCAGACCCGAGCAGTCGTACCCGCCGGGGCCGTCCTCGCCCCACCGGTACGGCTTGCCCAGCGCGCCGTACGCGTACCGCACCGCGGTCCCGGCCCGGCCGGAGGCGGCGGGCGTCTTCGTCTTCGGGGCGGCGACCGGCTTCGCCGCCGGTTTCTCGGTGGCCGACCCGTACGCCCGGCGGCGCAGCTCGTAGAGCCGGCTCAGGTCCGCCTCGATCTTCTTCCGGCCGGTGGCCAGCTCCCGGGACTGGGCGGCCTGCCGGGCCAGGGTGGCCTCCAGGCGGGTCTTCTGGTCGAGGAGCTGCCGCTGGGTCGCGCCGAGGCCGGCGACCTGCCGGTCCCGGTCCCGGGCGAGCTGGTCGAGGGTGCTCAGCCGGACGAGCAGCTCGTCCCGGTCGGCGGTCTGCAACAACACCTCGGCGGTGCCCAGCCCACCGGTCTTGTACGCGGTCACCGCGTACCGGCCGACGTCGGCGCGGCCCTGTGCCACCTGCTGCTCCAGGGGGCCGATGCGGGCCGTCAGCTTCGCCACCGCCGCCTGGTTGGCCTTGATGCCCTCGTTGAGCCTGTTCCACGACTCGACGACCCGTTCCAGCTTCGTCGAGTTCTGCTCGATCTGACGGGTCAGCTCCGCCGGTGTCGGCTCCGCGCGGGCCCCCGCCCCCGGGGCGAGCAGGGCGGCGGTCAGACCACCGACCAGCAGGGACCGCGACAGGATCCGTAGCGACGACACGAGTGGCGGGCTCCTCTCCCCAGGGCGCGCCACCGGATGCGCGCCCGGCGGCCCGGAGGCCGGCGGTCACCGGCGGCGTCGGCCGGTCGACCGCGACCGGCGTCCCAACCTAACCCGTGACGCCAGTGACGGACAGGGCAGCCGGGACGGATGGGGCGACCGGGTTCAGCCGGCGACCGGCTCGGGGACGCGGTCCCGGCCGGCGGTCACCCAGCGGCTCACCCGGCGCTCGGCGTAGAAGGAGACGAACGGCACGGTGCCGGCGAGCATCACCAACGCCATCCGCCTCAGCGACCACTCGGCCCGACGGGCCAGGTCGAACGCGGCGACCAGGTACACCATGTAGAGGAAGCCGTGCGCCGGCCCGATCGTCTCGACCACCACCGGCTCGTCGAACCCGTACTTCAGCGGCATCCCGATCACCACGAGCAGGATCAGCACCACGCCGACGATCCAGGCGATCACGCGGTACCGGGTAAGGGCTGCGCCCACGGTCGTTCCGTCCTTCCGCTCCGGCCGGCTCAGCCGGGGTAGTCACCGGGCCGGGCGCCCGGATTGGCGTTCAACCAGGCCAGGTAACGGTTGTACGCGGCGAGGTCGGCGTCGCCGCCGTCCCCGGGCGGCACGCTGGCCCGCGCCACCCGCACCGGCCGACGTACCGGCGGGACGCCGGACCGGTTCGGCCCGCGCCCGCCGGTCGGTGCCGTCCCGTCCGGCGCGTCCGTCCCGCCGGCGGAATCCCTCCCGCCGGTCGGGTGTGCCCCGTTCCGGGCGGCCGCCGTCGTGGCCGGCGGTGCGTCCGGGCCGCGCAGGGCGTGCCGGACCTCCCGCCACCAGACGAAGACGACGAAGGCCGCGAAGATCGGCCACTCCACCGCGTACGCCCAGCTCGACGAGTTCCCGCCGGCGACGGCCCGGTCGATCTGCCACCAGCCCAGCGCGCAGAACCCGACGACGAGCACGACCATGGCCACGTGGCGGGCGATCCACCCCGGTGTCCAGAGCCGCTTCATGGCATCGAGCGTACCGGGACCGTCAGGCGTCTCCGACGCGGTGTCGTAGCGGGGCCCGGTGGTTTGCCGCCGCGCGTCCTGGGCACCCGTATAGCTGCCAGCCCACACGAGACCAGGGGGGCGAACAATGACCGGACCGGTACGACAGGACGGCTTCCCGCCGCGCGACGCGGCGGTCGACGCCAGCCCGGAGCAGCGGCTACCCGAATGGGACGGCGACCACCTGCACGACATGGCCGCCACCGGCCCGGACCCGGAGGGCGACCTGCCCGGCGTCGACCCCGCCGAGCTGGCCGACGAGGACCTGATCCGTGAGTTGCGCAGCCTGCACCGCACCCGCCTGGACACGCTGCGGCACGCGGCGGACTCCGCGCTCGCCAACCATCTGCGCCGCACCGCCGAGCTGGAGACGGAGTACCTGGCCCGCCATCCGGGCCGGGAGGTCGACCCGAGCCGGCTGCGGGACGCCTGATGGCCGCGTACGGCGAGCGGGGCATGTCCGCCCCGCCGGAGGTGGTGTTCAACACCGCCACCGACCCGGACCGGGCGTCGGCCTGGCTGCCGGAGCCGCTGCTCGCCGACGGCGCCCAGCGCCCGGAGCTGCTGTCGGACGGGCTGCGGGCCCGGTGGCGCGGCCCGGACCCGCCGGGGCTGACGGCGGAGATCCGGGTCGAGCCGGCGGACGCCGGGGGCGCCCGGGTCCGGTTGGACCTGGCCGGCGACGACGCCGACCGGTCCTCCGACGACACGCTCGCCGACCGGATCCTGGCCAACCTCGCCCGTGAGGTGGCCGAGAACCTCACCGCGGGCTGAGCCTGGCCCGCGTACCCCTACGCAAGGAGAGACGCTGGTGTCGCAGAGCGGTCTGAAGGACAGGGTGGCGCGGCTGCGCCGGGCGTACGCGCCGCACGAGCACCGACCGCTGGACGGCTATCTGGCGGCGATGGGCACCTACGCCGGCGTGACGGTGGCGATCGCCGGGCTGGTCAAGGCCACCGGACGACCGGTGCCGGAGCGTCCCGCGCCGGCCGACGTGGTGCTGCTGTCCATCGCCACGCACAAACTGAGCCGGCTGCTCACCAAGGACGCGGTGACCAGCCCGCTGCGGGCCCCGTTCACCCGCTACGACAAGCCGATCGGCAGCGGCGAGGTGATGGAGCAGGTCCGCGACTCCGGCAGCACCACCCGGCACGCGATCGGTGAGCTGCTGAGCTGCCCGTTCTGCCTGGCGGTCTGGGTGGCCACCGGGCTCACCGGCGGCCTCGTGCTCGCCCCCCGGCTGACCCGCCTGGTCGCCACCGCGTTGACCGCGGTGGCCGCCTCCGACTTCCTCCAGATGGCGTACGCCGTCTCCCAGCAGGCCGCCGAGGGCGGCGGACCGGGGCAGGACGACGACCGGGACTGAGCGCCCGGCGACGACCGACGACGAAGGGGGAGGACGCCCGCGGGCGTCCTCCCCCTTCGCGTGCCGCGTCCCGGTCAGCGCTGCATACCGGACCAGCCGCGCGGCGACTCGCTCTCCCGTTCCTCCTTGTCCTCGCCGGTGATGATGTCCCGGTCGACGGCGGTCTCCTCGTGCTCGTTCGCGAAGTCCGGCTCGGGAAGGGTGTCGGCGCCCTCCGGAGGCTGCCCGAGGGCGGGGATCCGCTCGTGCCGCTCGTCCCGATCAGTCATGTCCCTGTCCTCTCCGTCGTCCGGGTCCCCGGCCGGCAGGCCGGTCAGCGTCTGACCCCGGGTCAGACCGACGAGCCGCCGAGCAGGTCGGCGACCTCGTCCATCGCGTACTCGCCCTGCGGCAGGGCGGAGATCCGGGTGAGCAGCTCCGCGGGCAGCTCGGCGGCCACCGCCCGGCGCTGGATCTCGGCCTGACTCACCCGCTCCTGCCCGTGGTAGATGTCGTCGAGCAGGTCGTCGAGCATCATCCGGTTGGCTGGTTCGTCGGTCACGGTGATCAGCTACCCGCGCCGGAATCGGTCAAACGTCGCCCCGACCGCCCGGAAGACAGGTGACAGTCGTCACCGTCGGGCCCGGAACACCGGGCGCCCCGGGCCGGTTGTGTGAGGTGTCGGTGTGACCAGTGTCCCCGGGCCTCACCAACATGCCTTCGCGGAATACCGTTCGGCTGGAGCCGCGTCGTGCCACTCGCCGAGAGGCGACCTGCACACCGACGCCAGCGCCGCCCCGGGTCAGCCCGGGGCGGCGCTGTTGCTGTGCGCGTGACGTCAGGCCGCAGCGGCGCTTCCCCGGCGCGGCGCCGGCGGTCAGGCCGGGGCGGGGGTGTGGGCGTGGGCGCGACGGGCGCGGACGGCGGTGGCGAGGTCGTCGAGGACCTGGGCGGTGTCGGGCCAGCCGAGGCAGGCGTCGGTGACCGACTGACCGTAGGTCAGCTCCCGGGTCGGGTCCAGATCCTGCCGGCCGGGCTCCAGGAAGCTCTCCAGCATGATGCCGACGATGCCGCGCTGCCCGGCGGCGAGCTGCCCGGCCACGTCCGCCGCGACCACCGGCTGACGGCGGTGGTCCTTGCCGCTGTTGTCGTGGCTGGCGTCGATCACCAGCCGCTCGGGCAGGTTCGCCGCCCGGAGCTGGGCCAACGAGTCCGCCACCGAGTCGGCGTCGTAGTTGGGCAGGCCCCGGCCGCCGCGCAGCACCAGGTGCCCGTCCGCGTTGCCCCGGGTGTGCAGGATCGCCGGGGTGCCGGAGACGTCGATGCCGGGGAAGACGTGCGGCACGCCGGCGGCCCGGATCGCGTCCACGGCGGTGCCGATGCTGCCGTCCGGGCGGTTCTTCATGCCGATCGGCATGGACAGCCCGGAGGCGAGCTGCCGGTGCACCTGGCTCTCCACCGTCCGGGCGCCGATCGCGCCCCAGGCCACGGTGTCGGCGATGTACTGCGGGGTGATCGGGTCGAGGAACTCGCAGCCCACCGGGAGGCCGAGGCGCAGCACGTCGAGCAGGAGCGCCCGGGCCAGCCGCAGGCCGGTGTTGACGTCACCGGAGCCGTCCAGCCCCGGGTCGTTGATCAGGCCCTTCCAGCCCACGGTGGAGCGGGGCTTCTCGAAGTAGACCCGCATGACCACCAGCAGGTCGTCGGCGTGCCGCGCGGCGGCTGCCCGGAGCCCGCGCGCGTACTCCAGGGCCGCGGCCGGGTCGTGCACCGAGCACGGGCCGACCACCACCAGCAGCCGGTCGTCGGTACGGTCCAGCACCCGGCTGACCGCCCGCCGGCCGGCGAGCACGGCCGAGGTGAGGGTGGTGTCCAGGGGGAGTTCGTGGTGCAGCAGGGCCGGGGTGGTCAGCGGCACGATCCGCTCGATCCGCTGATCGATGACCTGGTCGGACTCCGGGGTCGTCACGGTGGGTTTCCTTCCGCCGACCATCCCCGGGGCCGGCGCCCGGGATCGAGCCGGCTGCTCGTTAGCAGAAGACGGCAGGGGACCGCCTGATCCCCGCCTGGCCGGCTCGAAGAGTGGTGACGTCAGCTCAAGGTCGAGTCACCGGCTGCGAGCCGGCTGGCTAAACCATCGATACGAGCGCGTCACGCCGGCCAGCGTACCCGACCGGAGCGCCGAGAGCTCATCCCGATGTCGGAGAACAGACCCGTGGCGTTCACGAAAGTCGATGAACCGGGCCGTAGCTTCATCGACCGTCGTCCTCGTTTACGGGAGGTTTCAGTGGAGCGTCGCACCCTGTTGCGTGGCACCGTGGCCGGTGCTGTCGCCGTCGCCGGCAGTCTCTGGTCGGGGGTCGCGTCGGCCGCCCCGGCCCAGCCCGGCACCAGCCCGTACGGGCCGCTCGGCGCGGCCGACGGCAACGGGATCCTGCTGCCGGCCGGCTTCACCAGCCGGGTGGTCGCCCGCTCCCGGCAGGCGGTCGCCGGCACCGGGTACGGCTGGCACGACGCGCCCGACGGCGGGGCCTGTTTCGTCGCCGGAACCGGCTGGATCTACGTCTCGAACTCTGAGATCTCGACGACCGGCGGGGCCTCTGCGGTGCGCTTCGACGCCAACGGGAACATCGTCTCGGCGTACCGGATCCTGGGAAACACGAACCGCAACTGTGCCGGTGGGGCGACCCCGTGGGGCACCTGGCTCTCCGGCGAGGAGGTCAGCCGGGGCTACGTCTACGAGACGTACCCGGAGGGCGGGAAGGCCGCCGTCCGGCGGGCCGCCCTGGGCCGGTTCACCCACGAGGCCGCCGCCTGCGACCCGGTCCGCAAGGTCATCTACCTGACCGAGGACGAGACGACCGGCTGCTTCTACCGGTTCCGCCCGACGGTCTGGGGCGACCTGTCCGCAGGCGTCCTGGAGGTGCTGGTCGCCGGCACCGCGACCAGCGGCCCGGTGAGCTGGGCCCGGGTGCCCGACCCGGACGGCTCCCCGACCCTCACCCGCAACCAGGTCTCCGGCGCGAAGCGGTTCAACGGCGGCGAGGGCTGCTGGTACGCCGACGGCACCTGCTGGTTCACCACCAAGGGCGACAACCGGGTCTGGGCGTACGACGCGGTCAACCAACGCATCGACCTGGCGTACGACGACTCGCTGGTCTCCGGCACGCCGCCGCTGACCGGGGTGGACAACATCGTCGGCACCCGGGGCGGGGACCTCTACGTCGCCGAGGACGGCGGCAACATGGAGATCAACATCATCACGCCGGCCGGCGTGGTGGCGCCCTTCCTGCGGATCAGCGGGCAGTCCTCGTCGGAGATCTGCGGCCCGGCGTTCTCCCCGGACGGCAGCCGCCTCTACTTCTCCTCGCAGCGCGGCACCTCCGGATCCTCCTCCGGCGGCATCACCTACGAGGTCCGCGGCCCGTTCCGCTGACGAGGGCACGGCGGCGGGCGTAGCGGCGACGCGGCCGGGGTATCAGGGCGGCCATGAGTGACGATCGGAGTGAACAGGACCGGGTGAGCTCCCGCGCCGAGCACCTCCTGCCGGAGGAGCGGGCGGCCGGCAGCGACGACCCGCAGGCCCAGGCGTCGGCCATCCTCGCCGAGTCGGACCGTCGGGAGGAGGACCGCAACGCCGCCCCGGACACCGTGCTGGAACGGCGTACCTCGGATCAGACTGTCGTCGCGGTCGAGCCGCCCGACTGAGCGTTCGCGCCCCGGGCCCGCCGCGACCCCCGGTAGCTGCGGGCCCGCAGGCGGGCCAGCGGGCCCACCGCGCGCAGCCCGGCCGGCAGGTTGCCGACCGGGTCGAAGGCCAGGGCGGCGTCCGCCGCGGCGTCGAGCGAGTCGCCGAGCCGGACCTCGCCGAACGGCCGCCACGGCCCGAACGCGGACGCCACCGCCAGCACCAGGCGGACGGCGCCGGTACGGGCCACGGCGGTCACCTGCGCCAGCCGGTCACCGGGGTCGGCCGAGCCGGGGGCCGGCAGGGCGGCCAGCCAGAGCCGCCGCCGACCCGCCCGCAACGGCATGATCGTGCTGTACGGGCCGGCGAAGCGTCGCCGGGGCAGCGGCAGGCACCGCAGCACCGGGGCGGCGCCGCTGGAGCTGACCAGCAGGTCGAACGTCCACCGCTGGCCGTCGCCCGGGGCGTCGCCGCAGCGGGGGTCGGCGTCGGCGTCGCCGCCGTCGGTGTCGGCGGCGCGACCGGCCCGGTCACCGACGGTCGGGTCGGACGGGACGTGCACCCGTACACCGAGGCCGAGCACGTCCGGCCAGCCCGTCGGCGTGGGGACGCCCTTCGAGAACCGGACGGTGGCCCGGTACCGGCCCGGCCGGTCGAGCAGCGGCACGCCGGTGGCCGCGCCGGTGACGCCCCGGATCGTCACCTCGCCGTCGAAGGAGCGACCGGCGGGGTGCAGCAGCCGGGCGTCACGCCACCGGGCGAGCACGGCGGCCACCTGTTCGACACCTGACGCGACGGGCATGTCCTGCTCGTACCCGACGACGCGCGATTGAAGCGTCGACCGGGCGGCACGGCGCGGGCGGCGTGATCGGATAGCGTCGTGCCCATGCCCGACAGCGGTTACCCCTGGCCGATCGAGACGACCCGCCTGGACAACGGTCTGCGCGTGGTGGTGAGCGAGGACCGCACCGCCCCGGCGGTCGCGGTGAATCTCTGGTACGACGTCGGTTCCCGGCACGAGCCGGCCGGACAGACGGGCTTCGCCCACCTCTTCGAGCACCTGATGTTCGAGGGCTCGACGCACGTCGCCAAGACCGAGCACATGAAGCTGGTCCAGGGCGCGGGTGGGTCGCTGAACGCCACCACCAACCCGGACCGGACCAACTACTTCGAGACCGTGCCCGCCGAGCACCTGGAGCTGGCGCTCTGGCTGGAGGCCGACCGGATGGGCGGCCTGGTGCCCGCGCTGACCCAGGAGACGCTGGACAACCAGCGTGACGTGGTCAAGAACGAGCGCCGCCAGCGCTACGAGAACGTCCCGTACGGCGACGCCTGGCTGCGGCTGCTGCCGATGCTCTACCCGCCCGGTCATCCGTACCACCACGCGACGATCGGCTCGATGGCCGACCTGAACGCCGCCGACCTGGCCACCTTCCAGAGCTTCCACCGCACGTACTACGCGCCGAACAACGCCGTGCTGACCGTGGTCGGCGACGCCCGCGCGGAGCAGGTGTTCGCGCTCGCGCAGCGGTACTTCGGCGGCATCCCGCCGCGGCCGGACATCCCGGCCGCGCCGGACGGCCGCACGGTCGCCGCGACCGGCACGCCGGTCCGCGAGACGGTCGTCGCCGACGTGCCCGCGCCCCGCGTCTACCTCGGGCACCGCACCCACCCCTTCGGCACCCCCGGGTACGACGTGGTCACGGTGCTCGCCACCGTCCTGGGCAGCGGCCGGGGCAGCCGGCTCTACCAGCGGCTCGCCGACGGCGAGCGGATCGCCCAGCCGGATCTGGTCGGCGCGTACGGGGTGGACCTGGCGCACGCCCCCGCGCCGCTGATCGCCACCGCCACCGCCCGGCCCGGGGTGAGCGCCGAGCGGCTGGCGGCCGGCCTGGCCGAGGTGGTCGACGAGCTGGTCACCGTGCCGGTCACCGCCGCCGAGCTGGACCGGGCCAGGGCGCTGCTCACCACCGCCTGGTGGCGGCAGACGGCCACCGTGGACGGCCGGGCCGACCTGCTCAGCCGGTACGCCACCCAGTTCGGTGACCCGGCCCGGGTCGCCGACCGGCTGCCGGCGTGGCTGGCGGTCACCGCCGAGCAGATCGCCGAGGTGGCCGCCGAGGTGCTCGCCCCGCAGGACCGGGCGGTCCTCAGCTACCACCCCGAGGCAGCCGCCGCCGGGGCCGCTCCCGAGGTCGCCGCCGCCGGGGCCGATGCCGCCCCGGCGGGCGCCCCCGAGGCCGGTGGCCCCGAGGCGGGCGGCCCGAGTGTCGTGACCGAGACCGGAAGGAAGCCCCGATGAGTCTGATCGCCGAACGTCCCGGCCCCGGCGCCGCCCGGCCGTACCGGTTCCCGCCGGTGACCCGCCGGACGGTGGCCGGCGGCGAGATCGTCGCCGCGCACCTGCCCGGCCAGAACCTGGCCGTCGCGCTGCTGCTGCTCGACGCCGGCGCCGGCCGGGAGCCGCTCGGCCGGGAAGGGCTCGGCGGGGTGCTCGCCAAGGCCATCGAGGAGGGCACGGCGCACCGGGACGCCACCGCGTACGCGTTGGCCATCGAGGCGCTCGGCACCGAGCTTGTCGTCGGGCTGGACTGGGACTCCTTCCAGATCAGCGTGCAGGTGCCGGTGGACCGGCTGACCGCCGCCGTCGAGCTGCTCGCCGAGGCGGTCCGCACCCCCCGCCTCGACCCGGCCGACATCCTGCGGGTCCGCGACGACGAGGCCACCGGGCTGCGGATGGACTGGGCGAACCCGGGGCCGCGCGCCGACGCGGTGCTCCGCGCCGACCTGTACGGCGCGGACAGCCGGATCGGCCGCCCGCTGTACGGCGACCCGCGGTCGGTGGCCGGCCTGGGCGTCGACGACGTGCGGGTCTTCCACTCCGAGTGGTTCCTGCGGCCCGGCACCCTGGTCGTCGCCGGTGACCTGGACCGGCTCGACCTGGACGCGCTCGGCGCGGCGGCGTTCGCCGGGGCCGGTGGCGGCCCCGCCCCGCAGGACGGGCCGATCGAGCCGACCTTCCACGCCGGGCGGCGGATCCTGCTGGTCGACCGGCCCGGATCGGTGCAGTCGACGCTGCGGCTCGGGCACCCGGCCCCGCACCGGGCGCAGCCCGACCACGTGCCGACGACGCTGGCCGGAACGGTGCTCGGCGGGGCGTTCACGTCCCGGCTGAACCACCTGATCCGGGAGGTGCGCGGCTACACGTACGGCATCCGGGGCGAGTTCGGCGCGGCCCGCCGGTTCGGCCGGTTCGCCGTGGCGGCCGGGGTGCAGACCGCCGTCACCGCGCCGGCGCTGGTCGAGTCGGTCGGCGAGATCGCCCGTACGCAGCTCACCGGGGTCACCTCCGACGAGTTGGCGGTGGCCCGCTCCTGGCGGGCCGGTCAGCTCTCGGTCGAGTTGCAGTCGCCCCGGGCGATCGCCTCCGCGCTGGTCACCCTGGTGGTGCACGGGCTGCCCGACGACTACCACGCCCGGCTGCGGGAGTCCCTGCTCGCCGCCGACGTCGAGCAGGTCTCCGCCGCCGCGGCGGCGCACCTGCGGCCGGAGTCGTTGACCCTGGTCGTGGAGGGGGACGTCGCGGTGATCCGGGACGAGCTGGTCGCCACCGGGCTCGGCGAGGTGGTCGACGTCGTGGACTGAGCCGGTGTGACGTGCGTCGTTCCGGGTCCGGGCGGTGGGAATCCGGTCCCGGTCCGACCGTCGACGTGGGTAGCCTCGCGGGCATGAGGATCGGCATTGTGGGTGCCACCGGCCAGGTCGGTGGCGTGATGCGGCAGGTGTTGGCCCAGCGGGGGTTCCCGGTGGAGGAGCTGCGGCTGTTCGCCTCGGCCCGGTCGGCGGGGCGGGCCCTGCCGTGGGGCGGCGGCGAGGTGACCGTGGAGGACGCGGCCACCGCCGACTACCGGGGACTGGACGCGGTGCTCTTCTCGGCGGGCAAGGGCACGTCGAAGGAGCTGGCCCCCCGGGTCGCCGGGGCCGGCGCGGTGGTGATCGACAACTCCTCCGCGTACCGGACGGACCCGCAGGTGCCGCTGGTGGTGGCCGAGGTCAACCCGCACGCCGCCGCCGTACGCCCGAAGGGCATCATCGCCAACCCGAACTGCACGACGATGGCCGCGATGCCGGTGCTGCGTCCGCTGCACGCCGAGGCCGGCCTGGTCAGCCTGGTCGTGGCGACGTACCAGGCGGTCTCCGGCGCCGGCGTGGCCGGGGTGGCCGAGCTGGACGAGCAGGTCCGCAAGGTCGCCTCGGACGCCGCCGCGCTGGCCTACGACGGCGCCGCCGTCGAGTTCCCCGCGCCGCGTTCCTTCGCCCGACCGATCGCCTTCAACGTGCTCCCGCTGGCCGGCTCGATCGTCGACGACGGCTCCGACGAGACCGACGAGGAGCAGAAGCTCCGCAACGAGAGCCGCAAGATCCTGGAGATCCCGGAGCTGAAGGTCTCCGGCACCTGCGTCCGGGTGCCCGTCTTCACCGGCCACTCGCTCCAGGTCAACGCCGGTTTCGCCAACCCGATCACCCCGCAGCGGGTCCGGGAGCTGCTCGCCGACGCGCCAGGCGTGGCGCTGGCCGACGTGCCGACCCCGCTGCTCGCCGCCGGGCAGGACCCGACCTTCGTCGGGCGGATCCGGGCCGACGAGACGGTCGCCCACGGCATCGCCTTCTTCTGCTCCAACGACAACCTCCGCAAGGGCGCCGCGCTCAACGCGGTGCAGATCGCCGAGCTGGTCGCCGCCGAACTGTCCTGACAGCCGGCCACCTCCGCCGACGTGGCGGGGGCGGTCATCTCCGCCGGCGTGGCGGGGCTGGTCACCTCCGGGAGGTGGCGGGCCGGTCGGCGACGCGCCCGGTCTCCTCCGGCGGGCCGCGAGGTCGATGCGGTTGGATGGACGCGACCACCGGTCCGACCCGACGTGGAGGGGACAACCGTGCCGGACACCGAGTACCAGGACGCCCTGCTCGCCCTGATCGCCGACCGCCGGATGGGGGTGCTCGCCACCATCCGGCGGGACGGCCGGCCGCAGCAGTCCACCGTCATGCACGGCTTCGACCGGGAGGCCCGGGTGATCCGGGTCTCGGTGACCGACGGGCGGGCCAAGACGAAGAACCTGCTCCGGGACCCGCGCGCCAGCTACCACGTCAGCAGCGCGGACGGCTGGGCGTACGCGGTGGCCGAGGCGCGGGCCGAGCTGACCCCGGTCGCCGGCGACCCGCACGACGCGGTCGTCGAGGAGCTCGTCGAGCTCTACCGGTCCCTGTCCGGCGAGCACCCCGACTGGGACGACTACCGGCGGGCCATGGTCGAACAACGGCGGATGGTGCTGCGGCTGCACGTCGAACGGGTCGTCGGCATCCCCCCGCGCGGCTGAGCCCGGCGGTCGACCCGTCACCCGCCCACGTGCAGCAGCCCCGCCCACGTCGACGGCAGGTTGGGGTACCTGTCCCGCAGTCGACGGGTCGTCCGGTGCACCGCGTACGCCGCCCGCGCCGGGTCGGGCTCCCCGGCCAGCAGCAGGTCGTAGATCGATCGACACTGGTCGATCGACACCTGGTCGTCGGTCTGCCACAGAGTGCCGACTACCTGCGGAAAACCGGCCTGTTGGAAGGCCGACGCCGGATGGATCGCCTCGTCGGACAGGCCCGGGGCGGTCCGTGCGGTGTCGCACGCCGACAGGTACGCGAACGCCGCGTCGGTCAGCCGTAACCGGGCCACGTCGGGCACCCGCAGCGGCGCGTCGGCGTGGTCGGCGAGCAGGAGCCGGCTCTCCGACGGGTCCTGCGGATCGTGGTGGCCGTGGCAGGCGAAGTGCGCCCAGGTGGCCGTCGGCAGGGCCGCGAGCACGGCCGACCGGACGGCGTCCGCGCCGACCAGGAGCATTGCCCCCGGCAGCCGGTCCCGTAGCAGGGCGGCCTCGGCGTCGGCGCCGGGCAGGTCCGGCGCGTCCGGGGTGTGCGGCATGGCCACCACCAACGGGCGCACCGGCGGGGAGCCACCGCGGCCCCGGCGGGCCCGGGACCGGGCGTGGCCGAGCGCCCGCACCGTCGGGACGACCGACGAGACCACCCGGTCCAGCGCGTTCGCCCCGGCGGGGTGGTGCCGACCCGCGGCGGCGAGCGGAAGCAGACCGAGGGACCCGACCGGCACCCACCAGACCCGGGGCCACGGGCGCTCCGGCGACGGCGCCCCGGTGTGGCCCAGACCGTCCAGGACCGGGCCGACCACCGCGTCCCAGAGCCAGGTGAGGGTATCCCGCACCACCCGCTCGGTCGCCGGACCGGGGCCGTCGGCCAGCGCGGAGTGGAACCGGGTGACGCGGTCCCGTACCGCCCCGGCGGTGAGGCCCGGCAGTCGCTGCGCGCGTAGCCCGTCCGCGGTGAGCAGCAGCGCGTCGCACCGGTACCGACTGACGTTGATCAGCACGACCGGCCCGTCAGCGGCCTGCCCGGTCAGCTCGGCCAGCGACGGCGGGTCCAGCACGTCCGTCCCGCCCGGCAACGCCCGGAGCTGCCCGAGCACCGTGTCGAGTTCGGCCGCCAGGGCGAGCCGGTCCCGGACGGTGGCCTCCGCGTCGAGCTCGGCGGCGAGCGCGGTGAACCGGTCGACCAGGTCGGGGGCGACCGCCGCCAGGTCGGTCAGGTCGGTGCGGGTGTCCAGCGCCTGGGCGAGCAGCACCCCACGGCCCAGTTCCAGCAGGGTCACCGCGGCGACCTCGTCGCCCACGGTCAACGCCCAGGCCGCGGCGTCGGCGGCGAGCCCACCGAACCGGGCCAGCCAGTGCTGGGCGTCCGGTCGGCTCAGGTGTCGACCGGCCAGCCGGGGGAGCAGCCGTACGGCGGTGGCGAAACCCTCGGCCGCCGCCTGCGCGCCGCCGGCGCCGACCCGGTCCGCGTCGGCGGCGAGCATGCCCCACGCGTTGGCGGCGGCCACCCGGGTGAGCAGGGGCGCGGTCCGTGCCGCCACCGCCCGCCGGTACGCCGCCAACGCCCCGTCGAGGTCCGCTTCGTCGCCGCTGTGCCGGAACCGGGCGCCCAGGGCGTCCCCGAGGGCGCTCAGCCCCCGCGCCGTCGTCGGGGTGTCGGCCGGCAGCCGGTCCACCGCCGCGCGGGCGAGCGTGACCGCCTCGTCCAGCAGCGCCGGGCCGGCGTCGACCGGACGACCCGGTCCGCCGGCCGTCGTCGTGTCGTCGGTCGTCGTGTCGTCGGTCGTCGTGTCGTCGGTCGTCGGGCCGTCGGTCGTCGGGCCGTCGGTCGTCGGGCCGTCGGTCGGCGGGGCGGAGCCGACCGGCCCTCCGCCGCCCGCCGCGGACTGCGACTCGACGAGCGCGCCCGCGAGGGCGATCATGGCGTGGGCCCGTTCCGGGGAGTCGGCCGGGGCCGCCGCCAGCGCGGCGCGGTGCGCCACCACGCACCGGTACAGGTCGGCCGGGTCGCCGGCGCGTTCGTAACGCAGCAGCAGCGCGCCCCCCAGGTTGCTCAGCCGCAGCGCGCGGTCGGGATGCCGCTCGCCGCTCGCCGCCACCGCCGCCTCGTGGACGCGCACCGCCTCCTCGAGAGCGCCCGACCGCCCGGTGTGCCGGGACCAGTCGACCAGCGCCGCCCCCAGGTTCGACAGGTGGCTGCCGTGCCGCGCGCTGCGGTCCGCGCCGAGGCGGGCCGCCGCCCGACCGGCGTCGACCGCCTGGGCCAGCAACCCGACCTCGCCGACGGCCAGGTACCTGCGGTGCAACGCGGCGCACAGGTTGGACAGGTGCACGGCCTGCTCACCCGGATCGTCGGCGGTCTCCGCCGCCCGTCGGCCCACCGACACCGCCTCCTCCAGCAGCGCCTCGTCGCGGGTCTGGGCGAAGAGACCGTGCAGCGCGGCGGCGAGGTTGCCGAGACGCCTGGCGAGATGCGGATGGTCGGGCGCAGTGGCGGCCACCACCCGACGGTGGACCGCGACGGCGTCCACGAGCACCGCCGGATCGCCGGTCGCCCCGCCCAGCTCTCCCAACGCGACGCCCAGATTGTCCAGCCGGCGGGCCTGGTCGGGGTGACCGGGCGGGGTGGCCGCCACCGCCTCCCGGCCCGCCGCGACGGCCCGCTCGATCTCGGACAGGTCACGGGTGTGCTGGAACACCGCCGTCCGGTAGCCGCAGATGTCGGCGAGGAGCCCCGCCCGGTCGGTGGCGTCCGTGGCGTCGGCGGCGGGCTCGGCCCGCCCGGTCGTCAGCCGGGCCAACGCCTCGCGGCCGGCACGCAGGCGCTCCCTGTTGTCGAAGTAGGCCGGATGCCCCGGCGGGGTGATCGCCTCCGCCGCCGCGGCCACCGAGACCTGTTCCGCCAGGTCCGCCCGGGCGCCGGTCACCGCGAACCGGTCGCCCAGCGCCGCGTGCAGGACCGTCATCCGGTCGAGCCGACCCGGCTCGTGCGACGGGGTGGCCGCGACGGCCCGGCGGGCCGCCTCGATCGCCTCGTCCAGCGCCCACCGGGCGCCGGTTGTCCGGTGCCGGCGTCTCAGGCAGAAAGCGAGATAGTGCAGACAGCGGGCCGCCGTCGGCTGGTCCCCGTCCGGCCCGTCGCACTCGGCCACGGCCGCGCGGGCCACGTCGACGGCCTCGTCCAGCGCCGCCAGGTCGCCGGTCTGCTGGTGCGCCTCCGCCAACGCGACCACCAGGTTGCACCGACGGTCGGCCCGGACCGGGCCGTGGCTGCCCTCGGCGACCACCGCCGCCCGGCTCGCCTCGATCGCCGCGGTCAGCGTGGCCCGGTCGGACGTGTGCTGGAACCGGCTGAACAACAGGGTGCCCAGGTTGTCCAGGAGACGGGCCCGGTCCGGGCCGTCGGCCGGCACCAGCGCGCTCGCCCGGCGCACCCCGGTGATCGCCTCGTCCAGGTAGCGCAGGTCACCGGTCAGGGCGAAGGCCGCCCGCAACACCCCGCCCAGGTTGCCCAACGCCCAGGCCCGGTCGGGGCCGTCCTCGGCCGCCGCCCGTCGGCCCGCCTCGATCGCCGCCTGGACGGTGTCCGTCGTCGGGACGTGCCGCATCACGGCCAGCGCCTCGTCGAAGCGGGCGACGGCCGATTCCGCGAGCTGCCCGGTGTCCTCGGATGGCGCCGGGTCCCGCCGACGCCGCCAGGGCATCGTCAGTCCTCGTCGACGGGCTGGCGGGAGGTCCCGGCCGGCCCGGACGGGGGCAGCTCAGGCTCCTTCCGCGGGTTCTTCGGCGAGTATCCCCGGCTGCGCGCGTTGGCGAGCAGGGCCTGCTCCTCGGGCGACAGCTCCGGATCCGGGGTCTGTTCCACCGTTGTCCGCCTTCCTGGGGTCCGCTCCCGCCACCGGCGGGACGAGGAATTCGAGAACGTCGAAGTCATCCGCGCGCAACAGGAGCCCGCCCGTCCCGTCCACCCGGGTCCCGAACCGGCCGTCCCGGTCCACCGTCCACGCCGACTCCAGGAAGAGCTCGGCCGGGTGCGGGAACGAGGAGGCGTACGAGCTGGCCCCGTACCAGCCCCCGGCCCAGTTGCCGTCGGTCAGCCGGACCCGGACGAAGCACGACTCACGATCGTGGAAGGCGTGGTCCCAGGCGGTCGGCACGGGCCGGTAGCTGGCCCTGCGCCGACGGGACTCCCACCAGGAGACCGACGCCGCCATTGCGGCGGGGACGACCAGGAAGAGCAGGGCGGTCACCGCGCCGACCAGGCGGGGCCGTTCCAGGAGACCGGTCCAGTCGCCCGGCCCGGCGCCCCGGGCCAGCCGCACCAGGTGCGGACCGGCGGCGAGCAGGTACGCGGCGTCCAGCACGATCGAGGCCACGACCGCCCGGAGGAGGCGCTCCCCGAGCACCCGTTCCCCGGCGACCGGCCCGCGCCAGCGCTCCCGCAGGAACTGGTACGTGGCTCCGGGCAGCACCAGCAGGATCAGGAGCGCGACCTGCATGACCGTCGATGGCGCCTGCACCCGTCCGTCCCTCCTGTCGGGGTTCGACCTCCCGGCACTGTGCCACACCGTAGCCACCCCGGTTACCCACGGCGATCCGGGCGGCCCCGGCATGCGGCGCGGGCGGACGGGTAGACCGTGGGACCACACCGAGAGGGGATCGAGATGACGACGGTCGGAGAGTTCATGACGACCCGGCTGGTGACCATGGACGCCAACGACACCCTCACCGCCGCCGCCCAGCAGATGCGGGACAGCGCCATCGGGGACGTGGTGGTGACCGACGGTGACGGCGTGGTCGGCATCGTCACGGACCGGGACATCACCGTGCGGGGCGTGGCCGAGCGGCGCGACCCGGACACCACCACCCTGCGGCAGGTCACCAGCACCGAGCTGATCACGGTCAGCCAGCACGACGACGCGGTGTCCGCCGCCGACCTGATGCGGACGTACGCCGTACGCCGGCTGCCGGTGATGGACGACGGCCGGCTGGTCGGCCTGGTCTCCATCGGCGATCTCGCGGTGGAACGCGAGCCACAGTCGGTGCTGGCGGACATCAGCGCGGACGAGCCGAACAACTGACCCGCGCCGCACGTCCGACCCGAGCCGCACGTTCCATCCACCCGGGCACGCCGGTCTCCGCCGCGACGGAGACCGGCGCGCTTGCCTGCCCGGGGTCCTCGCCGCCGTCCGGACGGATCCTGCCCGGGCGCACGCTCTCGGGCGCTTGCCGCCGGCGACTCACCCGGACCGGGTGAGATTGACCGCCGCGCGACCGGGGACCCTGCACCGGCGGTGACCGCGTCACCGGCCGGGGCGGCAGCCACGGTCGGCGCGCGGGACGAACGACGGGGAGGGCGACCGGATGGTGGACGCGACCACACGGTACTTCGAGGAGCTGAACCGGCGGGGCTTCGAGCCGACGCTGGCGAAGACGTCCGGAACGCTGCGGATCGACCTGAACGAGGGCGCGCGGACCACGCACTGGCTGCTGGCCATCGACCGGGGGCGGCTGCGGGTGAGCCAGGAGGACCGGGAGGCGGACACCGTCGTCGCCGTCGACCCGGGGCTCTTCGAGAAGATCGTCACCGGTCGGGAGAACGGGCTCGCGGCGCTGCTGCGCGGCGACATGACGATCACCGGGAACGCGCGGCTGCTCGTCCAGGTGGAACGGGTCTTTCCCGGCCCGCCGGACGCCCGTGGCCCGCGCCGGCCCGCCGGCAGGAGGGCGTGCTGATGGCCGAGAGCAACACGGTCCGGATCCTCGACGGGAACACCTTCGTGGTCTGCGAGAGCACCGGCGACATCGAGGCGACGCCGTCCGAGCCGAGCGGCCTGTTCTCCATCGACATGCGGTTCCTGTCGACCTGGGTGCTGACCCTCAACGGCGAGCGGCTCCACCCGCTGTCCTACGACGACCTCCAGTACTACGAGGCCCGGTTCTTCCTGGTGCCGGCGACGGCCACCCACTACACCGACGCGAAACTGTCGGTCATCCGCGAGCGGGCCGTCGGGGGCAGCTTCCGCGAGGAGCTGATCATCCTCAACCACGACGAGCAGCCGGTGGACCTGGAGGTCCGTATCGACGCGGCGGCCGACTTCGCCGACCTGTTCCAGGTCAAGGACGAGATCGTGAACAAGAAGGGCGAGTTCTACACCGACGTGCAACCGGACGCGCTCCGGCTCGGCTACCGGCGGGGCAACCTCGTCCGGGAGACCGTCGTCACGTCGTCCCGGCCGGCCCGGTTCGACGCCCAGGGACTGGCGTACACGGTGCGGCTGGAACCCAACGAGCAGTGGCGCACCGAGCTGGACGTCCGGACGGTCGCCCTCGGCCCCGGCGGCCGGGACCTGCGGATGGGGCTGCGGGCCCACGGCGTCGAACGCCAGGCGCTCCAGCACGACCTCCAGGACTGGCTGGCCGCCGCGCCGACGGTCAACTGCGAGTGGGAGACCCTCGACCGGACCTACCGGCGCAGCCTGGTGGACCTGGCCGCGCTGCGGTTCTCGCCGATCTCGCTGCCCGGCGCCACCCTGCCCGCCGCCGGTCTGCCCTGGTTCATGACCATGTTCGGCCGGGACAGCATCCTGACCTGTCTGCAGACGCTGCCGTTCACCCCGGAGCTGTCCCGGACCACGCTGCGGATCCTCGCCGCCCTCCAGGGCACCCGGTTCGACGACTTCCGCGAGGAGGACCCCGGGCGGATCCTGCACGAGATGCGGTACGGGGAGACGGCCGCCTTCGAGGAGCAGCCGCACTCGCCGTACTACGGCTCGGTGGACGCGACCCCGCTGTTCGTGGTGCTGCTCGACGAGTACGAGCGGTGGAGCGGGGACGCCGCGCTGGTCAAGGAGCTGGAACGGGAGAGCCGGGCCGCGCTGCGCTGGATCGACGAGTACGCCGACCTGGTCGGTAACGGCTACATCTGGTACGAACGCCGCAACACCGACACCGGTCTGGAGAACCAGTGCTGGAAGGACTCCTGGGACTCCATTTCGTACCGGGACGGTCGACTGCCCGGGTTTCCCCGGGCCACCTGCGAGGTGCAGGGTTACGCGTACGACGCGAAGGTGCGCGCCGCCCGGCTGGCCCGGGAGTTCTGGGGCGACCCGGCGTACGCCGACCAGCTCGAACGGGAGGCCGCCGAGCTGAAGGAACGGTTCAACCGTGAGTGGTGGGTGGCCGACGGCGAGTACTACGCGATCGCCCTGGACCCGGACGGCCGGCAGGTCGACACGCTCAGCTCCAACATCGGGCACCTGCTGTGGAGCGGGATCGTCGACGAGTCGCGGGCGGCCAAGGTCGCCGCGCACCTGGTCGGCCCCCGGCTCTGGTCCGGCTGGGGGGTGCGCACCCTCGCCGAGGGGGAGGCTCGCTACAACCCGATCGGCTACCACAACGGGACGATCTGGCCGTTCGACAACTCGTTCATCGCCTGGGGTCTGCGCCGGTACGGCTTCGCCGAGGAGGCCGCCCAGATCGCCGACGGCATCATCGCCGCGTCCGCGTACTTCGACGGGCGGCTGCCCGAGGCGTTCGGCGGCTACCGGCGGGAGCTCACCAAGTTCCCGGTGGAGTACCCGACCGCGTGCACGCCGCAGGCCTGGTCGACGGGCGCGCCGCTGCTGCTGATCCGTACGATGCTGGGCATCGAGCCGCACGAGGGGCACCTGGCGGTCGAGCCCCGGCTGCCGGTCGGCATGGGCCGGATCGAGGTGCTGGACATCCCGGGCCGGTGGGGCCGGGTGGACGCCTTCGCCCGGGGCCGCCTCGAACTCCACACCCCCGCCGACTGACCCCTTCGCGCCCCCGTGATCGACCCCGCGCGCCCCGTGATCGACCCCGTAGCCGGCTCCGTATCGGGGAAACGGGGGTGTCCCGAGGCGGCGAAGGCCCTACTTCAGGGATGTGGAGTCGGCACTTCAGAGATGTGGAGTCGGCCGAGACTCACGCCGCTCGTCCGGGCCGGTCGGCGGGCGACGAGCCGGTGAAGTAGGGCTCGGCGGCCTCAAGTCGGGGCGTCCGCACCCCCACTCGGCGTGCTTCCGCCAGGGTGTCGCGGCAGATCGCGCGCAGTTCCTCGGGGTTGGCGTGGGCCTCCGTCACGACACGCATCGGCGGGAAACGACCGAGCAGCCAGGCCAGTGCCGGCGCCGCCAGCCAGACGGGCGCGGTGAGGGGCAGCAGCTCGGCCCGGTGTCGCCGCAGGTCCACGCCCCGGGCCTCGACCAGCGGCAGCAGCTCGCGGGTGGCGAGGATCGCCTCGCGTACGTCGCGGGGCGACAGCCCGGCCAGGGAGCCCCGCCGCAGGGCCCGCGTGTGCAGACCCGCGTTCTGCACGAAATGGATCGACAGCCAGCCCCGGAAGTCGGAGTTCTCCTGAATCCTGAACCCGGCCTCGCGGAACACCTGCCGTACGGCCCGTTCGCGCCCGGTCGGCGGCTGGTCGAGAGTGCCGAGGAAGACCGCGGGCAGCAGGGCCGCACGCAGCACGCCGTCGTCGCTGATCGCCAAGGCCCGCGAACTCTTCGCCAGCGGCTGCTTCGACCTGCGTCTCGACGACTTCGCCAAGCTGGCCGGCGTGGGCACCGGCACGCTCTACCGCCATTTCCCCACCCGGGAAGCCCTCGCCGAGGCGGTCTACCGTGAGGAGCTCACCGCCTTCGGCGACTGCCTCCGCGAGTTGCAGGCCACCCTCCCCGCCGACGAGGCGCTGGAATCCTTCCTGCGTGGCCTCGTGGACCACCTGCACGCCAACGAGGGCCTCGCGCGCACCCTCGCGGGGCTCATGGCCGCCCGCTCGGGCACGCTGGCCGAGGGCGCCCAGGCCCTGGGCCAGGCCGTCGCCGACCTCCTGGCCGCCGCCGCCGAGGCCGGAACCGTCCGCGACGACGTCGGCGCCGGAGCCGTCATGATCGCTCTCCAGGGCATCTGCGCGACCTACGGCCAACCGGCCCACCGGGCCGACGCGGACGGCATCATCACTCTCGTCCTCGCCGGCCTGCGCCACCCGTCCGACCTGTCGAATTGATCGACTCCTTCTCGGGGAACCGGGGCTGTTCCATGGGGACGAAGGCCCCGTTTCCACGAAGTGCAGTCGATCAGGTTGGAGTCGTTCACGCGGCTGGGCGCCGGAGGGGTGTCGGTCCGGGGCTGGTCCGGTCCGGTGTCGGGGTGTCGCCGGCAGGGTAGTCTCGGCCAATGCCGGAACTCGTGTACCCGCCCGTGATCGCCGCCTGCAAGACCATGTTCCGGGTTCTCGACCTGAAGATCACCATCGAGGGCGCGCACCACGTGCCCCGGACGGGCGGGGCGGTCATGGCCGCCAACCACGTCAGCTACCTCGACTTCATCTTCTGCGGCCTCGGCGCGCAGGAGTCCAGGCGGCTGGTCCGGTTCATGGCCAAGGAGTCCGTGTTCACGCACAAGGTGTCCGGCCCGCTGATGCGCGGCATGCGGCACATCTCGGTGGACCGGACGGCCGGCACCGACTCGTACAACGTGGCGGTCGACGCGCTGCGCCGGGGCGAGGTGGTCGGCGTCTTCCCCGAGGCCACGATCAGCCGCTCGTTCACCGTCAAGAGCCTCAAGAGCGGCACCGTCCGGATGGCCAAGGAGGCCGGCGTGCCGGTGCTGCCGGTGGCGCTGTGGGGCGGGCAGCGGCTCTGGACCAAGGGTCGCCCGCGCACCCTCACCCGCCGGCACGTGCCGATCACCATCCTGATCGGCGAGCCGATCGACCCGGCCGACTACGCGTACGCCGGTCGGATGAACGCCGAGCTGAAGTCACGGCTGATCGCGCTGGTCGACCGGGCGCAGCGGGAGTACCCGGACCAGCCGGCCGGCCCCGACGACACCTGGTGGCAGCCGGTCCACCTCGGCGGCACCGCCCCCACCCTGGAGGAGGCCGCCGCCCTGGAGGCCGCCCGCCTCCAGCGCGCCGCCGAGAAGGTGTGAGCCGCCCCCCGGCCCCGGCGGTTCGCCAACGCCGATCCGGCGTGAGACCGCGCCGACCGCCGACCGCCGGTCCGGCGTGACCGGATCGGTCCGCAGCCGGACGTGATGGTGCCTGTCGTCGGCGCGCCACGGCGACCAGGATCGACGACATGAGCCGATCCGCACTCGTCGTCGTCGACGTCCAGGAGTCCTTCCGGCAGCGCCCGATCTGGGCGTACCGCTCGAATCCCGACCTGGCGCCCCGGGTCGCCCGGCTGGTCGCCGCCGCCCGGACGCGGGGTGACCTGGTGGTCTGGGTGCTGCACGCCGAACCGGGCAGCGGTGGCGTGTTCGACCCGGCCAGCGGGCACGTCCGGCTGCTCGACGGGCTCGCCCCGCGCGCCGACGAGCCCCGGCTGACCAAGACCGCGCACAACGCGTTCACCACCACCAACCTGCAACACCTGCTCACCGTCCGGGGCGTCCGGGAGCTGGTGGTCTGCGGCATCCGCACCGAGCAGTGCTGCGAGACCACCGCCCGGCTCGGCGCCGACCTCGGCTACCAGGTCACGTTCGTCACCGAGGCCACCACGACGTTCCCCACCCCGCACCGGGACCTGCCGGCCGACGCCACCGTCGAGGAGATCCTCGCCGACCCGCGCACGCTCTCCGCCGACGAGATGACCCAGCGCACCGAGTACGCGCTGGCCGGTCGGTTCGCCACCGTCCGTACCGTCGACGAGGTGGTCGCGCGCTACGCCGAGCCGGTCGGCTGACGCATGCCCAGGGTGGTCTTCCTGCTGGTCCCGCAGGTGCACCTGCTGGACCTGGCCGGCCCGGCACAGGTCTTCTCCACCGCCGCCGACCTCGGGTACGACTACCGTCTGCACCACGTCGCCGAGCGGAGCCCGGTGCCGTCCGTCCAGGGCGTGCCGCTGGTGGCGGACGCCGACTGGCCGGAACTGACCCCGGACGACCTGGTGGTCGTACCCGGTTGGCGGGTCGCCGGGTACGGCCCGGCGGGCTGCCCCGACCCGGTCGGCCCGGCCGACCTGCGGCGGCTGGCCGACCACCACGCGGCCGGCGGCGTCGTCGCCAGCGTCTGCGCCGGCGCGTACGCGCTCGGCCGGGCCGGGCTGCTCGACGGTCGGCGCTGCACCACCCACCACGAGGTGCAGGACGAGCTGGCCCGCCGGCACCCGGCGGCCCGGGTGGTACGCGACGTGCTCTACGTGGTCGACGACCGGGTGGTGACGTCGGCCGGCATCGCCAGCGGCATCGACCTGGCGCTGCACCTGATCGCCACCCGGCACGGGCCGGCGGTGGCCGCCCGGATCGCCCGCGCCCTGGTCGTGCCCACCCGACGCAACGGCCACGAGCGGCAGGAGAGCGCGATGCTGCGGCACCGCGACCACCTCAGCGACGCCGCCCACCGGGCGCAGGACGTGATCGACGCCCGTTTCCCGGAACGGCTGCCGCTCGCCGAGCTGGCCGCCGCCGGCGGCGTCGCCGAACGTACCCTGACCAGGCTGTTCCGGCAGGCCACCGGGCTCACCCCGCTCGGCTACCAGAACCTGCTGCGGACCGAACGCGCCGAGCACCTGATCGGGCACGGCGCGACCGTCGAGGCCGCCGCCCGCGCGGTCGGCTTCGCCGACGCCCGGATGCTCCGCCGCCTCCGCGCCCGAGGCGTCCGCCGCTGACTGACCGACGCGAGCCCGGCCCGGTGGCTTCCGCAGGGGTGTCCGCCGGGGTCGGCGCGATCATCGACGCCCGTCGCCGGCCCGCCGCGCGTGCTGAGGTGACGAGCTGACCGCGAAGACCACGGCGCGGGTCACCACCGCCTTCGCCAACCCGGTCGCGGCGGTCTCGACCACCGGCATGCGCGGCTCCCCTCCGTGGACGACCGGCCCTGGTCGGGTGGGGAAGCCCTGGCGATCAGGGGTGTCCGGTCCACATCGGAACGGCGACGGTCAGCAGGCCGGGCCGGGTCCGCCGGCGGCCGGTCGGCGCACCGTCACCCGACGGGGCCGGCCCCCCGGCCGGTAGTAGTCGTCCCTGGTGAGGAACTCCAACGGCAGCGCGCCGGGCAGGGTGACCGGCACGCCCCGCACCACCGCGGCGGTGCCGGCCCGACGCAGCAGCACGTCCCGCTCGGCCGCCGACAGCTCCACCAGGGTCGGGTTCGCCAGCCGGAACGCGGCCACGGACCGGCGCACCAGCCGGGCCAGCACCCCCAGCTCCCGCGCCGGCAGGCCACCGAGGGCCAGGGCGGGCTGCCGGAGCGTCCGCAGACTGTCGCAGACGATCAGCAACTCGTCGGGACGGCTCGGGTCGCCGGCCCGCAACTCCAGCCGGGACGGCCACTGCCAACGGATCTGCCCGCTGACCGGGCGGGCCGGCCGGAGGCTGCGCCGGTGCCGGGGGCCGTCCCCGTCGACCGGGGCGAGGGTCAGGTCGTCGCAGACGTGCACGACGCGCCGGTCGGTGACGGTCACCGAGGCGGCCGGGCCGAGCGCCCACTGCCGGCGGTCACCGGCCGGGTCGAGCAGCTGACCGGAGAGGGCCAGCCGGTAGCGGGCCAGGACCCGTTCGCCCGGCTCCGGGACGGGAGCGTGCCGCCGGTCGAGGACGGGCTGGTCGGCGGTGTCGGTCGCGTCGAAGCGGTGCGGAGCGATGAAGAAAGGTGACCCGTCGTCGGGGGACATCAGCACCTCCCGGTGGCGCACGGTGACGGACGGTCGTCCGTCGAGCCTTGCGTGCCGGTCGGGCCGCTGTCATGACACCCGTTAGGGGGTCGGCCGGTCGGGCGCCGCGTACGACTGGTAGGTGCCTATCTCCTCGGGACGGACGAGGCCGTCCTCGATCGCCCGGGCGAGCAGCGCCGCCTTCGTGGCGGCCGGACGGCCCACCCGGCTGTACTTGATCCGCGCCCGGTCGACGTACTGCTTCACGGTGTGCTCGCTGATCCGCATCCGCCGGGCCACCGACGCCTTCGACATCGACTGGAACCACAGCAGCAGCGCCTCGCGCTCCTTGTCGGACAGCGCCGGCCGGTCCGGGCGGGCGTCCCCGACCAGCGCCCCGGCCAGCGTCGGCGGCACGTACGCGCGGTCGTCGGCGGCGGCCAGCACCGTCGCCACGCAGTGTTCACGCCCCTCGTGTTTGGCCAGGAACGCCACCGCGCCCGCCTCCACCACGGCCAGCATCGTCTCCGGGTCGGTGTGTTCGGAGTAGACCACCACCCGGCGGCCGTTCGCGGCCAGCCCGGCCACCCGGTCCACCATGGTCCGGCCGTGCAGCCGCAGGTCCAGCAGGAGCACGTCGGCTTCCGGGGCCGCGCGCAGCACCGCGTCCGGGTCGTCGCCGGTGGCCACCACGGTCAACCGGGGCTCGACGGCCAGCCACGACCGGATCCCCTCGACCACCACCGGATGGTCGTCGACGATCGCCACCCGCACCGGCCTGCTCACCGGGACGCCGTCCACCGGGTCCGGATCCATCTGACCTCCCCGTCGCGTTCCTGCTCGTACTCGACCGGGCCGTCCCCCGACGCAGGGACGACCTCCTCAAGAGTGCCCCGGTCCGGAGTGACCAGACTGATCTCCACCGCGTCCGGGGTGGCCAGGACGGTCAACCGGGCCCGGTCGTCGGCCTGCGCCAGGGCCGCGGTGAGCGGGTCGACCAGCCGGCGACGCACCTCCACCGGCAGCGGCGGCGGACCGCCCAGCGTGATCAGGTCCACCGCGACACCCCGCCGCTCGGCCAGGTCCGCGCCGGCCCGTAGCTCGTGCAACAGTGGGTCGGGCACGTCGTCGGACTCGGCGATCAGGCGGCGCAACCGGGCCGCGGCGAGCGCGCAACGCCGCTGCACCGCCGGGTCCGTCGGATCGGCGCGGCCGGCGGCCAGATCGGCGAGGACCGCGCCGGCCGCGGCGTCGACGAGCGCCAACCGGGCCAGCCGGTCCCGGTGGGCGTGCGCAGCGGCGAGCCGCTCGGCGGTCACCGCCGCGCCGGCCGCGGCGGCGCGGGCCCGTTCGGCGGCCAGGGCGCGCAGGGTCGCCGCGCCGACGGCGAACGCGATCGGCAGCGCCGCCACCCCGTACACGTACATGGCGTAGCGGCTCAGGTCGGCGGCGTCCGCGCCCTGCCCGAGCACCGCGACCAGCGCGATCACCGCGCCCGCCGCGATCGTGGCGACCAGGTCCCGCAGCGGCCGTCCCCACAGGAACAGCACCGCGAACCAGCCGACCGTGCCCCACCCCCAGTTCGCCGAGTGGAACAGCAGCTCCGCGCCGCTGGCCGGGAAGACCACCGCGTCGACCAGCAGCAACCCCACCACCAGCGGCCACGCCGGCAGCGGCCCGCCACGCAGCAGCCGCCACCCGGCGAATCCGCCGGCCGCCGCCACCGCCAGCCAGCCGCCGCCGACCAGCCACGGCCACCGCAGCGCCGACCAGCTCAGCAGTACGGCAGGCAGGCTGATCAGCAGATGCCAGCCGTACGCGATCACCACCGCCGCGATCCGGGCCCCCCGGTCGGATGCGCTCACCACCGCGCCCGCGCCGCCCGCCGTCCCGCCCCGCGCGACAGCCGACGTGCTGCCCGGGGTCGTGCTGCCCGGGGTCGTGGTGGCAGCCGTCGTGCTGCCCGGGGTCGTGGTGGCAGCCGTCGCGCTGGCCGGCGGTCCGACCTGGTCAGCCGGCATCCGGCCACTCCAGGATGATCCGGGCGCCCCGGCCGGGAGCGGAGTCCACGGTGGCCCGGCCACCGGCCGCCGCCATCCGGCCACCGATCGACTCACGCAGCCCGTACCGGTGGCCGGGGACCCGGGCCGGGTCGAAGCCCGGCCCGTCGTCGACCACCTCGACCACGACGGTCCCGGCGATCCCGGTCAGGCGCAGCCACGCGGTCGCGCCCGGCGCGTGCCGTTGCACGTTCGCCAGCGCGGCGGCGGCGCTCTCGGCGATCGCCTCGGCCACCACCGCCGGCACCCGCACGCCTCCCGCCGGCCCGTCGGCTTCCGTCGGCCCGTCGGCCGCTGCCGATCCGCCTGCTTGCCGGTCCGCTGCCGTCGGGTCGTGGCGCACCGGGGGGCCGGCGGGCCGGCCGGTGGTCGTCGGCGGGTCCCCGGTCGTCTCGACGATCACCGGCAGGTCGGGGAAACGCGCGGCCACCTCGCGCAGACGCACGTCCAGCGGCGCCGGTCGACCGCCGGCCGGCGCGCCGGCCGCCGGGCTGACCGAGGGTGGCTCCGCCGACGCGCCGGCCGCGGAGAAGGCGAGCAGGTCACTCGCGGCCCGGTCCCGCAACGACGCCGAGCCGGAACGGACCGCGCCCAACCCCACCATGGTCAACGTGGACAGCGCCGTGTCGTGCAGGTCCCGGTTGTGTCGCCGCTCGGCCTCGCGGGCGGCCCGGGCGACCAGCGCGTCCCGGGCGACGCGCTGCCGTTCGGCGAAGGCCAGGTCCGCCCGCCGGCTGCTGCGCCGCAGCACGACGGCCAGCGCCGTCCCGGAGGCGGTCTGCACGACGAGGGTGGTCGCGTGCGCGACGGCCTCGGCGTCGTTGCCGGCCAGGTGCGCGCCGTACGCGTACGCGCCGGTGACCAGCAACCCGGCCGGCACCGCCCACCGTGGCCGCAGGGCGAGCTGGGCCACGATCACCGTCGTGCTGGCCAGGATCGCCACCCAACTCACCTCGCCGGGCAGCACCTCGGCGGCGACCAGCCGGGGAATCAGCAGACACGCGCCGACGGTCAGCGCGACGTCCACCGCGATCAGCGCGGGGGTGAGGCCGTGCCGGCCACCCACCCGGGCGAACCACCCCGACCAGGCGGTGAGCACGCCGACCACCACCAGCAGCAGCGTCTGGTCGACCGGCTCGGACCGGACCGCCAGGGCGGCTGCCGCGCCGGCCAGGCCGCAGGTCACCCGCAGCACGACGGGCAGCGTGGTGAACACCCGCCCCAACGCGTCGGCGGCCGGGCTCTGCGCGACACCCGGGATCGGCGGTGGCGGTGGCGGAGCGGTGGTGGGACCGTCCGGCGCTCCCACCGTGGGCATGCTGACGACCGGCATTCGGGGGAGGCATCCTTCCGGCTGTGATCCGTACGGGCGCACGACGGGATGCAACGGCCGGAGGATAACACGCACCGAGGGCAGAAAGGGCCGCCCCGACCGCCTCCGACGGCCTCGAGTTACGCCACCGGGTCGTGGGTGCCCTGAGGGACGTCGGGACGGCAGCGGCGCAGCCGGTCGGCGGTCAACCGTCCGCCCACCGCCAGGCCGTACCGCTCCACCGCGGTCAGCCCGTACGCGCTGCACGTGGGGGTGAAGCGGCACCGGCCGGGCCAGTGGGCCGACAGCCAGCGCCGGTAGCCGAGGATCGCCGCCCGCCCCGCCCGGTCCACCACCGGCGTACGGCCCGGTCGGCTGCCGCCGGCCGGTCGGCCGGCGTGCCGCTGTGGACGGGTCACCGGGCCGGCGTGCCGCTGTGGAGGCGTCACCAGGCCGGCGAGCGTCGCGCCCAGGGTCAGCAGGAACGAGAACAGCCCGAAGTCGCAGCAGGCCGGGCCGTCGCAGTCACAGCCGTCACAGGAGCCCCAGTCGGACTTCCGCTTGCGCTTCCTGCGGGCCCGCCCGTGGCCGGTCAGTTTGATCATGCGGCCATGATGCGACACGCTGTCCACGCCTCCGCGGGACGCCCTCCGGGGGACGCCTTCGTCGCCGTCGGCCGCCTATGGTGCGGGTATGACGACTCGCGCCGAGGTGCCGCCCCTTCGCCTGGAACCGATGACCGAGGACGGGTACGACAGGTACCGCGCCGGATCCGAGGCCGGGTACGTGGACAGCATCGTCGCCAGCGGCTCGATGCCCCGCGCGGAGGCGGAGGAGAAGGCGCGCGCGGACCTCCGGCGGCTGCTGCCCGACGGGCCCCGGACGGCGGGTCACCACTTCTGGACCCTGCACGACGACGGGGCCGGGGTCGAGGTCGGCATCCTGTGGCTGCACGTCGAGACGAAGTCCGACGGCCGGCACGCCTTCGTCTACGACGTCGAGGTGCACGAGGGGCTGCGCCGACGCGGCTACGGCCGGGGGATCATGCAGGCCGTCGACAGGTGGTGCCGGGAGGCCAGGGTGGCGACGGTGGGACTGAACGTCTTCGGCCACAACACCGGCGCCCGCGCCCTGTACGAGGAGATGGGCTACCAGGTCACGTCCGTCCAGATGCGGAAGTTCCTCTAGCGGTTCTCGAGCGCGGGGGCTTCCCGCCGACCGGATCCACTGACACCATCCATCGAAAGGTCTCACTCTCGATTGTGGAGGTTCGGATGCGGTCTCGTCTGGCGAGTGTCCTCGGTGCCGGCGCGTTGCTGGCCACCGCCGTGCTGGTGCCGGCGTCCCCGGCGTCGGCGGCCCCGTCGTTCCGGGTGCCGTTCCCGTGCAACCAGAACTGGTCGGGGCAGACCCGGACCAACCACAGCCCGCAGTACGCGATCGACTTCAACCGGACCGACGACCACGGCGACCCGGTCAAGGCCAGCGCGCCCGGCACGGTCGACGTGGTCACCAACCTCGGCGACACCAGCTACGGCCGGTACGTGCGGATCAACCACGGTGGCGGCTACACCACCTACTACGCCCACCTGAGCGGGTTCAACGTCTCCGTCGGGCAGAGCGTCAACTACGGCACCACCATCGGGTACGTCGGCAACAGCGGCGGCTCCAGCGGCTCGCACCTGCACTACGAGCAGCGCCTCAACGGATCCGACATCAAGGTGCGGTTCAGCGGCAACCTGGCGCTCTACTGGGGTACGCAGAACTACGTCCGTACCGCCGGCTGCTGACCGGCGGGCGGTCGCCGTACCCTGGCGGAAAATCCCGTCCACCGTGGAGGGTGACCGCCCGTGGAGCCCACGCCCGACGACCCGTACGCCGAGCTGCGGCAGGCGCTGGAGGCGGTGCTCCGCCGCCGCAGGGGGGCCGACCCGAGGGCCCTCCTGACGGCGCTCGACCGGATCGCGGAGCGCGGCGAGGAGCCCGCCGAGCTGCTCGACGCGATGCGGCTGCTGGTGGAGAACCAGATCGCCGTCCAGGACCGTGACTACGCCACCCTGCTGCTCATGCCGGGCCGCTTCGAGGAGATGCTGGCCCGGGTCGGGCCGGACGCCCCGTACGCGGGCGCCCTCCGGGCCGCCGCCGGGGTGGCCAGGGCGATGGGCCGGTTCGCCGCCGCCGACCCGGACGTCGTCCCGGCGCTGGCCGACGAGCTGCGCGCCACCGTGGCGGCCCTCGGCGAGCACGAACCCACCCGGGCGTACCTCGAACTGCTCGACCACCGGGTCGGCCTGGCCCGCAAGGCGTACGCCGCCGAGCTGGGTTCCGACGGCCCGGGTTCCGACGGCCCGGGTTCCGACGGGCCGGGTTCCGACGGGCCGGGTTCCGACGGGCCGGGCGGTCGGCCGGGGGACGACGAGATCAACCGGTTGCGCCGGTTCGCGGCGCTGAACCCCTCGATCGGGCCGGTCGAGCAGGCCGTCATCTTCGCCGACGTGGCACAACTGCTCATGGCGCAGGTCGCGGACCGGCCGCACCTCGCCACCGCCGCGATCCGGGACCTGCGTACCGCGCTGCGGATCGCGCCCCCCGACGACCCGGACCGGGTACGCTTCCGCGCGCTGCTCGGCAACGCGCTGCTGCGCCGGGCCGAGGCCGCCCTGGCCGCCTCCACCACCGGTCGGGCGCTGGCGATCCGGCCGGCGCTACGGCCGCGCGTCGCCGCCCGACGTGACGTCGACCAGGCGTTGACGCTGCTCGACCAGGTGGTGACCGAGGCCGAGGAGACCCACCACCCGCACCGGGCGTGGGCCGGCATGACGCTCGCCGACGGGTACCGCCGCGCCGGCCGGCACGCCGAAGCCCGCGCGGCCGGGCTGCGCGCCCTGCGCGGCCACGCCTGGCAGGTGCTCCTCCAGTCGCACGCCGTCGCGGCGGCCACCGCCGGGGTGTTCGCCCCTGAGGACGCGCTGCGGATCGCGCGCTGGTGCATCGCGGACGGCGACGCCGAGGGCGCGGTCACCGCGCTGGACGCCGGCCGGGGGCTCATCCTGCACGCCGCCACCGAGACCGACGACGTGCCGGCCAGACTCGTCGCGGCCGGCGCGCCCGAGCTGGCGGCCCGCTGGCCCGGCGGGCCGGACGCCGTTCCCGACGCCGACGGCCAACCGGTCGGGCCGGCGCCCGTCGAGCTGCGCCGGGCCGCGTTCGCCCGGCTCACCCTGGACGGCACGCTGCTCGACCCGCCCAGTCCGGACGAGATCCGGGCCGCCCTGCGGGACGCCGGCTTCGACGCGCTGGTCTACCTGGTGCCCGGCGCGCCCGCCGAACCCGCCTCGTTGGTGACCGGGGCCGCCGCCGAGCCGGCCCGACCCGGCGCGGCTGTGGTCGTCGACGTCGACGGGTCCACCACCATCCACCCGCTGCCGGAGCTGACCGCCCCGCCGTACCCGGCGCGACTCCCTTCCGCCGCCGCGGTCGGAACTGCTGGCGCAGCCGGTCCCGGTGGCGTGATCGGCCCTGGTGCTGCTGCCCGCGCCGGTGGCGAACGGGATCTGAGCTCACCGAGACCCCGACCGCCGGACGAGCTGGAACGACTCTGCGGCTGGGCGTGGCGGGTAGCGGTCGGGCCGCTGCTGGACACCCTGCCGTCCCGGCCGGATGCTCCGCCGTCCCGGCTGGTCCTGGTGCCGATGGGCGAGCTGGCCGAGGTGCCCTGGCACGCCGCCCGACACCCGGACGGCGGGTACGCGACGCAGCGCGCCGTCTTCTCGTACGCGGCGTCCGCCCGGATGCTCTGCCACGCCGCCGCCGTGACCGGGGCCCGCCCCGCGCCCCCGGCCGCCGCCGGAGCCGAGGTCGGGCCGGTGCTGATCGTCGGTGACCCGGACCCGGCGGGGACGGCCGCCGACCTGGCCGGCGCCCGCCGGGAGGCGCTGGCGCTGCGCGACACGTACCCCGGGGCCCGGTACGTCGGCCGGCTCGCCGACGGCGCGCCCAGCCCCGAGGGCACGGGTACGCCGGAGGAGGTGCTGGCGTTCTCCGGCAGCGTCCTGCACCTGGCCTGCCACGGGGTGGTCCGCGACGGCTGGGGCGCCGACGACACGTCGTACCTGGTGCTGGCCGGTGGGCGACGGCTGGCCGCCGAACGGCTGATCGCGGCGCGCGGCGCCCGACGACCCGCTGTGGTGGTGCTGGCCGCGTGCAGCAGCAGCGTCTCCGGTCGGGGCTGGGACGAGGCGTTCAGCCTGACCACCGCGTTCCTCGCCGGGGGCAGTGGCGCGGTGGTGGCAGCCCGGTGGAGCGTCCCCGACGAGGAGACCGCCGCGCTGATGCTGTCGTTCCACCGGCACCTGCGTGCCGGTCACCCGCCCGTTGACGCCCTGCGCGCCGCCCAACTCGACCAGATCCAAACGGGTACGGCCGCGCTCCGCGCCTGGGCCGCCTTCACCCACTCCGGCCGCTGACCTCCGCCCGCCCCTCCTGCGCCCGTGCCGCCCGCCCCTGCCGCCCCGCCCTGCGCCTGCCGCCCCGCCCCGCCCTGCGCCTGCCGCCCCGCCCTGCGCCCGGTGCCAGCCGTCCCTGCCCTGGTGATCAGGAGGTTCTGGCGCCGATCGGGCTGGAATCCGTGCTCAAAGCTCTTGATCAACGTGGTGGTGGAGGGGCGGTGTTACGGTCGCGGCAGCGCGGGGTCTGGGGATGGAGTCCATGGTGGGCAGAACGAAACTCGGCGGGCTGGTCGCCATCGGGGGGATCTCGGTGGCGGCGGTTGTCGGCGCGGTGCTGGGCACGTACCTCGCCGATCGGGACGAGCCCGAGGCCGCGCCTCGGGCCGAGCCGACCGTGACGGCGAGCCGTACGCCGTCGGCCGCCGACCCGGTCGCCAGCCTCGCGCCGTCCGCCGCCGAGCCGCGCTCCAGCGTCGCGCCGTCCTCGGCGGCTGCGGGCGGCAACCGGACGTACCCGATCGGCCGGGTGATCCACAGCGAGGAGTCGGCGACCGTGACGCTGGTCAGCGCCGAGGTCAACGGGGACGCGATGCGGCTGAACTTCAGGTACCGCAACAACTCGGCGGGCGTGTGGGAGCTGAGCTGCCCGGCCGTGAGCCTCGACGCGGAATTCGCGTACCTGGCCCTGCCGGACGGGCGGGTCGTCCGCACCACGAGCACCTGGTGTGGCACCACCCGACCGGGGGAGTCGTTCAGCCTCCGGCCGGGTGAGCAGCTCGACAGTTGGGGCGTGTTCGCGTCGACGCCGCCGGTCGGCTCGACGTTCAGCCTGTCCTGGTACGGCTACACCGTCCACGACCTGCGGCTGGGCTGATCCGGCGGCCCTCGTCGACGGCTGGTCGTGCTCAGCGCGGGGCGTGCCGGAGCCGGGTGAGGAAGGTGGACCAGGCGGCGGGAGCGAAGCTCAGCACGGGGCCGGTCGGGTCCTTGCTGTCGCGTACGCCGACGACGCCGGGCAGATTGTCGGCCACCTCGACGCAGTCACCGCCGCTCCCGCCGCTGCGGGTGCTCTTGCGCCAGACGGCGCCGGCAAACTCAGACATGATGCTCCTCGATGATCGACGTGATCAACCGTGCTGATTCTGCCTCATCAGGGGCGAGCGTTTCGAGATCGCGCCAGACATGTTCGTAGGCCGCGACTTCGGTCGGCCGATCCAGGTAGAGCGCGCCGGTGATGTTCTCCAGGTAGACCGTCGTCGGCTCGGTGGCGGCCCGGCCGAGCGGGCGCGGGAAATCCAGCAGCACGAAGCTGCCTGTCTCGCTGGCCAGCGGTGGGCCGGCGGAGAACGGCAGCACCCGGACCGAGACGTTCGGCAGCGCGGCCACCGAGAGCAGGTGCCGCAACTGCCCGACCATGGCCAGCCGGTCGGGGATGCCGCGCCGCAGCACCGCCTCGCTGAGCACCACCCTGAGCGCCGGGGCCGCGGGCAGCCGACGGACGAGAACATGCTGCCGGTGCAGACGCACCTCGACCATCTTTTCCCGTTCCGCCGCGCTGAGGTGTGGATTCTTCCGACGGAACAGTTCGGCGGCGTACTCCCGGGTCTGGAACAGACCCGGGATCAGCTCGGCGTCGTATCGGCGCAGCATGGACGCGGACGATTCCAGGCCGACGTAGAGCGAGAACCAGGACGGCACGACGTCGCCGTAGGAGTGCCACCAGCCCTTCGCGCGGGTCTCCTTCGCCAACCCGGCGACGATGGCGCGCATGTCGTCGGAGACCTGGTAGAGGTCGCACATCGCGCGGGCGTCGACGGCCCGGATCGGCACCAGCCCCTTCTCGATGCGCCAGAGCTTCTGCCGGGAGCAGTCGAGCGCCTCCGCCACCGTGTCCAGGGTGACGTGGGCCTCCTCGCGTAGCTCGGTGAGCAGGCGACCGAGCTGCCGGCGGGGAACAGTCGAACCGCTTGTTTCTTCCGTCATGCAACATCACCGAATTCCTTCCTGCAACGGCTGCCGTTTCCCGCCGTACACAATTCCGGGGTGGTCGTCGTGGGTGCCGGCTAATCGAGCCTAAGGAGGGGGAGTGGATTGCGCAACGTGGTGTAGTTGCCACATGCTGACAGATGTCGCTGGCGGGTTTCGGCGGGTACGGGTCTCGGCCCGGTGGCGATTCTGGTATAGCCGCTTGCCGTCCATCCGAATGGATAGCGCAATTTCCTGGAAAGGGGCCTAATGCGGGTGACCTATGCGGAGTACGTGGCGGCAGTGGCGCTGACGCTGGCGCGTCGGCACCGGCCGGTGTGGAGTTGGGCTCGCTGGCGCAGGGTGTGCCGGTGTGGTGGTGAGCTGCCGTGCCGGGCGCGGCACCGGGTTCCGGTGAACCGGGGGCACTGGCCGGGAGAGGGTCGGTGACCAGCCACGGGCCGACGATGCCGGAGTGGACGTGTGGCGGGTGCGGGCTGCCGTGGCCGTGCCCGACCCGGCGGCGGGAGCTGCGGGCGGAGTTCGACGGCGCCCCGATGTCGCTGACCATCCACATGCGGTCCTGGTTCGCCTCCGCCGCCGAGGACCTCGGCACGGCGCCGGCCGGGGCGTTGCACGCGCGGTTCGTCGGATGGACGACGTGACGACGCTGAAGGCCGGCGACCTGGTGCAGGTGACGAGGGCGGCCAGCGTGCAGTTCGTCCAGCCGATCACGTTCCGGGTGATCCGGGTCCTCGACTGGCCCGCGTACGACAGGTGGATCTGGTTGGACGGCTACCAGCTCGACGCCTCCGGCGACGCCGTCGCCCGCCGGACCATCTACGTACAGCCGGCGGGATTGCTGGCGCAGCGGGCCCGGCCCGCTCCCGCGCCGCGCGGCCCGGCGACGTCACGGCGGCCCGGCGCGCGGGGACGTCAGCCTGACTGAACGGTGATGTCGGGGTCAGCGTCGGCAGCCGTGGCGAAATTCGCGCTGGCGGCCTTGAGGCAACGCGAGTTGTGTCGGCTGTCGGGAGGAACGTCTACGCCGGCAACGGCAACGAGTTCGTCATATCGTGCCGGCCGGAGCGTGTCGGTCCCCGTCAGCAGGAGAAGTGGAACTCCTCGGCGTGCGGCCTCGCTGGCCTCGAATCGTGTCCATAGTGTGTGCAGGTAGTTCGGCGACACTACGGCAATGAACGTTCCAGCGGCTTCCAGCGCACAGGTGACCGCGAAATGCCTGTCAATATCATGTGGATGATGTAGATCGTCGATGTAGACGCTTTTCAGGTGGCCGAGCAGCGCCTCGATCTGGACGAGTCGTTCAAGACTGTTGTCGCGTCTGCTGTAGCTCACGAAGGCAGTCATGGCGAACCGTGGCTGCTGATGAGGTGGCGCCGTGGCTGGGCGGTGTCGGTGTCGATGCCGGGAGAATCGGCCCGATCCGGCATCGTCAGGTGGCGCCCATGGTCGCTCTGAGCCGACGCTGACAAGCGTGGCTGAAGGAATCGGTAAGCCGAAAGAAGTAGGCTGCCGTTCACCGTGGCTAGCGGCGACATGGCCGTGTGAAGGGCCTTGAGCGCGGCATCGCCAGCAAATTCCCCTGGTGGTGAGGCATTGATGTCAGACTTACTCATGCCCACGTGGTGATGGTGTCAGATTATTTTGGCAAGTGCCAGTTGACTATTTCCGGCAGATAGGTTAAAAGGCGTCATTCCGGTTGACGCCCGACATCTGTGGGTAGCGGACCGCCGTCATTACGAGGACCGCGGCGAGCAGCACGAACCCGGCCTCAACCAGCAGGAGGACCGCGACGAAGGCGGTGGTTCCCAGGGAAGCGACGATCTCGGAAAGCTTCCTCGACGGTCGTTCGCGGCCGGTCAAGAGGTTGATGACCTCCATCGATCCCCCGTGCCGGCACGGTCACCTGCCGTGGCAACGTCGTGGACGGCGCGAGGGAACGCCCCGGGGTGGTCGGCGACACGGTTGATCGGCGGAACCCGGCTCTCAAGGGCGGCGACCGAGTGCGGTACGCCCGCTGTTCTGTCCCCAAGTTGCCCCCACACTCATCGGGGCGGCCTGCGGGGGCATCCTCAGCAGTCCGCTTCGCATGCTCACGGTGTGTGCGCCTGGCAGGATTCGAACCTGCGGCCTTGGGATTAGAAGTCCCCTGCTCTATCCGCTGAGCTACAGGCGCATGGCGTGCCCGGCGAGGCCGGCGGCACGTGTGGTGCGCCAAGAGGGTACCGCCGAGCGGGGGTGTCGCGGTGGTACGGGGCCGGACGCCGTACGCGCTGCGCCGCCGCGCCCACTGTGTCACCGCCCCCGCCCACCGGACACCCGGTTTCCGCCCACCGGACAGCCCCGCCACCGTCCGCTGGATCGACCAAGGGCTTCGTGGGCGGATCCGTACCCAAGGTTCTTGACCGACAGCGGCGGGCGGCGGGGCTGGTGGCGGGGGTGGTCAGTTGGGGATGGGGTCGGCGGGCTGGTCGGGGGCGGGTGGGGGCAGGTCGCGCAGGTGCTTGTTGTTGCGGGGCTCCTGGCGGGTCTTGGCGTCGTTGAGCCGCCGCCGCAGGTCGTCCCGGCAGTCGTTGAGCGCCGCGTGCAGGTCCTCCTCGGTGGAGGTGGTGACGATCTTCTGCTGGCCGGCGATCCAGCACTCCAGGGTGACCTTCTGCCCCCGGGCCTCGCGGTCCTTGACCGACACCTCCAACTCGGTGGCGTCGGCGTGGAACCCGGCCAACCGGGCGTCCAGCGTCGCGAACTGCTCGGCGATCCAGTTTCGGTCGCCCTGGGAGAACCCGGCCCCGACGCGCAGGCACTCGGCGACGGTGGCGGGGTTCGTGACCGCGCTCATCGCCGCGCCTCACCGTGGGCGCGGGCGGCGACGTTCGTACCGGAGGGGCACGTTCTCGACATGGTGGTTGACCTTTCCCTGGGGCGATGCGGCGCTGTGGTCCGCGGGTCGTTCCGGTCCGTGGCCACGTCCGCTCCTTTCCTGGTACGCCGGCAGCTACGGCCGGTTGATCGGCAGGTACCCCGTCGGGGGCCCACCGGAAACGCGTTGCCGGTCGCTGCGGGCGCTCTGATCGTCGCCCGGCGTGCGGCCCCCGCCCCAGGGCCGATGGTCATAGCACACCGGGACCTTGATCAGGTTGTTGTCCACAGGCGGTCCCGTTGTCCACAGGTCGGCGACTCGGGGTGGCCCGGCGGGCGGCGGTGGGTCAGGCTCGGCGGCGAGTCGACTCACCTCACCAGCCCGGATCTCCCCTGGAGGGACGATGTTCGATACCTACGTCACGATCGTCGGCAACGTGCTGACCGCCCCGGAGTGGCGGCGGACCACCCAGAGCGGCACCCTGGTCGCCAACTTCAAGGTGGCCTCCACCGCCCGCCGGCTCGACCGGGACAGCGGCCGGTGGGTCGACGGCAACAGCCTGCGCGTCCGGGTCAACTGCTGGCGCAAGCTGGCCGAGGGGGTGGCCGCCTCGGTGATGGTCGGTGACCCGGTGGTGGTGGCCGGCCGCCTCTACACGCGGGACTGGATCGACGACACCGGCAACCAGCGCACCCTCTACGAGCTGGAGGCGGTCGCCGTCGGTCACGACCTGGCCCGGGGCCGGGGGCGGTTCGTGCGCAACCGGCCGAGCATGGCGACCAGCGCCGTCGAGGACACCGAGGCCGAGCGCCGGGTGCACGGCGAGCCGACCCAGCCGGTGCCCGACGACCAGGCGCCCGCCGCTCTGGACGAGCGCCCGCTGGACGACGACTTCGAGCTGCCCGCCCTGGGCGCGCCGCGTCGCCTGTCCGGTTTCCCGGTCCGCGCGACCGACCTCGGGCCGGACCCGTTCGACCCGGCCACCGACAGCGAGCCGACCGACAGCATGCCGCCCGACAGCGCGTCGGACGGCGGGGGGCTGACGGGCTGGGCGGCGACGGGCCGAGGACTGGGCGGGCGGGCCCTGGACGGGCGGGGCGAGATGGGCGAGGGAAGCGACGACGGGTCGGCGACGGCCGTCGACGCGTACGCCGTCGGGGCTGCCACCGGGTCGGCCGACGAGCTGGACCCGCTGCCCGAGGAGCCGGAGCAGGAGCAGGAGCCGGGCACGCCGGCCGAGGGCGTCGACCGGGGGGTGACGGCGTCGGGCCAGCGTGGCCGGCGCGGGCGCGGCCGGCAGCCCGTCCCCGCCTGATCGACCACGGTCGCCGTGCTCCCGGTGACCGTCCCGGCACGTCGCCGCCGTCGACCCGGACGGTCGACGGCGGCGACTAGGCTGACCGTCCGGAGGTGGTACAGGTGCGGCAGGCAGGCACCGCGGCCGACGCGGTGGGACTGGTGGCCGGGTACGCGCTGGACGCCTTCCTCGGTGACCCCAGGCGATGGCATCCGGTGGCCGGTTTCGGTCGGGTCGCCGGCACGGTGGAACGGCGGCTCTACCGGCCCGACCAGGCGTCCGGGGCGGCGTTCACCGCCCTCGCCGTCGGTGTGCCGGTGCTGCTCGGCGCGGCGGCGGCCCGGGCCACCCGGCGTCGGCCGGTGGCCCGCGCGGCGCTGGTCGCGGCGGCCACCTGGACGGTGCTCGGCGGTCGCACGCTGCGCGACGAGTCACGGGCGATGAGCTGCGCGCTGCGCCGGGGCGACGTGCCGGCGGCCCGACGTCGCCTCAGCCACCTCTGCGGCCGGGATCCGTCAGCGCTCGACGAGCCGGAGCTGGCCCGGGCCACCGTCGAGTCGGTCGCGGAGAACACCTCTGACGCGGTCGTCGCCCCGCTGTTCTGGGGCGCGGTCGCCGGGCTGCCGGGGCTGCTCGGCTACCGCGCGGCGAACACGCTGGACGCCATGGTCGGCCACCGGTCACCCCGCTACGCCCGGTTCGGCACCCCGGCCGCCCGCCTCGACGACCTGCTCAACCTGGCGCCCGCCCGACTGACCGGGCTGCTCACCGTGGCGGTGGCCCCGGTGGCGAAGGGTGACCGGGAGCGGGCCTGGCACGTGTGGCGACGCGACCGGCACGACCACCCGAGCCCCAACGCGGGGCAGTGCGAGTCGGCCATGGCCGGGGCGCTCGGGGTGCGGCTCGGTGGGCGCAACGTCTACGCCGGCCGCTCCGAGGTGCGCCCGTACCTCGGGGACGGCCCCCGCCCGGAGGCCCGGCACCTGAAACGGGCCGCCCGGATCTCCGGCGCGGTCGGGTTGTCCGCGCTGGCGGTCGCCGCCGCCCTCACGCTCGGCCGGGCCGCCGCCGTCTCCCTCGGCCGGGCCGCCACTGGCGCGTTCGGTCGGGCCGCCGCCCTCACGCCCGGCCGGGCGGACGCTGCCCCGCTCGGTCGGGCGGACGCTGCCCCGCTCCGGTACCGGGGGCGTGGGCGGTGAGCGGAGGGCTCCTGGTCGCCGGCACCACCTCGGACGCGGGCAAGAGCGTGCTGACCGCCGGCATCTGCCGCTGGCTGCGCCGACGCGGGGTGAAGGTCGCCCCGTTCAAGGCGCAGAACATGTCCAACAACTCGGCCGTGGTGGTCGGCCCGGACGGCCGGGGCGGTGAGCTGGGCCGGGCGCAGGCGATGCAGGCCGCCGCCTGCGGGCTCGCCCCGGACCTGCGGTTCAACCCGGTGCTGCTCAAGCCGGGCAGCGACCTGGCCAGCCAGGTGGTGCTGCTCGGCGAGGCGGTCGACACGGTCACCGCCGGGAACTTCCACGCCCTGCGTCCCCGGCTCGCGGCGACCGCCCACGCCGCCCTGGCCGAGCTGCGCGCCGAGTACGACGTGGTGATCTGCGAGGGGGCCGGCAGCCCTGCCGAGATCAACCTGCGGGCGGGCGACTACGTGAACCTCGGGCTGGCCCGGCAGGCCGGGCTGCCGGTGATCGTGGTCGGCGACATCGACCGGGGCGGCGTGTTCGCCTCCATGTTCGGCACGGTCGCCCTGCTGGACGCCGCCGACCAGGCGCTCGTCGCCGGCTTCGTGGTCAACAAGTTCCGCGGTGACCTGGGCCTGCTCCAGCCGGGGCTGGACATGCTGCGCCAGGTCACCGGCCGCCCCACGTACGGGGTGCTGCCCTGGCGCCTGGACCTCTGGCTGGACGCGGAGGACTCCCTCGCCTACGGGCGGGTGCTCGGCCGGCCGGCCGCGCCCAGGGGCACGGAGTGGCTCGACGTGGCCGTGGTGCGGCTGCCCCGGATCAGCAACGCCACCGACGTCGAGGCGCTCGCCACCGAGCCCGGCGTACGGGTCCGGCTGACCGTGGAGCCGGCCGAGCTCGCCGCCGCCGACCTGGTCGTCCTGCCCGGCTCGAAGTCCACCGTGGCCGACCTCGCCTGGCTGCGGGAGACCGGGCTCGCCGACGCCGTCCGTCGCCACGTGGCCCTCGAAAAGCCGCTGCTCGGCCTTTGTGGCGGCTTCCAGATGCTCGGCCGGGCCATCCACGACCCGGTGGAGAGCCGACAGGGAACGGTGCCCGGGCTGGGGCTGCTGCCCGTCGAGGTCACCTTCGACGCGCGCAAGACCGTCCGGCGGTCGACCGGCACCGGGCCGGGCGGGGTCGAGGCACACGGCTACGAGATCCACCACGGGTACGTGTCGTCGGCCGATCCCGGCCTGCCGCCACTGCTCACCTACGCCGACGGCGAGGAGGAGGGGGCCCGGCTCGGCCCGGTGTCCGGCACCCACTGGCACGGGGTGTTCGAGTCCGACGACTTCCGCCGCCGGTTCCTCACCGAGGCGGCCCGGCAGGCCGGGCGGCACGGGTTCACGGTCGCCCCGGACACCTCGTTCGCCGCCGCCCGGGAACGCACCCTGGACCTGCTCGGTGACCTGGTCGAGGAGCACCTGGACACCGACGCCCTGTGGCGGCTCGTCGAGTCCGGCCCACCCGCCGGCCTGCCCTTCGTCCCCCCGGGCGCGCCCCCGCCTGACCGACCGGAACCCGGCTGATGCCGTGGCCGGGAAGCGGAGCGGCGACGACGGCAGCGGGCCCGGCGGCGGGTGCCGGCAGGTAGCTCGGTGACAGCCGGGCGACAGCCCGGGTGAGAGTGGTCCGACGGTAGCCCGGGTGGCGGCGGGTCGTGGTGGACGGCGGCTGCTCAGCGGCGGACGTCGGCGGGGTGGTCTGACATCGGCAGGCCCGCCGCGCGCCACGCCTCGACGCCGCCGATCATGTCGGTGGCCCGGAGCAGCCCGAGCGTCCGCAGGCTCGCCGCCGCCAGGCTGGAGCTGTAGCCCTGTCGGCACACCACGATCACCTCCAGGTCGTAGCCGGTCGCCTCGGGGATGCGCCAGGCGCTCGCCGGGTCCAGCCGCCACTCCAGCACGGTACGGTCGATCACCAGCACGCCGGGCAGCTCGCCCTGCTCGTGGCGCTGCACGTCGGTGCGGGTGTCGACGACGAGGGCGCCCCGACCGGCGGCCTGGACCGTCTGGTGCGGGGTCAACCGGCGCATACCGGCCCGGGCCTGTTCGAGCAGGGCGTCGACGCCGGGACTCATCACGGAATGGGACACGACCCGATCATGCCGTCGGCGTCGGCGCTCCGCCCGCCGAACCAGCTCCGGCCACCCGTTCGGTAGTCCCCCGTCCGGCGACCGCTGCCCGGCGTGACCACCGGTGACGCGGGCCTGTCGCGCCAGCGCGGCCTGACGGCCGGCGCGGGCCGCGCTCGGGCCGGTAGCGTCGGCGGACGTGGTGACGGTGGTCGAGGCGTACGCGGAACTGGCCCGTCGGGTGCTGGCCGGGCCGGCGCGGCTGGGGCGTACCCGACTGGTGGCCGTCGACGGGCCGAGCGGCGCGGGAAAGAGCGTCTTCGCCGACCGCCTGGCGGACGCCCTCGCCGCGCTGCCCGACGGTGGGCGACCGGCGGTGGTGCGCACCGACGACCTGCTCGACGGCTGGGCCGACCAGCTCACCTTCTGGGCCCGGCTGGAGGAGCAGGTGCTTGCCCCGCTGCGGGCCGGGCGGCCGGGCGGCTACCGGCGGTACAGCTGGGTCCGCCGGGAGTTCCTGCCCCGGGTGGTGCCGGTGCCGGTCGCGCCGGTGCTGATCGTGGAGGGGGTCAGCGTGGCCCGGCAGGTGATCCGCCCCGAGACGACCCTGACCGTGCTGGTCACCGCGCCCGCCGAGCTGCGCGCCGCCCGTGCGGTCGCCCGGGACGGCGCGGCGATCCTGCCCGAGCTGCGGCGCTGGCACGTCGGCGAGCGGGCGCACTTCGCCGCCGACGGCACGGAGTCCGCGGTGGACCTGGTGGTCGACGGCGCGCCGACGCTGCCGCACGACCCGCGCCGCTACTACGCCCGTCGCCCGCCCGTCGCCCGCAGCCCGGAGCACCGTCACCCGTCCGCCGCCCGGAGCCCGTCCGCCGCCCGGAGCCCGTCCGCCGCCCGGAGCCCGTCCGCTGTCGGGGGCCCGTCCGCTGGCGGGGGGCCGGAGTGCCCGGGCGGGGAGTGGGGGTCGCCAGGTGGGACACCGGCCGGTCGGGAGCGGCATACGATGCGGGTCATGACCTCTCCGATCATGACCGAGGCCGAGCTGCGGGCGGCCGTCGCACGCGAGCTTCCCGGTGTCCGCGCCGACCTGGAACGTCTCGTCCGGATCCCCGGGATCGCGTTCGACGGCTTCGACCACAGCCAGGTCGACCGGTCCGCCGAGGCGGTGGCCGAGCTGCTGCGGGGCTGCTCGCTCGACGTACGGATCGTGCGGTCCGGTGGTCAGCCCGCGGTGATCGGGAGCCGGCCCGCCCCGCCCGGCGCGCCCACCGTGCTGCTCTACGCCCACCACGACGTCCAGCCGGTCGGTGACCGGGCGCTGTGGGAGTCCGATCCGTTCGTGGCGGTCGAGCGGGACGGCCGGCTCTACGGGCGTGGGGCGGCCGACGACAAGGCCGGGATCATGGCGCACGTCGCCGCGCTGCGGGCGTTCGGCGACGCGTTGCCGGTCGGGGTGGTCCTGTTCGTCGAGGGCGAGGAGGAGTACGGCTCCGACTCGTTGGAGCGGCTGCTCGCCGAGCACCGCGACGAGCTCGCCGCCGACGTGATCGTCATCGCCGACTCGACGAACTGGGACGTCGGCGTGCCGGCGCTGACCACCTCGCTGCGCGGCATCGTCAACTTCTTCGTCGAGGTCCGCACGCTGGACCACGCGGTGCACAGCGGCATGTACGGCGGTCCCGTCCCGGACGCCCTCACCGCCCTGGTACGACTGCTCGCCACCCTGCACGACGACGCGGGCGACGTGGCCGTGGGCGGGCTGACCAGCGCCGACGCGGCGACCATCGACTATCCGGAGGACCGGTTCCGGGCCGAGGCCGGCCTGCTCGACGGCGTGTCGACGATCGGCGCCGGCCGGATCACCGACCAGCTCTGGCGTAAGCCGGCGCTGGCGATCCTGGGCATCGACGCCCCAGCCACCGCCGAGGCGCCGAACGCTCTGACCCCGGCCGCCAAAGCCAAGATCAGCGTACGGCTCGCGCCGGGCGACGACCCGAAGCGGGCGTACGCGGCCGTGCGGGCCCACCTGGAGAAGCACGCCCCGTGGGGGGCGCGGGTGGACGTCACCTTCGAGCACGACGGCGCGCCCTGCGTGATCGACTCGTCCGGGCCGGTGTTCGACGCGGCCCGCGCGGCCTTCCGTACCGCGTGGGACGGCACGGCGCCGGTGGAGATCGGGGTCGGCGGCTCGATCCCGTTCATCGCCACCTTCCAGGAGATGTTCCCGCGGGCGGCGATCCTGGTGACCGGCGTGGAGGATCCGCACGCCCGGGCGCACGGACCGAACGAGAGCCTGCACCTCGGCGAGTTCGCCAGGGTGTGTCTGGCCGAGGCGTTGCTGCTGGCCGGGGTGGCCGGGGTCGGCGCGGAGCGCCCCTGACCGGTCCCGCCGTGAGCTGAGAGGGCGCGCGCATGCGACACGACGCACAGTCGTCACAGGCCGACGCCGGGTCCACGGGACGACCCGGCGGATCGGGCGGCGCGCGCGGACCGGACGGGCCCGACCGGCACGACGCCCACGCGGGCCGCGGCGGCGGCCAAGGGCATGGCGGCGGTCAGGGGCACGGCGGTCAGGGGCACGGCACGCACGCCGGTCACGACCCGGAGACGTTCCGGCGCAGGTTCTGGCTGAGCCTGGCTCTGACCGTCCCGATCGTGGCGACCAGTCACATGGTGATGGACTGGGTCGGCTACACGCTGGACTTCCCCGGCATGTCCTGGGTCGGCCCGGTGCTCGGCTCGGTGGTCTTCTGGTACGGCGGCTGGCCGTTCCTCGCCGGCGGCGTACGGGAGCTGCGTGACCGCGCGCCGGGGATGATGCTGCTGATCTCGATGGCGATCACCGTCGCCTACGTCGCTTCGCTCGCCACCAGCGTCGGCGCGTTCGACCTGGACTTCTGGTGGGAGCTCGCCGCCCTGGTCAGCATCATGCTGCTCGGGCACTGGCAGGAGATGAAGGCCGTCGGTCAGGCCCGGGGCGCGCTCGCCGCTCTGGCCGCGCTGCTGCCCGACGACGCCGAACGCCTCACCGACGACGGTGGGGTGGAGCCGGTCCGGGTCGCCGACCTGACCGTCGGCGACGTGGCGCTGGTCCGTCCCGGCGCGCGGGTGCCGGCCGACGGGCGGATCGTCGACGGCGAGGCCGAACTCGACGAATCCATGATCACCGGTGAGTCCCGGCCGGTCCGCCGCGTCACGGGCGACCGGGTGGTCGCCGGCACGGTCGCGACCGACTCGGCGGTCCGGGTCCGGGTCGAGGCGGTCGGCGAGGACACCGCGCTGGCCGGCATCCAGCGGATGGTCGCCCAGGCCCAGGCCGCCGGCGGTCGGGCCCAGGCGCTCGCCGACCGGTTCGCCGCGCTGTTGTTCTACGTCGCGATGGCCGCCGCCGTGCTGACCTTCCTGGCCTGGTGGGCGCTCGGCGGCCTCGACGAGTCCGTGGCACGCACCGTGACGGTGCTCGTGATCGCCTGCCCCCACGCCCTCGGGCTGGCCATCCCACTGGTGATCTCGCTGTCGACAGCGGTGGCGGCCCGGGCCGGCATCCTGGTCAAGGACCGGCTCGCGCTGGAACGGATGCGTACCGTGCAGGCCGTGCTGTTCGACAAGACCGGCACGCTCACCCGGGGCGCGCACACCGTCACCGGCGTCACCGCCGCCCCCGGCCACACCGGGGACGAGGTGCTGCGCCTGGCCGGCGCGGTGGAGGCGGCCAGTGAACACCCGCTGGCCAGGGCGATCGTGACCGCCGCCGGGCCGACCGGGCCGCCCGCCGCGACGGACTTCCGCTCGCTGACCGGTCGCGGCGTGCAGGCCACCGTCGACGGCACGCGGTACGCCGTCGGTGGTCCGGCCCTGCTGCGTGAGCTCGACGTACGGGTGCCCGACGACGTCACCACCAGCACCGACGAGTGGTCCCGGCGCGGCGCCGCCGTCCTGCACCTGCTTCGACTCGACGGGGAGCGGGCCCGGACGATCGGGGCGTTGGGCCTGGCCGACGAGATCCGGCCCGAAGCCCGGCAGGCGATCAGCCAGCTACGCGAGCAGGGGGTCGACAAGATCGCCATGATCACCGGTGACGCCCGGTCGGTCGCCGAGGCGGTCGCCGCCGACCTCGGGTTCCGGCCCGGTGTCGACGAGGTGTTCGCCGAGGTGCTGCCGGCCGACAAGGAGAAGGCGGTGCGCGACCTCCAGTCCCGTGGTCTGACGGTGGCCATGGTCGGCGACGGGGTCAACGACGCCCCGGCCCTGGCCCGCGCGGACGTGGGCATCGCGATCGGCGCCGGCACCGACGTGGCGATCGAGTCCGCCGGGGTCGTGCTCGCCTCCTCGGATCCGCGGGGAGTCACCGGGGTCATCCGGCTCTCCAGGGCGTCGTACCGGAAGATGTTGCAGAACCTGGCCTGGGCCGCCGGCTACAACGTCGTCGCGATTCCCCTTGCCGCCGGGGTGCTGGCCTGGGCCGGGCTGACCCTGAGCCCGGCCGTCGGGGCGGTGCTGATGTCTGCCTCCACCATCGTGGTCGCCCTCAACGCCCAACTGCTCCGCCGGGTGCGTCTCGCCCCGCCAGAGCAGTGAGCGCGCCGCCCGAGGGCCCGGCCAGCCACGTCGAACCGGCCACCCCTCGGACCGGCCACGGTCGGAACGAGCCATGTCGGACCGGCCGGCGGCGTCGGTGCACCGACTGGCGCGCCACCTGCGGGATTCCGGCACGCGACGACCGGCGGTAGGTTAGCCTCTCGAACATGAGTACGAACGAGGTGATGGCGCGGTTGGGCGCCGCGGTCAGCGCGTTGGGGGACGTCGACGTCTCCGCATGGCCCGACGAGACGCTCCACGAGCGGCTCGGTGAGCTTTCCACGGCCCTGGTCGCGCTCGACGCCGTGCTGGCCAGGGTCGCCGGCCAGGTCCGGGACCGGGGCCTACGGATCGAGGAGCCGGTGACGGCCTGAGCCGGCCGGTCCCGACCACCAGCCGGGGGTCGGCGGGCCGGTGACCCGGGCGGGTCGCCCGCCGGACGCCCCCGGCGGCCGGGGTCCGCTCCGGGCCACGCCGCTGGTGGGCGCGACCGGGGCCTGGCGCTGACCAGGAGCCGTCGGCCCGGTCAGGGCGGTGTTGTCGGGGTGGCTGGCAGGATGACACCGTGCGATTCCTCGACCTGGCGGCCACCTCCGCCGCGGTCGGCGCCACCAGCGGCCGACGGGCCAAGGTGGAGCTGCTCGCGGAGGCGCTGCGCGCGCTCGACCCGGCCGAGGTGCCCGCCGGGGCCGGCTGGCTCGCCGGTGAGCTGCGGCAACGCCAGACCGGTGTCGGCTGGGCCAGCCTGCGTGACCTACCGGCGCCGGCGGTCGAGCCGACGCTGACCGTGGCCGCGGTCGACGCCGCCATCGACGGGATCGCCGCCGTGCGCGGGTCGGGCTCGCAGGCCCGTCGGCGGGCCCTGCTGGGCGCGTTGTTCGCCGCCGCCACCACCGCCGAGCAGCGGATGCTGGTCGGCCTGTTCAGCGGGGAGCTGCGCCAGGGCGCGCAGGGCGGGCTGCTCGCCGACGCGGTCGCCCGGGCGGCCGGCGTGCCGCTGCCGGCGGTCCGGCGGGCGCTGCTGCTCTCCGGTGACCTGCGGACGGTGGCGGTGGCCGCGCTCCAGGGCGGGGCCGCCGCGCTTGCCGGGTTCGGGCTGCGGGTGGGGCGTCCGCTCGCCCCGATGCTGGCCCAGAGCGCGCCCACGGTGGCCGAGGCGCTCACCGCCACCGGCACGCCCGCCGTGGTGGACGTCAAACTCGACGGCATCCGGATCCAGGCGCACCGGTCCGGCGCCGACATCGCCGTCTTCACCCGCAGCCTCGACGACATCACCGCCCGGGTGCCCGAGGTGGTGGCGGCCGTGCGGGCGCTGCCCGCCCGGGAGCTGGTGCTCGACGGCGAGGCGATCGGGTTGGACGCCACCGGCCGGCCGCTGCCGTTCCAGCAGACGTCGAGCCGGGCCGCCCGCCGCGCCACCGTCGCCAACGCCGGCATCGACAGCGCCGGCATCGACAGCGCCGGCATCGACAGCGCCGGCACGGGCAGCGCCGGCACGGGCAGCGCCGGCACGGGCAGCGCCGGCACGGGCAGCGACGCCGCCAGCGCCGGGAGCGGTCGCGGCGTCGGGCCCACCGCCGTCGCCCCGGCCGTGGTCGCCGCCGCCGCGTCGACCGGGGCGACCGTGCTGACGCCGTACTTCTTCGACCTGCTGCACCTCGACGGCGACGATCTGATCGACGCCCCCGGTCGGGAGCGCTGGGCCGGGCTCGCCCGGGTGGTCGACGCGGGTCTGCTGGTCGGCCGGGTCGAGGTCGACGGCCCCGAGGCGGCGGCCGAGGCGTTCACCGCCGCGCTGGCCGCCGGCCAGGAGGGCGTCGTCGTCAAGGACCCCGACGCGGCGTACGAGGCCGGCCGGCGCGGCGCGGCCTGGGTGAAGGTGAAGCCCCGGCACACCCTCGACCTCGTCGTGCTGGCCGTCGAGTGGGGCAGCGGCCGGCGGCGGGGCTGGCTGTCCAACCTGCATCTGGGGGCCCGTGACCCGGCCACCGGCGGTTTCGTGATGCTCGGCAAGACGTTCAAGGGCCTCACCGACGAGGTGCTGCGCTGGCAGACCGAGCGGTTCCTCTCGCTGGCCGTGGAGCGCGGCGAGCACGTGGTGCGGGTCCGCCCGGAACAGGTCGTCGAGATCGCCTTCGACGGGGTGCAGACCAGTCCCCGCTATCCGGGCGGGGTGGCGCTGCGCTTCGCCCGGGTGGTGCGCTACCGCGACGACAAGAGCGCCGCCGAGGCCGACACCATCGACGCGGTACGCGCCCTGCGTCCCGGGTCGGGGGAGCCCACGGTCGGTTAGCCGGCGGCCTCGGCCGGCGCGTCCTCGGGGACCCGGTCGCCCGTCTCCTCCGGGACCCGGTCACCGGTGGGACGGCTGATGCCGGCGGCCCGGCGCGCCTCCCGGCGGGCCACCCACCCGTACGCGACGAGCGTCATGCCGGCGAAGAGCCACCACTGCACCACGTACCCGAGGTTCTGCCAGTTGTTCTCGTGTCGGACCGGCACCGCCTGGAAGACCGGCTCGGCCGCCGGGGTCTGCCCGTCGAGCAGCAGGTACGCCCCGTACAGCGGGTAGGGCAGTTCCCGGGCGAGCTGGGGCACCGCGATCCGGCGGCTCTCCAACCGGCCGTCCCGGCGCTCCACCGTGCCCCCGCCCTCGCTGAGCCGCACCCGGCCGACCACGGTCACCTCGCCGTCCGGGGTGGGCGGCAGCGCGGGGCGGGCGGTCGCGTCCCCGGCGACCGGCGGCGGCACCCAGCCCCGGTCCACCAGGATGGCCGTGCCGTCGGCCAGCCGCAGCGGCGTGACCAGCTCGAAGCCGACCTTCCGCTCGACCGGGCGGGCCCGGATCCAGACCGAGTTCGCCGCGTCGTACCGGCCGGTGACGGTGACCCGGGTCCAGGTCGTCGCGTCGTCCGGGGCGGGGCCCGGGACGCCGACCCCGCCGCCGGGGGCGGTGAGCGTGTCCCGCAGCGGCACCGGCGTCATGGTGGCGGTGGCGTCGATCCGCTGGTTGATCTCCGAGCGCCCCCGGTAGCGGTCGAGCTGCCAGTTGCCGAGCTGCGCCATGACCGCGGCGGCGACCAGGGCCAGGGCGAGATAGCCCAGCCAGCGCGGCGTCAGGAGGAACCGGTACACGCCCCGAGGCTACTCGTATGACCGGGGCCACCGCCCCGCCACCGTCCGGCAGGTCGCTGTCCGGCCCGCCGCTCGACCGTCGCGCCGGTCGACTGTCCCGTCGTGTGGCGGGTCGGTTACCACGATTCGGCCGGGTCGTTGGGTATCGTCACGCGGACGACCCGCCGGGTCCGCGTACGCGCCTGCCCGCGCGTGCGCCGTCGACCGTGCGCGTGCGACGCGTACCGCCGCCACCGAGGAGTCGATGATGAGCGCCGTACCGCGTCTCGTGGTCGCCGCGCCCTCGTCCGGGCACGGCAAGAACGCCGTCTCGATCGGCCTGCTTGCCGCGTTCCGGGACCGGGGTCTGGACGTCGCCGGCTTCAAGGTCGGCCCGGACCAGGTCGACGCCGCGTACCTCGGGACAGCCGCCGGGGGTCGCCCCGCCCGCAACCTCGATCCCCGGCTGCTCGGCGCGCGGCGGGTCGCGCCGCTGTTCGCGTACGGGGCCGCCGGGGCCGAGCTCGCCCTGGTGCAGGGCACCATGGGGCTGTACGACAGTGTCGCCGGCCCGCCCGAGGTCGAGTCGACCGCGGCGGTGTCCACCGCGCTGCGCAGCCCGGTGGTGCTGGTGGTCGACGTGTCGGCGATGGGGCAGTCGGTGGCCGCCCTGGTGCACGGCTTCCGCGCGTACGACGAGCTGCTCTGGCTGGGCGGGGTGATCCTGAACCGGGTGGCCTCGGCCCGGCACGAGGAGCTGCTGCGCGAGGCGCTCGACGACATCGGCGTACCCGTCTTCGGGGCGCTGCGCCGCCGGGACCTGCCACCGGTGTTCCCGAGCCGGCGGCACGGGATGGTGCCGGTGCTGCGCGGTGACGGCGAGGTGACGCAGGCGGTCCGGCGGCTGGGTCAGGGGGTGGCCGGCGGGGTCGACCTGGAGGCGCTGCTGCGGCTGGCCCGGTCCGCGCCGCCGCTGGCGGTCGAGCCGTGGTCGCCGGCCCCGCCGCCGGGCTTCGCCGTCGCGGGCCGTCCGGTGGTCGCGTTGGCCGGCACGCCGGTCGGCGGCTACGGCTACGTCGAGACGGCCGAGCTGCTGACCGCCGCCGGGGCCGAGGTGGTCACGGTCGATCCGCTGCGCGACGAGGCGCTGCCGGCGGGGGCCGTCGCGCTGGTCGTCGGGGGCGGGCTGCCCGAGGCGTACGCGGAGGAGCTGTCCGCCAACCGGCGGCTCTGCGTCGCCGTGGCGGAGCTGGCCCGCCGGGGCGGCCCGGTGATCGCCGAGGGCGCCGGCCTGCTCTGGCTGGCCCGGGAGGTGGACGGCCTGCCGATGTGCGGGGTGTTGGACGCCGTCGGGGCGCGCCGGGACGGCCTGGTGATCGGCTACCGGGAGGCGACCGCCGGCGCGGACAGCCCGGTGGCCACCCGGGGCGCGGTGCGGATGGGCTACAAGCAGCACAGCGCCGTGTTGACCCCACGGGCCGGTGCGCGTCCGGCGTGGAGCTGGGCCGGTGGCGCGCCCGAGGGGTTCGTCTGGCGTGGCGGGTACGCCTCCCAGCTCGTCCTGCACTGGGCCGGCGCGCCGGAGATCGCCGCCCGCCTGCTCACCGCCACCGCCGCCGCCACCGCCACGCCCGCCGCTGCCGTCACGCCGACCACCGGCGTCACGTCCACCACCGAGGTCACGCCCATCACCGGCGTCACCCCCGCCACCCCCACCGCCCCTGCCGCCGCCGGCGTCGCGCCCACCGGCCCTGTTCCTGCCGCGGCTGCCGGCCCTGCCGCCGCCGACGCTACCGCCACGCCCACCGGCTCCGCCCCCGGCCCGGCCGCCGGGCCCGCCGGTGACGCCGTCGGGCCGCCCGGTCCGGGGTCGACGGGCACCACGCCGATCACCATGATCACCGGCGGCGTGGTGGCCGGTGGGCCGGCCCGGAGCGTGGTCGGGCCGGAGGTTCCGGCGTGATCGGCCAGGTGGCGGTACGCCGCTTTCCCGAGCTGACCGTGTCGACCCCGCGCACCGAGGTACGCCGGCACCTCGCGCCGGACACCGAGGCGGTGTCGGCGATCTTCGCGGACCGGCTGACCCAGCGGTGGCTGCCGTTGGCCGAGGAATCGGGGCAGATCGACGGGGCGGCCTGGTGCGCCGACCTGGCCCGGCAGCGCCGCGACAGCGGCGACGGCGACCATTTCGCGGTGGTCCGCCGGGAGGACGCCCGGGTCGTCGGCTGTCTCTGGACGAAACGGACCGACTGGGGCTCCCGGCTGACCGAGGTGTCGTACGCGATGGCGTCGGAGGCACGCGGCTTCGGGCTGGCCGCCGAGGCGGTGATCGCCCTGGCCATCGTGCTGATCATGGAGCACGACTTCCAGCGGATCGAGCTGCGGGTGGCCCCGGGGAACGTGGCGTCCCGGCGGGTGGCCGAGAAGGCCGGTTTCACCTACGAGGGGCTGCTGCGCAACGCGGGCTACGTCCGGGGCAACCGGGTCGACCTGGAGCTCTGGTCCTTCGTCACCGCCGACCTGCACTGATGGTCACCGCCGACCGGCACTGACGGTCACCGCCGACCTGGCTGCTCGGAAGGAGTCACCGCCGACCTGCGCTGACGGTCACCGCCGTCAGCCGCCGACGATCCGGTCGGAGGGCGGGGTGAAGTCGCGTTTCGGCTGGTCCTTCAGGGCGTCCCGGAGGGTGTTCGCGACCGCCTGGACCGGCGTCTGGGACTGCCCGTCGCCCACCGCGTTGAACGGGTTGTCCGGATCCGAGATGAAGCTCGCCGCGGCCAGCTCCGGGGTGTAGGCGACGAACCAGGCGGACCGGGTGCTGTCGGTGGTGCCGGTCTTGCCGGCGACCGGGCGGCCGACCGTGCCCCGGACGCTGTCGGCGGTGGACCAGCCGCCGCAGCTTCCGCGGGCCGGCGTGTCCCCGGTCGGGCAGCGGGCCGCGTCGGTGGCTGCCCGCGCCGTGTCGGCGCTCACCACCTGCCGGCAGCGCGGCTTGGCGACCTCCCGTTGCAGGCCGGACGCGGTCCGGTAGGTCGCCGGGGCGCCGTCCCGGGTGGTGATCGACAGCACCGGGATCGCCTCGCAGTACCGGCCGTCGGCGCTGACCGCCGCGTACGCGTTCGCCAGCTCCAGCGGGGTGGCGTCGGAGACGCCGAGGGTGAACGCGCCCCACTTGTTGACCCGTTCCGGGGCCGCCTGCCGCCGGTCGACGTCGGTGCGCCAGCGCAGCCCGAGCTGCTCGGCCATCCGGACCGCCCGTTCCGCGCCGACCTGCTCCTCCAGCCACACGAAGTACGTGTTGACCGACTTGCCGAACCCGGACCACATGGTCTGGGTGCCGGTCATCGCCCCGCTCGCGTTCGACATGACCCAGTTGTCGTAGACCTTGGACTGGTACCGGTGCGGGGCGTTGAACGTGCTGGACAGCGGCATGCCGGCCTCCAGCGCCGCCAGCATGGGGAACATCTTGAACGTGGACCCGGCCTGGTAGCCGGCCAGGTCGCCGCCGCCGAGCAGGGGCAGGACGGTGTTCGGGTAGTTCGCCTTCGACTTCGGGCCGGCCTCCGGGTTGCCGTTCGGCCCGTTCTCGCTGGTGTCCAGGGAGTACGTCCGGTTCACCGCCATCGCCTTCACCCGGCCGGTGCCCGGCTCGGAGACGACGATCCCGTTGGCGAACGGGCTGCCGGTGGCCTCCTTGGCGCCCACGTTCTTCTCGGCGGCGGCCTGGGTCTTCGGGTCGATGCTGAGCACGATCCGGTAGCCGCCCCGGCGGAGCTGGTCGACGCGTTCCATCCGGTTCTCCCCGAACGCCGCCTGCGCGCTCCACCAGTTCTTCAGGTAGTCGCAGGCGAAGCCGAGGGCGTTGTGCTTGGCCGGGACGGAGGCGCAGTCGTTGCGCGGGTCGCTCTGGTCGATCCGCAGCGGCTCGGTGCGGGCCCGGGCCGCCACGTCGGGGGAGAGGTAGCCGAGCTGCCCCATCCGGTCCAGCACGTAGTTGCGCCGGCCGATGGCTTCCTGCTGGTCGGAGGTGACCGGGTCGTACTCGGACGGGGACTTGACCAGGCCGGCCAGGGTGGCGGACTCGACCGGGGTGAGGTCCTTGGGCTTCTTTGAGAAGAAGATCTGCGCGGCGGCGTAGATGCCGTACGCGCGGTGCCCGAAGTACGCCGAGTTGAGGTAGCGCTCCAGGATCTGCTCCTTGCTCATGCGCTTCTCCACGTCCAGGGCGAGGCGCATCTCGCGTACCTTGCGGAGGCTGGTCTGGGCGGTCGCCTCCTGCACCTCCCGGGGCGTGGTCGCGCTGTCCCGCAGCGCCATCCGGACGTACTGCATGGTGATCGTCGACGCGCCCTGGGAGACCCCGCCGGACTGCGAGTTGGCGACGAAGGCCCGGGCCACGCCCTTCGGGTCCACGCCCCGGTGCTGGTAGAAGCGGGAGTCCTCGGCGGCCACCATGGCCTGCTGCATGCTCGGCGCGATCTGGGCCAGCGTCGCGTACTGCCGGTACTCCTCGTAGAACATGGTCAGCAGGGTGCCGTCGGCGGCGTAGAGGTAGGAGGTCTCGGCGGGCAGCGCGGTGCGCAGCAGGTCGGCCTTGTGCTCGGAGAAGTCCGCGCCGGCCTTGGCGCTGATGCCGGCCACCGCGACGAGCGGGTACGCCACGGCGGCCACGATGATCCCGGCGATCAGCCCGGCGCGCAGCAGCGGGACCCAACGACCGGCGGAGTTGAGGAGTCGGTTGCTCACACGGCCAAGCTAGGACACATCCCGGTAAGAGATGCGAAATATTCATAATTCCTACGGGTGACGATCGGCCGTGACGTGCCCCACGCCCCGATGCGCTGTCCCGCGCGCCGCCTTCCCGGCAGGATCGCGGGCATGCGTGGTCAGCCGAGAGGAGCGTCCCGGTACGCCGTACCCGAGCCGGACCTCGGTCACCACGGTGACGCCGAGGTGGCGGCCGGGCTGGTCGACCTCGCGGTCAACGTCCGCCGGGCCGCCCCGCCGCCCTGGTTGGCCGGGCCGCTGACCGCCTCGCTGACCAGGCTCGCCGACTACCCCGACCCGTCCCCGGCCCGCGCCGCGGTCGCCGCCCGGCACGCTCGCCCGCCGGCCGAGGTGCTGCTCACCGCCGGGGCCGCCGAAGGCTTCGTGCTGATCGCGCAGGCGCTGCGCGGGGCCCGCCGCCCGGTGGTGGTGCACCCGCAGTTCACCGAGCCGGAGGCCGCGCTCGCCGCCGCCGGGCACCGGGTGGACCGGGTGCTGCTGGACCCGGCCGACGGGTTCCGGCTCGACCCGGCCCGGGTGCCCGCCGACGCCGACCTGGTGATGATCGGCAACCCCACCAACCCGACCTCCGTGCTGCACCCCGCCGCGACCGTCGTCGCCCTGGCCCGTCCCGGCCGCGTCCTGGTCGTCGACGAGGCGTTCGCCGACACCACGTACGCGCCCCGCGTGCCCGGTGAGCCGGAGTCCCTGGCCGGCCGGCGCGACCTGCCCGGCCTGCTGGTGCTCCGCAGCCTCACCAAGACCTGGGGGCTGGCCGGCCTCCGGATCGGCTACCTGCTCGGCGAAGCGACGCTGCTGGACCGCCTCGCCCGGGTCCAGCCGCTCTGGGCGGTCTCCACCCCGGCGCTCGCCGCCGCGACGGCCTGCGCCGGCCCCGAGGCGGTCACCGCCGAACGCGCCATCGCCGTCGACCTCGCCGCCGACCGCGACCACCTGACCACCCGCCTCACGGCCCTTCCCCGGGTACGGGTGGCAGGCCGCCCGGCCAGCGCGTTCGTGCTGGTGGAGATCCCCGGCGCGGACCGGATCCGGCTCGCCCTGCGGGACCGGGGCTGGGCGGTACGGCGGGGCGACACCTTCCCCGGGCTCGGCCCGGACTGGCTGCGCGTGGCGGTACGCGACAGGCGTACCAGCGACGCGTTCATCGAGGCACTGGCGGAGATCCTGGAGGCGTGATGCTGGAGCAGACGATCGGGGCGGTCGGGCCGCTCGACGAGACGGCGATGACCGCCGCCCGGGACCGTCAGGCCCGGCTGACCAAGCCCGCCGGCTCCCTCGGCGCGCTGGAGGACCTGTCGGTACGCCTGGCCGGCCTGGCCGGGGCCTGCCCGCCGCCGCTGCCCGAGCCGGCCGCCGTGGTGATCTTCGCCGGGGACCACGGCGTGCACGCCCGGGGCGTGACCCCGTGGCCGCAGGAGGTCACCGCGCAGATGATCGGCAACTTCCTGGCCGGCGGCGCGGTCGTGAACGCCTTCGCCCGGCAGGCCGGCGCGACGGTGACCGTGGTCGACGTCGGCGTGGCCACCCCGATCCCCGGCGTCGACCCGACCGGAGTCCCCGCCGCGGCTCCCGGCGCGGGCGGGGAGCCGGCCTCCGGCGTCGGAGCGCTGTCGTCCCGGTTGGTGACCGCCCGCGTCCGGCCCGGCACCCGGGACATGACCGTCACCGCCGCGCTCACCCGAGAGGAGGCCCGGGCCGCGGTGGAGACCGGCATCCGGGTCGCCGACGAGCTCATCACAGGCGGCGTCGGCATCCTGCTCACCGGGGACATGGGCATCGGCAACACCACCCCGTCCGCCGCGCTGGTCGCCGCGTTCACCGGGGCGGACCCGGCCGAGACGACCGGCCGGGGCACCGGCGTGGACGACGTCACGTACCAGCGGAAGGTGGACGTGGTCCGGCGGGCGCTGCGCCGCCACACGCCCGACCCGACCGACCCGCTCGGCGTGCTCGCCGCGGTCGGTGGCCTGGAACACGCCGCGCTGGCCGGGTTGATCCTGGCCGCCGCCGCCCGCCGGACGCCCGTGCTGCTGGACGGGGTGATCGCGGTCAGCGCCGCCCTCGCCGCCGCCGCGTTCGCCCCGGAGTCGGTCGGCGCGATGGTCGCCGGGCACCGCTCCGCCGAGCCGGGCGCGACCCTCGCGTTGCGGCACCTCGGTCTGGACCCCCTGATCGACCTCGGACTGCGTCTCGGTGAGGGCACCGGCGCGCTGCTCGCCCTGCCGGTGGTCACCGGCGCGGTACGCGTCCTGCACGAGGTCGCCACCTTCGACGCGGCGGGAGTGGCCGAGAAGTGAACGCGAACCCGTACCCGCTGGGACTGCGGCTGGCCGGCCGCCGTGTCGTCGTGGTCGGCGGCGGCGCGGTGGCGACCCGGCGGGTACCGGCGCTGCTGGACGCCGGAGCGGACGTCCTGCTGGTCACGCCGGACCTCACCCCGGCGCTGCGCGCCCACTCCGACGCCGGCCGGCTGCGCTGGGAGCCACGCCGGTTCACCCCCGCCGACCTGGACGGGGCCTGGCTGGTGCAGGTCGCCGTCGACGACCGGGCCGCCGCGGCGGCGGTCAGCGCCGCCGCGCGGGAACGCCGGATCTTCTGCGTACGCGCCGACGACCGGGCCGCCGCCACCGCCTGGACCCCGGCCGTCACCCGGCACGGCCCGGTGACCGTCGCCGTGCTCGGTGGTGGCGACCCGCACCGCGCCAAGGCCACCCGCGACGCCATCCGCACCCTGCTGGACGCGCGGCAGGGCGCCCTGTCGACGCCCAGCGCCCAGGAGACGGCCCGGGGCGGGCGGGTCGCGCTGGTCGGGGCGGGGCCGGGCGACCCGGAGCTGATCACCGTCAAGGGCTGGCGGCTGCTCACCGAGGCGGACGTGGTGGTCGCCGACCGGTTGGTCCCCGGGCTCCTCCTCGACGAGCTGCGCTCCGACGTGGAGCTGGTGGACGCCTCGAAGATCCCCTACGGCCCGTCGAGGACGCAGGAGGAGATCAACCGGATCCTGGTCGACCGGGCGCTGGGCGGGGCGTTCGTGGTCCGGCTCAAGGGCGGTGACCCGTACGTGTTCGGACGTGGTGGCGAGGAGCTGCTCGCCTGCGCGGCGGCCGGCGTGCCGGTGACCGTGGTGCCCGGGGTGACCAGCTCCATCGCCGCCCCGGCGGTGGCCGGGGTGCCGGTCACCCACCGGGGGGTGGCGCACGACTTCACGGTGGTCTCCGGTCACCTCGCCCCGGACCATCCGGACTCCCTGGTCAACTGGGCGGCGCTGGCGGCGCTGCGCGGCACGCTGGTGATCCTGATGGGGCTGAAGAACCTGCCGACGATCACCGCCACGCTGGTCGCGCACGGCCGCGACCCGGCCACCGCCGTGGCGGTGGTGCAGGAGGGCACCACGACGGGCCAACGGACGCTACGGACCACGCTGGGCGAGGCCGCGAAGGCGGTGGCGGACGCCGGCCTGCGCCCGCCGGCCGTCGTGGTGCTCGGCGACGTGGTCACCGCCCTCGACCACCCCTGACCCGCGCCCGCGCCGCCCGCCGCGTCCCGCCTGTGGCGCCCCCGCCGCCCCCGCCCCCGCCCCCGCCCCCGCCCCCGCCCCCAGCCCCCGCCTCGCCCCGCCGCCCGCCGCCCGCCGCTTGATCGACTCCGTTTCGGCGAAGTAGGGCCATCAGGCGTCCCGGTCACCGCCCTTTCGCCGAAACGGCGAGCCCCCTCGGGCGGGACGCGGTGGGCGCGCCCCCTCGGGCGGGGCGGGCGGGGCGGGCGTGGCGCCGGACGTGGAACGGCGGCGGGGGCCAGGGGCCCCCGCCGCCGTCACCGGTCACGCGTCGGTCACACCTTGAGCATGTTGTCCAGCAGCAGGGCGCAGCGGATCAGCCCGAGGTGGCTGTACGCCTGCGGGTGGTTGCCCAGCCCGCGCTCGGCCAGCGGGTCGTACTGCTCGGGCAGCAGCCCGGTCGGGCCGGCCGTGTCGACCATCTGGTGGAACAGCTCCTCGGCGTCGGTGCGCCGGCCGGTGCGCAGGTACGCCTCGATCAGCCACGCCGTGCAGATGTGGAAGCCGCCCTCCCGGCCGGGCAGGCCGTCGTCCCAGTGGTACCGGTAGACGACCGGGCCGCTGCGCAGGTCCGCCTCGATCCGCAGGACGGTGGAGAGGAAGCGCGGGTCGTCCCCGGCGAGCAGGCCGGACAGCCCGATCCAGAGCGAGGAGGCGTCCATCTCCTCGTTGCCGTACGCGACGCTGTACGCCTCGACGCCCTCGTGCCAGCCGTACTCCAGCACGTTCGCGCCGATCCGGTCGCGCAGCTCGACCCACTCCGGCCGGTCGCCCGCGCCGTGCCGCCGGATCACGTGCAGCGCCCGGTCGACGGTCATCCAGCACATCACCTTCGAGAAGATGTGGTGCCGGGGTGGCAGGCGGGCCTCCCAGATGCCGTGGTCGGGCTCGTGCCAGCGGCGGCGGACCGCCTCGACCATGTTCTCCAGGACCCGCCACTCGGTCTCCCGGACCGAGCCACGGGCGTCGGCGACGGCCGCGATCAGGTCGGCGATCGGCCCGAAGACGTCCAACTGGAGCTGGTGGTTGGCGAGGTTGCCGACCCGCACCGGGCGGGAGCCGGCGTAGCCGGGGAGGGTGTCGATGACCGCCTCGGCGCCCAGCTCGTACCCGTCGACGGTGTAGAGCGGGTGCAGCCGCTCGGGGTGTCCGCCGGTGCGCTCGACGCAGCCGTCCACCCAGCGCAGCAGCCCTTCGGCCTCCTCGACGGAGCCGAGGTCGACGAGCACCCGGGCGGTCATCGCGGCGTCCCGCAGCCAGCAGTAGCGGTAGTCCCAGTTGCGTACCCCGCCGAGCTCCTCGGGCAGTGAGGTGGTCGCCGCCGCGAGGATCGAGCCGGTCGCCTCGTGGCACAGCCCGCGCAGCGTGAGGGCGCTGCGGGCGACCAGGTCACGGGCGGTCTGCGGCAGCCGCAGCGAGGCCACCCAGTCCTTCCACGGCTGCTCGGCGGCGGCCTGCCGCTCGTGCAGCGGCACCCGGTGGTGCTCCAGGCTGTGCGTGCCGAACCGCAGCTCCAGGGTGACCTGCCCGCCGGCGGCGGAGAGGTCGACGACCGCCTTGGCGCTCTCGTAGCCGCCGTCGGCGCTCACCTGCCACTGCACGCCGGGGGAGTAGAGCGCGACCGGCTCGTTGGAGCCGAGCACGAGCAGCCCGTCGGCGAGCGGTTGGAGCTGGACGGCCACCTGCCCGAACTCGGGCCGGGGGGCGAACTCCAGCCGGACCCGACCCGAGCCGCTGAGCACCCGGATCAGCGTGGAGTCGCCGGAGACGACGGTGGCGCCGCTCGGCACGTGGTCGGTGGAGGGACGGTCCAGCCAGTCGGTGACGGTGAGCCCGGACCACCGGGTCTCCACCGTCATGGTGCCGTTGCGGTAGCGCTGCCCGAGCGGGATGCCCTCCCGTTCCGGGGCGACGCTGAAGTGCCCGGCCGGGCTGCCGCCGACGAGGTCGGCGAAGATGGCCGACGAGTCCGGCTTGGGGTGACACAGCCAGGTGATCTTGGCGGCCGGGGTGAGCAGCGCGACCGTACGCCCGTTGGCCAGCATCGAGTGCCGCTCGATGGGCACCGCCCGCTCGCCGAACAGCCAGTGCCGCCGGGTCTCCAGCAGCAGGGCCAGCGCCCGGGCGGCCTCGATCGGCTCGGCGACCCGGAAGTCCGCCTTCGTCTCGCCCGGGCCGATCTTGATGCCGACGTCCGGGCCGTGCAGGTTGCCGAAGGCGTTCTCGTCGGTGACGTCGTCGCCGATGAACAGCACCGCGCTCGCGGAGAGCTGGGTACGGAGCTGGTCGACGGCGGTGCCCTTGTGGGTGGCGACCACCGACAGCTCGATGACCTCCTTGCCCTGGGTGACCGTCACGCCGTCCCAGCTCGCCGGCCCGTTGCGGACCGCCTCGACCGCGTTCGCCGCGACCTGCGGCGGCACCCCGCGGGTGTGCACGGCCACGCTGGCGGGCTTGCGTTCCAGGCGGACGCCCGGGTGGGCGGCGGCGATCTCCCGCAGCTCGTTGCGCAGCCGGCTCCGGACGGCGACCAGCTCGGGGCTGAGCCGCTCGACGAAGCCGATGTCGAACTCGGAGCCGTGGCTGCCGACCAGGTGGACCTCGCTGGGCAGCCGGGACAGCGCGGCCAGGTCGCGCAGCGCCCGCCCGGAGACCACCGCGACGCTGGTCTGGGGCAGCGCGGCGAGCGCCCGTACGGCGGCCACCGACTCGTGCAGCGGCACCGCCTTGCTCGGGTCCTCGACGATCGGGGCGAGGGTGCCGTCGTAGTCGCAGGCCACCAGGAGCTGGGGGACCCGGGCGATCCGGCCGATCGCCGCCCGCAGCTCGGGGGCCAGGCCGTCGGACGGCGCGTTCTCGTTGGCGGCCGGGTTCACGCGGCCTCCACGTCGGGGGTGCCGAGCTCGGAGAGGAACGACTTGGCCCAGTGGCCCACGTCGTGGGTCCGCAGGTGCCGCTGCATGATGCGCATGCGTCGGCGGGCCTCGGTCCGGTCCACGTGCACGGCCTTCAGGAGGGCGTCCTTGACCGCCTCCGGGTCGTGCGGATTACACAGAAACGCCTGGCGCAGCTCGGTGGCCGCGCCGGCGAACTCGCTGAGCACCAGCGCGCCGCCCTGGTCGGCGCGCGATGCCACGTACTCCTTGGCCACCAAATTCATTCCGTCTCGCAGAGGTGTCACCATCATCACGTCCGCCGCAACATACATGGCGGCGAGCTCACTGCGAGAGTACGACTGGTGGAGGTAGTGCACCGCCGGCACGCCGACCCGGCCGTACTCGCCGTTGATCCGGCCGACCTCGCGTTCGACCTTCACCCGTAGGGCCTGGTAGTGCTCCACACGCTCCCGGCTCGGGGTGGCCACCTGGACCATCACCGCCTCGGGAACTGTCAACTTTCCGTCAGAGAGCAGCTCGCGGAAAGCCTTGAGGCGAAGCTCGATGCCCTTGGTGTAGTCGAGCCGGTCCACGCCCAGGATTATCGTCTTCGGGTTGCCCAGCTCCTCGCGGATCTGTTTGGCGCGGGCCTGGATGGCCGGGTCGGCGGCGAGCCGTTCCATCTCCTGGACGTCGATCGAGATGGGGAACGCGCCGGCCTTCACCTGCCGGCCGTCGACCTGGATCATCTGCCCCTCGTAGCGCAGCCCGAGCAGGTGCCGGGCCAGCCGGACGAAGTTCTGCGCGGCCAGCCGCTGCTGGAACCCGACCAGGTCCGCGCCGAGCAGGCCGCGCAGCACCTCGGCGCGCAGCGGCATCTGCATGAACAGCTCGATCGGCGGGAACGGGATGTGCAGGAAGAAACCGATCCGCAGGTCCGGGCGCAGCTCGCGGAGCATCGCCGGGACGAGCTGGAGCTGGTAGTCCTGCACCCACACGGTCGCGCCCTCGGCCGCGACGTCCGCGGCGGCCTCCGCGAACCGGGCGTTGACCAGCCGGTACGCGTCCCGCCAGCGGCGCTTGTAGGCCGGTGTCTCGACCGCGTCGTGGTAGAGCGGCCAGATCGTCGCGTTCGACTGGCCCTCGTAGTAGCGCTCCAACTCGTCGGCGCTCAGCGGCACCGGGTGCAGCCGGATGCCCTCCAGGTCGAACGGCTCGGGGGCGGCGCCGGTGCCGCCGGCCCAGCCGACCCAGGTCCCCCGGTGCTCGGCGAGCACGGGATGCAGCGCGGTGACGAGACCACCGGGACTGCGACGCCACTGTCGTCCCTCCGGGGTGCTCACCTCGTCGACCGGTAGACGGTTCGCCACAACGACAAAGGAGCTACGGACGGTCACGATCGGCCACCTCCGGTAAGCGACGGGTCCACCGCATGAGCGTACTGAGGGTAGCTGCGATGCATGTGGCGCAGTGCGGGTCTTACTGCCCACATCTCCGAGTGGCGAACCGCGCCGTGATCAGGACAACTGTGGTCTGCGGCACGCGCGGCGGCGCGGTCGTCGGCGGCGGGACGGGCGTCGTCCGGCGCGGCCGGCGTCGCGACGGCGCCGCCGGCGTGCTTCGCGGGCGGGGCGATGTGGGCGCAGCGTGTCGTACCTGTCAGGATTGACGGTGGCGTGCGTGCGCCCGGCCGACGGCGGCCGGCGGCACGCGGCGGCCCGGTCCGCCCTTCGCTCGCCGGCTCCCAATCGCAACGTACGGAGGTAGCCCGCACCGTGGCCCAGTTCATCTACGTCCTGGAGAAGGCACGCAAGGCGCACGGCGACAAGGTCGTGCTCGACAACGTGACGCTGAACTTCCTGCCCGGTGTCAAGATCGGCGTGGTCGGCCCGAACGGCGCGGGCAAGTCCAGCCTGCTCAAGATCATGGCGGGACTGGACCTGCCCAGCAACGGCGAGGCCCGGCTGATGCCCGGCTACACCGTCGGCATGCTGGCCCAGGAGCCCCCGCTCAACGACGCCAAGACGGTGCTCGGCAACGTCGAGGAGGCGGTCGCCGAGACCAAGGCCAAGCTGGAGCGGTTCAACAAGATCGCCGAGCAGATGGCCACCGACTACTCCGACGAGCTGATGGAGGAGATGGGCAAGCTCCAGGAGGAGCTGGACCACGCCGACGCCTGGGACGTCGACTCCAAGCTCGAACTGGCCATGGACGCGCTGCGCTGCCCGCCGCCGGACGCCGACGTCACCCAGCTCTCCGGCGGCGAGCGCCGCCGGGTGGCGCTGTGCAAGCTGCTGCTGGAGGCCCCCGACCTGCTGCTGCTCGACGAGCCCACCAACCACCTGGACGCGGAGAGCGTGCAGTGGCTGGAGCAGCACCTCGCCAAGTACGCCGGCACCGTCATCGCGATCACCCACGACCGGTACTTCCTGGACAACGTGGCCAACTGGATCCTGGAGCTGGACCGCGGCCGGGCCTACCCGTACGAGGGCAACTACTCCACGTACCTGGAGAAGAAGGCCGCCCGGCTCTCCGTCGAGGGCCGCCGGGACGCCAAGATGAAGAAGCGTCTCGCCGACGAGCTGGACTGGGTGCGCTCCAACGCCAAGGCCCGGCAGACCAAGTCCAAGGCCCGGCTGGACCGGTACGACGAGATGGCCGCCGAGGCGGAGAAGACCCGCAAGCTGGACTTCGAGGAGATCCAGATCCCGCCGGGCCCCCGCCTGGGCAACACCGTCATCGAGGCGGTCGACCTCACCAAGGGCTTCGGCGACCGGGTGCTGATCGACGGCCTCTCCTTCTCGCTGCCGCGCAACGGCATCGTCGGGATCATCGGCCCGAACGGCGTCGGCAAGACCACCCTGTTCAAGACCATCGTCGGGCTGGAGGAGCCGACCGCCGGTCAGGTCCGGGTCGGCGAGACGGTCTCCCTGTCATACGTGGACCAGAACCGGCAGGGGCTGTCCGGCGACAAGACCGTCTGGGAGGTCGTCTCCGACGGGCTGGACCACCTCATGGTGGGCAAGGTCGAGATGCCGTCCCGGGCGTACATCGCGGCGTTCGGGTTCAAGGGCCCGGACCAGCAGAAGCCGACCAAGGTGCTCTCCGGCGGCGAGCGCAACCGGCTCAACCTGGCGCTGACCCTGAAGATGGGCGGCAACGTGATCCTGCTCGACGAGCCGACCAACGACCTGGACGTCGAGACGCTGTCCAGCCTGGAGAACGCGCTGCTGGAGTTCCCGGGCTGCGCCGTGGTCATCTCCCACGACCGGATGTTCCTGGACCGGGTCGCCACGCACATGCTCGCCTGGGAGGGCGACGACGAGAACCCGTCCAGGTGGTTCTGGTTCGAGGGCAACTTCGAGGCGTACGAGAAGAACAAGGTCGACCGGCTCGGCGCGGAGGCGGCCCGGCCGCACCGGATCACCTACCGCAAGCTCACCCGCGACTGAGCCGCCGGCATGAGCGACCGGTTCGTCTACCACTGCACGCTGCGCTGGTCCGACCTGGACGCGTACGGGCACGTCAACAACGCGCGCTTCCTCACCCTCTACGAGGAGGCCCGGGTGGCGTTGATGTTCGCCGGCGGCAAGGCGTGGGGGGTCGGCTCGTTCGCCGAGGGCGTGGTGATCGCCCGGCACGAGATCGACTACCTGCGTCCGGTCGACTACGCGCTGGGTCGGGCCACCGCCGACGCCGCCCCGACCGTCCGGATCGAGCTGTGGGTGGCGGAGATCCGCAGCGCCTCCTTCAGCATCGGCTACGAGCTGTACGACGGGGAGGTGCTGGCCAGCCGGGCACGCTCGGTGCTGGTGCCGTACGACCTGGCGGAGAAGCGGCTGCGCCGGCTCACCCCGGCCGAGCGGACCTTCCTCCAGACGTACGCGCTGCCGTCGTCGGAGGGCGAGCCCGGATGACCGGGCCGGGGCGCGAGGGCGGAGCCGGGTACGCCGGAGCGGTCGCGCCGGACGCCGGCGCGTCGGCGCGGCACGGCCTGGACGGGGTCGCCGACGCTGGCGCGTTCCTGGCCCGGCTGGCCCGGTTCGACCCGGCGGCGGTGGTGCGGCTGCGCTCGCTCGACGCCGCCGCGCGGACGGCGCTCTGGGGTCGGCTGCCGTGGGGGGTGCTGGTCTCCCGCACGGTGACCGGCCCCGGCCCGGGCGACGCGACGGTCGTCGCCGCCGATCTCCTGGCCGAGCTCGACCGGGCCGGCGCGGCGCTGCCGCCGCGGCGGGACGACCGGTGGCGCTGGCCGCTGCCGTCCGTTCCGGGACGGGTGGTGGAGACGGTCCCCGGCGGCGACCTGCGGCGCGTCGCCGAGGCGGCGGCGGGCACCCTGCGGGCCGCCGCCACGCACGGCGTGGCGGGTCGGGCCGTCGGCCAGCGGGCGATCCGGGACGCCCTGCTCGACCACGTGGCCGTGGTGGTCACCGGGGACGGCGGGGAGCGGGTCGAGGTGACCCAGCGGCTGGTCCAGGGGGTCGTCCGGATGGGTTTCCTCGGCGCCGCCGG